>NZ_CEEDMM010000015.1:0-56606 GCF_979255995.1 Agrococcus sp. AC640b
GGCGGGGGGATCGGCGACGGTGCGGCGACCGGTGGCGGCAAGCCTGCCGGCGATGGCGCGACCGGTGGTGGCATGGGTGCCGCGGATGGCGGGGGGCCTGCAGGGCCGGGCGGATCACCCCGCGGAGGCGGAGACGGGCCGGGCGGCCCGGGCGGTCCGCCCAGCAGGGGCGATGGGCCGGCAGGTCCGAGCCGCACGTCGGGCGATGGCACGAACGGCTCCGGCCCGGCTCGCCCGGGCTCCGGCGACGCCGATCTGCCGAGCACGACGCCTTCCGGCGGCGCCCCGCCTGCCGCCCACGGCTGGAAGGCGACGGCGCAGGACATCGCGACGGACTTCGCCGGCGAGGCGTTCGTCGAGGTCATGACCGAGGGCACGTACAGCGCCATCCAGGGCGAGGGATTCCAGGTGGGCGTCGGCGGCATCCTCTCGGCGGCGTCGTCGAGCATCGGCACGGGGCTCGGCACCGCGGCCGGCCACCACATCGGCGGCGCGTTCGACCGCCCGGACTCGTCGAACGGTCAGGGTGGCGACGACGACGGGGGCACGCCCTCGGACCCGGGCGCGGGCCGGACCCCCGGCGCGGACGCCGGTGCGGGACCCGGACTCGGTGCCGACCCGGTCCTCGGCGCGGGCCCGGGTGTCGGTGCGGGGAGCGCATCGGGATCGGCGAGCGGTTCGGGATCCGGCAACGGCACGGGCGCGTCGCAGGGCACGCGAGGTGGCTCGCAGCAGGGCGCTGGTGGCGAGCAGGGCGGTGGCGAGGGTGCGACGAGCGACGCGGGGTCGCTCGTCGACGGCGCGACGACCGCACCCGACCCGCTCGGCCGCCGGCCGGCCGCCGAGTCGCCGGCCACCGCCTCCTCGACGAGCGACGGGACGCCCAGCGATGCCGGCGCGTCGGCCCAGGGGCAGCAGGCCGTACCGGGCTCGTCGTCCGACGCGAGCACCCCGGGCCCCTCGAACGGCAGCTCCTCGACCCCGGACTCGCCAGCGTCGACCTCGACGTCGAACCCCGTCGCGAACCCGGGGGCATCGTCCGACGCGGACCTCGCGTCGAACCCGGCCTCGGCGTCGAGCACCGGCGGCTCGCCGAACGTCGACGGCTCGCCGAACGTCGCATCGTCGACGAACCCGGGATCGCCCGCCGTCGACTCGACCTCCGGCCCCGACGCGACCTCGCCGCAGGACTCGACGACCGGTCAGGACACGACGACCGACCAGGGCGCGACCGCCGAGCAGGCTCCGACCGCCGAGCAAGGGTCGACCGCCGAGCAACGGTCGACCGCCGAGCAAGGGGCGACCGCCGACCAGGGTCCCATCGCCGACTCGGGGTCGACGCCCGATCCCCACGCCTCGACCACCGTCGACGGCCAAGCCGACCCCGACCAGACGCCCTCCGACGCGCCGAGGAACCCCGATGCGCAGGCGAACCCCGATGCGCAGGCGAACCCCGATGCGCAGGCGAACCCCGATGCGCAGGCGAACCCCGATGCGCAGGCGACCCCCGACGCCGATGCGTCGCAGCAGGACGGTCAGCAGCCGAGCCCCGCGCCCACGAGCACCCCGCCGAGCCAGGCAGCCACGACGAGCCCGACGCCGACGCCGACGACGAACCCGACCTCGACTCCCGGTCAGCAGGCCGACCCATCGCAGCAGCCCGCGCCCAGCGAGGGCGACGCCATCTCCTCGCCGACGCCGGATCCGGGCGTCGCCGACGCCCCGTCGCAGCAGGACGCGAGTGCGCTGGCAGATCGGACGGCGACGTCGCCCGCGCCGGATGCGGTGCCGTCCGACGTCGCTGCCGACGGTGACGGCTCGACCGACACGGACACCGACACCGACACGGACCTCGACAGCGTCAGCGACACGGACACGGACACCGACACCGACACGGACATCGACAGCGTCACCGACACGGACACCGACACGGACATCGACAGCGACACCGACACGGACATCGACAGCGACACCGACACCGACACGGACACCGACACGGACATCGACAGCGACACCGACACGGACACGGACACGGACACGGACACGGACACCGACACCGACAGCGTCAGCGTCAGCGTCAGCGACACCGACACCGACACCGACACGGGCACGGACGCCGACGCCGACGCCGACACGGACAGCGTCAGCGTCAGCGACACCGACACCGACACCGACACGGACACGGACACGGATACCGACACGGACACCGAGACGGATACCGAGACGGACACCGACACGAACACGGACACGGACGCCGACACCGACACGGACACCGACACCGACACCGAGACGGACACCGACACGGACACGGACACGGACAGCGTCAGCGACACGGACACGGACACGGACACCGACAGCGACACGGACACCGACACCGATACGGACGCGTCGAGCATCACGACCGTCGACGCCGACGACGTCTCGCCGCGCGACGCGGCCGCTGCGACGCCGACGCCCGCGTGGCAGGCCGCCTACGATCAGGCCGCACCCAAGCAGCTGCGCACCGAGTCGTTCACGCCCGTGCGCTCCGACGGTCCCGGCCTCGACATCCGCGGCGAGATCGCCGTGGTCGACTACGTGTCGCGCGACCTCACGGTCGACGGCGAGCAGATCCGCCTGTTCGAGGTGCCGGTCGAGATCACCACCGACGGCGACGCCGTCTCGCCTGCGGGGCTCCGCGACGTGACCGATCACGTGCAGGCGCACCTCGACGCCTTCGTCAACGGGCGGTTCGTCCTCGGCGACGGGCACGCCATGCACGTCCGCATCGACCCCACGTTCGTGTCGAGCGATGCGCCGCCGAGCGACCGCGTGCGCGTGACCGTGCGACCGGAGGGCGACGTCGACCAGCGCACGTGGTCGGCCGACCCGAGGGATGCGCCGCTGCTCGTGCACGAGGTCATGCACTTCGTCGGAGCACGCGAGGGCTATCGCGCCGGCCACCACCTGCTCCGCACGCAGCAGCGAGCGGGCGTCATGGGCGACGGCGTGCGCGACCTGCCGCGCCGCGGAGACGACACGACGGATGCCCCGCCTCACCTGACCGAGGTCGACCTCGCGCACATCCACGCGACCTGGCGCGATGCCACGCCGCAGCGCGCGGACTTCAGCCCGACTCCTCACGGCGCGCTGCCGCCATCGACGACGTCGGCCCAGGCACCGAAGCCGCAGCCCCAGCCGCAGCCCCAGCCGCAGGTCGCCTCGGCATCGGGCAGCCCCGCCGGCGGCTCGCGCCCCGAGGCCGTCGTGCAGGCGGCGGCGACGGCAGGCACGGCGTCCCCCCGGCCGCTGCCCACCGAGCGACGCCTCTTCGAGCGCGCGACGCCTCCGGCGCCCGCGCGCCCATCGCGTGGACCCGCGTCGTGGGTGCAGGCGGCGCGTTCGGCGATGCGGCGGTCGGCACGACCGTCCGAGTCGCGTGCGCCCGAGCCGCGCGCGTCGATCGAGCTCGGCGACCGTGCCGCTCGAGCGCAGCATCCCCACCCCTGGCAGACGCTGCTGCAGCACCAGCCCGTGCCGATCACCGGGATCGATCGCCACGACGCGCTGCGCGCGCAGGTCGCCGCGCACCTCGGGGTCGAGCCGAGGCGGGTCGACGACGCGCTCGAGCTGCACGACGCATCGACGCCGGCGGAGGTCGCCAGGGCGTGGCGCGCCGTGCTCGGCGCGGGGTCCATCACGGTCGGCGACGCGACGGCGTCCGTCGCCTGGGATCGTCTGACCGTGCCGCCGAGGCAGGCGCCGGCGACCCTCGGCGGCGCGACGCCCGCGCGCGAACGCGGCACGGAGGCGCAGGGCGCCGAGGCGGCTGGCACGTCGAAGGGCGATCCGGACGCCAAGGCCGACCCCGATGCGATCGCCCGTGACGTGTACGGCCGCACGGAGGCCGTGTCGAGGTCGAGCAAGACGTCGACGAGCGCCACCACGAAGGTCGAGGCTCAGGCTGCGATCAGCATGGCGATCGCGCTCCCGCTGCCTGGCAGCCCGCCCCTGCTCCCCGCCCTCAGCGGCACGGTCGCCAGCTCGACGACGCGGGACCTCGCGGTCAAGGAGTCGTCGAGCGAGGCGATCGCTCCGAAGGTCGAGACGGAGCCCGCCGCCGCGAGCCTCCGGCTCGTCCTGACGTCGGGCGACGTGACCACGCCCGTCGATGTCGACGTGCGGCTGTCGATGCCCGACGTCACGAGCATCGCGACCGCGGACGCGCAGGACGGCACCTCGCTGCCGAGGGCGGCCACCCCGGGACAGGTCCGACTCCGGCACATCGAGCCGCGACGCGTCACGCAGCTGACGCACGGCGACCTGCGGCCGCGGACGCAGCGCGACGTCGACGCGCTCACGAAGGCCCTGCTCGCGCCCGCGGACCGGCGCGAGCAGGGCGACTCCATGACCTTCACCGCGAGCACCGACGCGCCGAAGGCGAGGTACCTCGGCACCGTGCAGGGCTCGTCGAAGCTCACGCAGGAGTTCGCCGTCACCGAGGGTTGGTCGGAGAGCGGTGACGCGAGCGTCACGGCCGGCTCGCGCGGCGGCACGACGAGCGTCGTGCGCGGCGGTGGAGGCCTCACGCTGTCGACGACCGATCAGGTCGGCGGCTCGACCGAGCAGAAGCGATCGGCGTCGCGCAGCGACGAGGACCTCGTCGCGGTGTACGCGTTGACCCGCACCGTCGAGATCGCGGATGGCCGCGGCGCACCGCAGCGCGTCGAGGTGCAGTCCACGTTCTCGCTGCCGATCGTCGACGCCGCGAACCGTGGCCTCTGGATGCCCGCGGAGGTGCTGGCGAGCGGCCGGGCCGCGGCACCGCTCGGCCCCCTGCGCGAGGAGGGCGCCTTCGACCCGTCGCGCGATGCCGTCGTCTCGGTGCCCACCGACATCCATCTGACGATCGCCGAGCGCCTGGGGCTCTCCGACGCGGGCACGGCGGCGGTCGCTGCGCGCTTCGCCGAGGCGCGCGGCACGCTGGGCATGGAGGACGCGGCCGCAGGCAGCCTCACGGCCGAGTGGCAGGAGGGGGGTCGCACGCATCGCGTCACGATGACGGCCGACATCGATCTCGGATCGGCCGACTCCACGGCGAAGGGCGGCGAGACCACGCAGAAGGAGTCGCTCGCGGGGAAGCGGGAGATGTCGAAGAGCACGAAGGCGGGGGTGGGGCTGACGCTCGGTGGGCAGCTGATCATCGCGGCCGGCAACCGCACGTTGGGCTCCGGCGTGCTCCAGGTCGTCACCGGCTACAAGCGCTCCACGAAGCTCAGCAGCGCGCGCTCGACGCAGGACGACCGCTCGGCGGCGGGGAAGTCCGACGTGAGCCTCCATGCAGCGACGACGCGGCTCACGCTGATGCACGAGTCGACGAAGGATGCGAACGTCCTGCAGGTCGTGCTCTTCGGGGGCCGGATGCTCGGCAGCGGACCCGCGGCCGACAGGCAGCGCCTCGAGACCTCGGGCGCCGATCCCGAGCGCCACGATGCCCCGACGGTCGTGGAGATCGACGGCGTGATGGTGCGCAGGCCGCAGATCGACGTCGAGCCAGCTGGCGGGCAGGTCGCGAGCACCGTCATCGGAGGACGCCGAGAGGGCTTCCCGGCGATCGACCCTGCCGACTTCGGCGCCTTCGCGAAGATCGAGCGCATCGCGGGGCAGCAGGCGCACAGCGAGCTCATCGAGGCCTCGCTGTCGAAGCACGCCGACGCTGCGCTGGGCAGCGCGCATCCGCACCGGTCGCTCAGGGGCAGCGGCAATCACTCGAGCTGGGGGGAGCGGCCGTTCACGGCTCTCGACGGTCTCGTCCTCACGCTCTCGCCGCTCACCAAGCCCGGCACGGTCCCCGGGGCCACCACGCAGACGCTGGCCTCGTACGGGGGGCTGCGCTCCGTCGCGCACGCCGGGCTGCACGGGCGCGCGACGAAGACCGGTGCCATGCAGCTGCCGGGCACGATCCGCGACCTGCGAGGCTCGTTGGCCGTCGAGCAGCGCTTCGCCAACCCCACCTTCGTCTCGACCCGAGCCGACCGGAGGCTCACGCGGGGCGACGGCGGCGATCGCTCCGTCGGCACGACGAAGGACTGGAGCATCAACGTGGGAGGCGACGGTCTGCTGCGTGCGACCCCGCCGGGCGCCGAGCACAACGCGCTCGTCCACGGAGGCGTCAAGGGCGCCCGCACGTGGAGCGGCTCGGCGGAGCAGGAGCGCGTGGCGGGCACGACGAACGAACGCGGCAGGAAGGGCACGACCGCAGTGCTGCGCTTCGACTCCGAGCGCACCTACACGCCATCGATGGAGCTGCGAGGCTGGCGATGGAGGACGGGGTTCGCGAACCCGACCTTCGCCAGGTACGAGCCGGCGTCCGTCGACGTCGAGATGCCGGTGCACGAGGCTGTGGCCCTGCTGCAGAAGCACGAGGTGCCGCTGCCGCCCGAGCTGGCACCGTTCGCGACGACCGACCAGGGCGACCTCGGCGAGCGTTCCGAGATCTCGGAGGTCGCACCGCGCCCGGCCTCGACGCCGGATGCGGATGCGAGCGGTGCGAAGCCTGCACCCGCGGCGGCCCGTACGCAGTTCGTGCGCGACTCGGATGCGGTCGTGTCGGGAGGCGTCGTGCCCGTCGACCTCGCCGCGATCGAGGAGCGCCTGGAGGCAGCGGGCCTCGACGAGCAGAGCCGCGAGACGGTGCTGGGCGAGGTTCGTGCGCTGACCACGCCGACCGAGGGCTCGCTGGCGCTGCGCGAGGCCGCCGTTCGGCCGAAGCGGGTCACGGTGCCGCTGCACGCCGGCGCGTTCCGGCAGCGCAGCGTGACGATCGATCTGACGGTCACCCCCGCACCAGAGGCCTCGGATGCCAAGGGCAAGGGCAAGGGCAGGGCGAGCGCGGCGCACGTCGTGCCGTCGACGACCACGCTGCGGGGCGAGACGCTGTCGACGGAGCGCAGCAGCGGCGCGTCGGGCAAGACGTCGAGGTCGCGGCAGTGGACGCTGGGGGCCTTCGCCAGGGCCGGGTACTTCCATCGTGCGCAGGGCGTCGACGACGTCGGCGGTGAGGCAGGCGGGCAGTTCGATCGCGGGATCTTCGACCGCACCACGGAGTCGAGCACGACGCGGCCCGGTCCGTCCAAGGTGTCGTCGACCGTGGAGTTCTCTCAGCTCGAGCAGCATCGCGTGCCCGCGACGTTCACGCTGGACGTGCAGGTGCACGGCGTGCTCGGCCCCGTGGTCGATCCGTTCGTCCCGCGCGCGCTCAGCGGAGGCGATCACCGCAGCGTCGGCCGCTTCGAGTCCGAGGGGTACCTCGACTTCATCGCACCCCAGGACTCGCCGGAGCTGGCGCCCGTCCGTCCCGCGCGGGTCGCGCCGAGCCCGGACGCCGATGCCGACGCCGATGCGAACGCGACGAGGTTCCAGCTGCCCGCCGTGGGCGCCTGGCGTCCGGTGACCTGGGATCCCGCGGCGATCCAGGCGGTGCGAGACCATGCGATGCTGCAGCTCGGCACGATGGGTGCCGCGCGCGAGGGCGACGCGTACGCGGATGCGATCGAGACCCTGCTGTCGAATGGCATGCTCTTCAACGCGATCCCGACGATCGTCTCCGGTGCGCAGCTCGATCCCGACTCCCTCATCGCGCGCGGGGGCGTCCTGCGCGACGTGCTCGCCGAGCTGTCGATCTCCGGCGCTCTCGTCGAGCCGAGGGTGCGCGTGGGCAGTCCCGCGCCCAAGGTCACGCTGAAGCACACCGTCGACCTCTCCAGCGGCGTGACCGCCGGGCAGAAGCGCGCCGACGAGAAGGGCCTGTCGACGCCGATGACGGCGGTGGGCGTGACCGAGCCCGGCGTGGTGGTGGGCGGCTTCGTCCCCTCGTACTCGGTCGCCTCGAACCAGAGCGCTACGCAGGGTGTCGACGTCAAGACCTCCGAGACGTACACGCACACGGGGAGGTCGGCGATCGTCGATGCCACGCTGCGTCTGCGGGTGCAGGCCGGCACCACCACCATCGTGAGCAGGGGAGGGCCGCGACAGGCGAACGAGGTCGACGTGCCGATCGTGCTGCAGGTGTGGGAGCAGCAGCTGGCTGCGCTGGGCCTGTCGATGCCGGACGCGGAGGTCGAACGGCAGCGCGCCGCCGCGGAGCGGTCGTCGGCGCGTGCGCAGGCGCAGCGCGACGAGGCGGCACGTGCGAGCCAGGAGCAGGTCGATGCGTCGGCGCGGGAGCTGGCGAGGGACGAGGCGCGGGAGCGGGTTGAGCGGGCGCAGCGGCGCGCGGACGATCGCGGGCAGGCGCAGCGCGACGAGACGACGCGTGCGGCGGAGGAGGGCGAGGACCGCAGGCAGCGCCGCGACGCCGACCGAGCGGAGCGGGAGCGCGCCGAGCGGGAGCGTCTGCGGGATGCGGATCGCGCGCAGGCGGAGCGCGACGAGGCGGCGCGCGAGCAGCAGGAGGGCGACGACGCGTCGGCACGGGAGCGTGCGAGCGACGAGCAGCACGAGCGGGCGCAGCGGGCCGAGCAGCGCGAGAGGGATCGTGCGCAGGCGAGGCGCGATGAGGCGGCGCGCGGGCAGCACGAGCGAGCAGATGCCCAGCAGCGCCGCGACGCGGACCGTGCGGAGCGGGAGCGCGTCGCGCGGGATGACCAGCGGGAGCTCGATCGTGCGCAGGCGCGCAGCGACCAGGCGGCGCGCGAGCAGCAGCGGGAGGCCGATGCCGTGGCGGGAGCGCTGGCGAGGAGCGAGGAGCAGCAGCGGGTCGCGCGGGAGCAGCAGCGCGCGACGGATCGTGCGCAGGCGCAGCGCGACGAGGCGAAGCGTGCATCGGAGGAGGCGGCGGCGCAGCAGCGTGCCGAGACGGATCGCGTGGGCGCCGAGCGCCGGGCGTCGGCGCGTGCGCAGGCGCGCGCCGACGAGGTCGCGCGTGGCGAGGAGCAGCGGGTCGACGAGGCGGCGCGCGAGCGCGCGCAGGGTGCGGAGCGGCTGCGGGTCGCGCGGGAGGAGCAGCGCGCGACGGAGCGTGCGCAGGCGCAGGCCGACGAGGAGGCACGACTCGAGCAGGAGCGGGCCGATCGTGACGAGCGCGAGCGCCAGGAGCGCGACACGGGGGAGCCGGTCACGTCCGAGGGATCGGCGGAGGGCGACGTCGCCGGTGCCGAGGTCGGCGAGACGGTCGCGTCCGAGGGAGCGGAGACCGGTGACGCCAACCTCTCGGCGGTCGGGGAGCCGGTCGCGGCTGAGGATCCCATCGCGCAGGCACGTGCGGCGCGCGCGGAGCAGCGGGAGCTGGATCGTGCGCGGGTGCAGGGCGACGAGGCGGTGCGCGAGCAGCAGCAGCGCGACGACGCCGCGGCGAGGGACCTGGCGCAGCAGGAGGAGCAGCAGCGGGTCGCGCGGGAGCAGCAGCGCGCGACGGATCGTGCGCAGGCGCAGCGCGACGAGGCGGAGCGTGCATCGGAGGAGGCGGCGGCGCAGCAGCGTGCCGAGACGGATCGCGTGGGCGCTCAGCGCCGGGCGTCGGCGCGTGCGCAGGCGCACGCCGACGACGTCGCGAGTGCCGAGGAGCAGCTGGCCGACGAGGCGGCGCGCGAGCGCGCGCAGGGTGCGGAGCGGCTGCGGGTCGCACGCGAGGAGCAGCGGGCGACGGAGCGTGCGCAGGCGCGCAGCGACGAGGCGGCGCGTGCGGCGCAGGAGCGAGCCGATGGTGCGGCACGGGAGCGCGCGGAGCGCGAGGAGCAGGACAGGGCCCGTCGGGAGCGGCAGCGGACGTCGGAGCGTGCGCAGGCGCGTACCGACGAGGCAGCGCGCGAGGCGGAGCAGCGCGACGACGCGTCGGCGCGAGCGCAGGCGCAGACGGCCCAGCAGCGGCGCGTCGAGCGCGAGCGGCAGCGCACGGCCGATCGTGCGCAGGCGGAGCGCGACGAGACGGAGCGTGCGGGGGAGGAGCAGCGCGACGCATCGGCGCAGCAGCTGGCGCAGACGGCGGAGCAGGAGCGCACCGGGCGCGAGCGGCAGCGCACGGCGGATCGTGCGCAGGCGGAGCGCGACGAGACGGAGCGTGCGCAGGAGGAGCAGCGCGAACGCGAGGTGCTCGAGCGGCAGGAGCAGCGGGAGCGCGAGAGGGCCGAGGAGGCGAAGCGCGCGGCCGCCGAGCGGCAGCAGCAGGAGGAGCAGGAGCAGACGAGGAGCCGGGAGGCCGCGCTGCGCAAGGCCCGCAGGGACGAGGTGGAGCAGCTCGCGGCACGACGAGCGGCCGAGCGACGATCGACGGCCGCGCCGTCGCAGGAGGCATCCGGATCCCGCGCCGTCGCGCCGCAGAGCCCGGTGACGACCCTCCCGCCCGCAGAGGGGGCCCTCGGCTCGGGCGACGGTGCCGCGCGCGGACTCGCGGCGGTGCAGGAGTCGTCGGGCGAGCATGTCGCGCTGGTCGAGCCCGAGCAGGCCGCAGCGGAGCGCGACGCGGGCGAGGGATCGACGTCGGCGCGAGATGCGACGCGGGCGCTCGGGGAGCACGAGGCGCAGATGGCGCGCGGGGCGCAGGCGGAGCAGACGCCCGCCGCGTCGCCCGGCCCGTCGGCGAGCACGACATGGATCCCCAAGGCGCCCACGGCGGGCTACGTGCCCGAGGAGGAGGACGAGCTCGAGGACGCCGTCCTGCTGCCCGATGGCACGGAGACCGGCGGCGAGACGACCTTCGACGCCCAGTCGTTCTTCGACGACGCGCTGAGCCGCAGCAGCTGACGACCGGCATGGGCTGCTCCGCCTGGGTGCGACCGGGCTCGAGATGAACCGCCCGAACCCCACCGTGCGTGGTCGTGCTGAGGGAAGGGGACGCCGTGACGTCGATCGCCGTGGAACGGACGGGCTTCGGCATCGTCGTCGCCGAGGATGGCGACGCGGAGGCGACCGCGCTCCTCGACGGGCTGCCTGCGCTGCGCGCCGCACGCTACCTGACGGCCACGCCCGCGTTGCGCGACGCGCTGCGAGGGGCGGACGCAGCGGTGGTCGGTGCCGTGCTGCCGCACCTCGACGGTGCGGTCGTCGTGCCGGAGCCGGGACTCGCCGACGACGGTGGTGAAGGACACGAGGCCGAGAGCACGCGACTGGCGCAGGCGCTGGGCGTCTCGGTCATCGCGCCGCAGGGCCGCTTCATCCGGTGCGAAGGCACCCTGTTCTCCGTCGGCGGCGACGGCTGGGTGACCCAGAGCCCTCGCGGCGCTCGCGTGCCCATGGGCCGGCGCTACCCCGCGCCGGCGTGGCAGTCGCAGCTGCCCAGCACGGTGCACGGGGCGGCCCACATCCCGGCGGGTCTCTGGATCACCGCGGGCACCGAGCAGCGGCACGCCGTGCGGCTCGCAGGCATCGCCGTGCGGCACCGGCAGCTGCTCGTGGTGGCGGGCAGCCCCTCCGAGCCCGCGCCGAGCGAGGAGCGACTGCTCGCGGTCCTGCGCTCGCTCCCCGACGAGACGCGATCGGCGATCGTGCTGGCGGGCTTCGGCAGCGCGAGCCTGCCGCTCGAGACCGTGCAGTCGCTCGCGGCAGCGCTCGGGCAGCCGCTCCGCCTCGCCCACGGCGTCGAGATCGACGGCGAGCCCGTGCGCATCGACGGCGATGACGCCGTGCCGCTCGCCGCGCTCGCCATCGAGAGCGTCTGCGCACCCGACGGCACCGTCACGCTCGAGCGGTGGGCGTCGCCTCCTGGGCTCGTCGCCGTCGACGCCGCGACGTATCTGCTGGGCGAGACGCGCGGGTCGAGGAGGCGGCCCGGCGATCGCTGGATCGTGCACGTCGTCGCCGCGGGGCTCGTCGTGCGGCCAGAGGACCAGCCGCTCGTCGACGCGGGCGAGCTCGTGGCGCCCGCCGACTCGATGGGCATCTTCGTGCACTGCGACGGCGCGCGTCGCCCGGCTGGGCTGCCTGCGCTGCTCGAGCCGTTGCGATCGCGACTCGCGCAGCGCGGCGCCGTGACCATCCACCCCCTCGATGCGGCGGCTCGACGTGTGGTGCGAGACGCCCACCCCGGGCACTGGGCACCCACCGAGACCCTCGCGATCACCGCGGACGGTCGGCTCGTCGCCGCGACGGACGATGCCAGCGGCGACACCGCCGGTCTCATCGAGGGCGGCGCCATCGACGCCGCTGCGCTCGACGCCGCGGCGCACGCAGGCCAGGAGGTCGCCGAGGCCGCCGCGGACGGGAGCGACGGCGAGGCCGGCGAGTCGGTCGAGGGGGTGCAGGCGGAGGTCGTGGCATCGCGCTCGATCGGCGTCGTGCAGGTCGCCGCGACGCGATCGGGGCCGCGCCCCTCCCTCGAGACGCCGCGGGAGCGCGACGCCTCGGCGACCGTCGACGCCGTCATCGGGGCAGACGCCGTACCCGCGGCGCTGCAGGAGAGCGCCGGGGCAGCCAGCCGTCGCGCACGCGACGCCCAGATCACGAACGTGCCGAGCGCCGACGACGCGGCTGCGGCCTGGTACGCGGCCGCCCTGCCCCGACAGGCTGCCGTGGCAGCCACCGACGAGCGGCCGCCGGCCGCCGCGACCCCGACGCCGCAGGCGACCCGGACCCCGACGCCGACACCCGCACCCGACGCGATCGCGGCGCCCGCGGCAGCGGCGGCGGTGCCGCCGACGCGGCCGCGCGCCGCTGCCGGCGCGGCCGCGGAGGTCGGCCGACAGGCCGAGCCCGCCACGGCGTCCTCCGCCACGGCGAGCGATGCGCTCGCGCGAGCCCTCCGCGGATCGACGGCGACGCGACTGCTCGCAGGCGGGGCGGGCGGCGCGAGCGCACCGTCGTCGCAGGCGAGCGCGACGCGAGCCGGCGCGCTCGGCGAGCCGGCGGCCGCGCAGCGCGGCGATGCTCGGGCAGACGTCGCCGAAGGACGCGCCGACGAGGCGGCTGCGCAGCCCGCCGCGGCGAGTCCCGAGCCGCAGGGCGCGGCGCAGGAGGGCGACGCCCATGCGACCGAGGTCGCCGGGGCTGCGCACCTCGACGCGCCCCGACCCGTCAACCAGGCGATCGACGTCCCCGCCGACGCGCGCTCGACCGCCGAGCAGCGGCATCGGGTGCGCACGGCGCTCGGCTCGCGCTACGACGTCGCGAGCCGCACGGTCGCGCAGCTGCTCGCACAGCAGCCGGGCATGCGGGTCGCCACGAGCGACCGGTCCGCCATGCTCACGGGGCTGTCGCTCGTGCGGGTCTTCGCGACCGAGCCGCATGGCGACTACGACCTCGACTTCCACACGTGCCTCGCCGAGGGGCTGGCGATGCTGCCGACGGCCAGGTCGGTCGTCGTGCGAGGCATCCCCGCGGCGCTCGACCCCGCGCCGGGCACGATGCTGCGCCTGCGCACGCCGATCGTCGCCGCAGCGACCGACGGCCCGGCGACGGGGCCCTCGGAGGCCCTCATCTGGACGACGAGCGGGCGTCGCCTCGACCGCGTGCTCGACGGCTCGGCCGGGGCGGCCGACATCGTGCTGCCAGCTGGCGCGAGGCTGCAGGTGCTCGGCACCACCGAGGGTGCCGTGCCGCGGCTGCTGCTCGCGGAGGAGGGCGCCGACGCCGAGCAGGCGATGGCCAGGCTGCAGGCGGCGGCGGAGGCGCGCGGCGAGCTCGGTGCGCATGCCGACGACCGGTGGTTCGGCGACCTGCCGCTGGCGGCGTGAGGTGGATCGCATGACGCACGAGCGCCCGACCGACCAGCACGGCTCGCAGCGCCTGCGCACGCTGCTGCGCGGCGTCGCGGAGCGCCTCTCGACGCGTCGCAGGCATGCGCCGCCGCGGGTCGCTCGCGTGTTCGACGGACACCGCGACGGCAGGCCCTGGTTCGCGCCCGAGCACCCCGTGATCGTCGATCGGGGCGAGCGCGACGCGCTGCTGGCGCTCCTGCGCTCGGGCTCGATCGTCGTGCACGCCGCGCAGCCGCTGCGCGACGACCTCGGCGGCCTCGACGCCGTCGTGCCCGCAGACCTGCGCTCCGACGGCCGCTGGATCTGGAGCGACGCCGCGGCCTACTACCTCGATCACCACCGGATCGCGCCAGATCCCGAGCTCGTCGCGCACCTGCGCGCGGCGGGACCTGCGGCGCCGATCGACGCGGAGACATGGCGACGGCTCTCGGCCGCCATCCGCCCCGACGCCTGGGAGGGCACGACATGGCCACTCGACTGATCGCGCAGGAGCGCGCCGTGCTCACGGTCGCCGCCGACAACCCCGACTGCCACCAGTCCATCGCGTCGGCGCTCGCGTCGGCGAACGACGGCGACGTCATCTCCATCCGCCCAGGCGTCTACCGGGAGTCCCTCGCGATCGATCGGGCCGTGGCGCTCTCCGGCGTCGGCGACGCCGGCGAGGTGCGCATCGAGAGCAGCACGGGGCCGGCTGTGCGCAGCGCAGCAGTCGAGGCGCGCATCTCGGGCGTGACGATCGCGAGCGCAGCCGGCGACGTCGCCGTCGACGTCGCCGCGGGCGCGCTGGCGCTCGACGACTGCACGATCGAGGCGTCGACGGAGGTGGCGCTCGTCGTGCGGGCGGAGGCGCAGCTGTCGATGCACGACTCGAGCGTCGAGAACGACGCCGGGGCGGGCGTGCTGGTCTACGAGGGCGGCAGCGCCGAGATCGCGGGCTGCAGGCTCCACGACATCGCCACGACGGCGCTCGTCGTGCGCGGGCCGAGCGCCGCGCACCTCACCGACACCGTCGTCGACGCCGCCCAGGGTGGGCTGCTCGTCGCAGATGGCGCGCAGCTCACGATCGCGCGCGGCACGATCGCGCGCGTCGCCAACGCGGCGATCACGGTCGAGGGGGGCGCGAGCCTCGACGCGACGGGCACGGTCATCGCCGACGGCGAGGGCATCGGGGTGCTCGCCACGACCGGCGCCTCGGCGTCGCTCGACGGCGTCACGATGCAGCGACTCGGCGCGCAGGGCGTCGTCGGCATGGCGGATGCCGTCGTCGACCTCTCGGGCGTGCGGATCGTCGACGGTGCGACGCACGCGCTGCACCTCATCGAGCAGGCGCGGCTCACGGGCGAGGCATGCGAGCTGCTGGGCGCCGGCCACGACGCGATCGTCGTCGCGGGCTCGTCGTCCCTCACGCTCGCCGACTCGACGATCGAACGGCCCAGCGGCAT
Organism: Agrococcus sp. AC640b; assembly: GCF_979255995.1. NCBI lineage: Bacteria > Bacillati > Actinomycetota > Actinomycetes > Micrococcales > Microbacteriaceae > Agrococcus > Agrococcus sp. AC640b. The sequence goes on from NZ_CEEDMM010000015.1 coordinate 15,110, forward strand.
CGGCGTCACGGCATCCGACGACGCATCCGTCACGCTCACGAACGTGCGGATCGCCGACGCGCGGTCTGAGGGCGCGGTGGCGCGCGACACGGCTCGGCTCGTCGTCGACGGCGGCTCGGTGCGCGGCTGCAGCCACGGCGTGGTCTGGCAGGACGCGACGAGCGGCGCGCTGCGTCGCACGAGGATCGTCGACGTCGCCGGGGCGCCCGTGCGCGTCGAGCCGGAGGCCGACGTCGAGCTCGAGCAGCTGCAGGACGGCGAGCGCGACGACGACGTGCAGGACGGCGCGCCCGCCTCGCGCCCCGTGGCCGCGGAGGCGAGCGTCGACGAGCCGACGCGCGCTCCGGCGGGCGAGAGCGAGCTCGATCGCCTGCTCGCCGAGCTCGATGCGCTCGTCGGGCTCGACAGCGTCAAGCGGCAGGTCGAGACGCTCGTGCGGATGCATCAGATGGCCGAGCGTCGTGCCGAGGCCGGGCTGCCGTCGCCACCCGTCTCGCGGCACCTCGTCTTCGCAGGCTCGCCGGGCACGGGCAAGACCACCGTCGCGCGACTCTACGGTCGCATCCTCGCAGCGCTCGGCGTCGTGCGCACGGGACAGCTCGTGGAGGTCGCACGCCCCGACCTCGTCGCGGCGGTGATCGGCGGCACCGCCATCAAGACGAGCGAGATGTTCTCGAAGGCGCTCGGAGGCGTGCTGTTCATCGACGAGGCGTACGCGCTGTCGAAGGACGGCGGCTCGAGCAACGACTTCGGCGGCGAGGCGATCGACACGCTCGTGAAGCTCATGGAGGATCACCGCGACGACGTCGTCGTGATCGTCGCCGGCTACACGAACGACATGCGCACGTTCATGGCCGCCAACCCGGGCCTCTCGTCGCGCTTCTCGCGCACGATCGAGTTCGCCGACTACTCGTCTGCCGAGATGGTGACGATCGTCGAGGGCCTGTGCAGGGCGAACCACTACAGCCTCGAGTTCGAGACGCGAGCCGCGCTGCACAACTACTTCACCGAGCTGCCGCGCGACGAGACCTTCGGCAACGGCCGAACGGCTCGCAAGGTGTTCGAGGAGATGCTCGGCAGGCAGGCCTACCGCCTCGGCACCGTCGCCGAGGTCGACGCGCTCACGTTGACGCGGCTCGTGCCCGACGACCTCGGGCCCCTGCCGGGCTCGTCGATCGGCGCGGGCGTCGGCCGCGTCGACGAGGAGCGCGTCGAGCAGCTGCTCGGCACGCTGCGCGAGCTCGTCGGGCTCGACGGCGTCAAGGAGGAGGTGCAGGGCATGGTCGACCTCCTCACCTCCGCGCGCCGCAGGCAGGCGGCAGGGCTGCCTGCGCCGTCGCTCAGCAGGCACCTCATCTTCGCCGGCCCCCCTGGCACGGGCAAGACGACCGTCGCGAGGCTCTACGGCTCGCTCCTCACCGCGCTCGGCGTGCTCGCGCAGGGGCAGGTCACCGAGGTGTCGCGTGCCGATCTCGTCGGGGAGTACGTCGGGCACACGGCGCGGAGGACGACCGAGGCGTTCGACAGGGCACGCGGCGGCGTGCTGTTCATCGACGAGGCGTACACGCTCGCCTCCCGCGGTGGTGGCGGCAACGACTTCGGCAAGGAGTCGGTCGACACGCTCGTGAAGCTCATGGAGGATCATCGCGACGAGGTCGTCGTGATCGCCGCCGGCTACGAGCGCGAGATGGACGGCTTCCTCGCGACCAACCCCGGGCTCGACTCCCGGTTCTCGCATCGGGTGCGGTTCGCGAACTACACGCCGGACGAGCTCGTGACGATCGTCAACCAGCATGCGACGCGCTCGGGCTACGAGTGCACAGGCTCGACGGTCGCGGCGCTGCGGGGCCACTTCGCCGCCGTCGATCGCACCGCGTCGTTCGGCAACGGCCGCTACGCGAGGCAGGTCATGGATGCCGCGATCGCCAACCACGCCCGTCGCACGCGTGCGATCGACGATCCCACGATGGACGACCTCGTGCTGCTGCTGCCCGAGGACGTGCCGACGCCCGAGGCGATCGGCGCGTGACGCGTCCGCGCAGACGACGATGCCCGCCAGGAGCCATCCTGGCGGGCATCGGCGTGCGCGCTCGCGCGTCAGGCGGCGAGCGCCGTCGTCTGCGAGCGCATCGTGCGCAGCGCGTGGAACACGCGGCTCTTCACGGTGCCGACGGGCACCCCGAGCCGCACGGCGGCCGCCGCGGCGGTCTGGTCGGCGAGGTAGACCTCCGCGAGCGTCCTGCGGTGCGCCTGCGAGACGTGCGAGAGCAGCTCGGTCACGAGCGCGCGATCCTCGACCTCGCGTGCGGTGTCTGCAGGCGAGGCGGCGCGCTCCGCGTCGAACTCCGTCCACGCGATCTCGGTGGGACGCGCGCGGCGAGCCCGGTGCTGGTCCATGGCGAGGTTGTGGGTGACGCGCGTGAGCCAGCCGCGCACCGATCCCTGCTGCTCGGTGAGGCGGTCGAGGTGGCGCCACGCGCGCAGCAGGGTCTCCTGCACGACGTCCTCCGCCGCCCCGGCGTCGCCGTTCATGAGCGTCGTCGCGTAGCGCACGAGGCCGTGCCGGTGCGTGGCGACGAGCTCGTCGAATGCGGTCGTCGCGGTGGTCGCGGTCGGTGCTTCGGTGATGGCCATGAGCCAGTCCTTCCCTCGGTCGACGTCTGCTTCGATCGTCCGACCGCGCGGAAGCGCTGTCTCTGGGCTCATCCCCCCGCTCGGGCTGTCATCCCGAGGCCGCGGGTAGGGGTGCCCCTACGTGCTGGTCATGCGTCGCACCGCACGGCCGCCGCATCGGCGCCCGCGAGGTTCTCCCAGCGGATCTCGGCGAACGTGAGATCGACGTCGCCGGTGCCGAGGGCGAGGAACGGCGTGTCGACTGCCTCGGGCGTGAGGCCCGAGACCGTGAAGCACTCGGCGGGGATGATGACGTGCTGCGTGCCGCCCTGGGCGATGCCGTTGATCGCCTCCGTGATGTCGACCGCGCCGCCGCACGGGTAGCCGCAGTGCACGGCGATCGCGAGCTGCTCTGCGGTGCCGGCGTTGTGCGTGACGTCGAAGACGAGCGCGCCGTCCTCCGCGGCGATCTCGGTGAGGTCGATGGGGCCCTCGACGGTCTGCGCGTAGAGCTGCGCGGGCCCTCCGCGCAGCCACTGCGCCCTGAGCCCGGCCTCCGACTGCGTCACGGTGAGCTGCGGCCGCGACGCCTCGCCCTCCTCCATCGGCGTCACGCCGAACGTGCCGGAGTCGTTCGACTGCACGAACCAGCCGAGGCCCGCCGTCGAGCTGCCGCTCGTGAGGATGGGGGAGGCGACGGTCGCCTCCAGCGCATCCGGCGACTCGGGCGAGCCAGGAGACGCCGTGATGGTGGGCGGTGCGCTCGCAGGCGTGCTCGCCTCGGCGCTCGATCCCGTCTGCGCCTGCGTGCCGGGGCTCGCGGCGTCGACGCCGCCTGCGCGGCCGAGCACGGTGGTCACGACGATCACCGCGACCACGATCGCCGCGAGGGCGACGCCCGCGATCATCGCCGTGCCGCGGCGGAGCCTTGGACGCCGCGACGTGCGTCCGGTGGTCGCGAGCGCCGGTGCCATCGGCGACCGCTCGTCGTCGGCGAGCCCGGCGCCCGTCGCAGCCGTGCTCGCCGACGTGTCGAGCGCTCGTGCGCGCTCGGCAGCTCCGAGCGCGACGGTGAACTTCGGGTGGTGCGTCGCCGTGACGGGCATGCCGGCGCTCGCGACCTCGTCGGCGACGAGCGGGATGCGCGACGAGCCGCCCGCGAGGATCACGGTCGACACCGCGTCGGCGTCGATGCCCGCCGAGTCGATCGTGCGCAGCAGCGCGGCGACCGCGAGGCCGACCGTGGGACGGATGCTGCGCTCGAGGTCGGCGCGCGTGATCGTGAGCGGATCGTCGGCGCCCTCGAGCGGCAGGCGCACGACGGTCTCGTCGCGCACCGAGAGCGCCTCCTTCGCGTTCGTGCACGCGACCTCGATCGCCGCGAGCGTCGCGGCGTCGTCGGGGTCTGCGGCGTCGAGCGCGGAGATGCGGCCCCCGACGCGCTGGTCGACGAGGCCGCGAACGGCGTCGTCGAAGTCGTCGCCGCCCAGGTGCTCGACGCCCTCGGGGCTGCCGAGCACCTCGAGGCCGTCGGCGCCCACGCGCAGCACCGTGGCGTCGAACGTGCGGCCGCCGAGGTCGAAGACGGCGAGGATCGTGCCCTCCGCGTGACGCCGCTCGCGAGAGACGGATGTCGCGATCGCGACGGGGTCGGTGACGATCTCGTCGATCGCGACGCCGGAGAGCTCAGCGACCCGCGCGAGGTGCTCGCGGCGGTACGGCCCCCATGCGGCTGGGCACGTGAGCACGACGCGCTGCGGCGCCTCGCCCTGCTGCTCGGTGAGCTGCGCGACGACGTCGCGCAGCTGCGCGGCCATGAGCGCCTCCGGTGCGATGCCGACGCCGCCGACGACGATCGGGGTCGGGTCGCCGAGCCGTCGCTTGAACCCTCGCACGAGTCGCGTCGGGTCGTCCTGGGCCGCATCGAGCGCAGCCTGACCGGTGAGGATCGTGCCGTCGGCGGCGCAGAACGCGACCGAGGGCTCCACGAGCAGCGGCGAGAGCGGTGCGGCCCGAGTGCCGAGATCGTCGCCGATCGCGACGGCGACCGAGGTCGCACCAAGGTCGACGCCGATGGAGTATCGCATGGGTCCCTTCCCAGTTCCTGGTTCGAGGATGGCACTCGGACGGAGCAGACGATAGACGACCCATGTGACGCGATCATGGCGACGACTCGAGTCACGCTGTCGCTACGGCCGCTGTAGCATGGCGCGAGGCACCCGTCGCAGCGGGGGCGAGGTCGGCTCGAGAGGCGAGGCATCGATGCGGGTGGCGATCGCCGACGACGGCACGCTGTTCCGCGAGGGTCTCGTGATGCTGCTGGGTGCGGCTGGCCACGACGTCGTCGCCGCGCACGACGACGGCGATCGGCTGCTGGCGACGCTCGAGGAGCAGGACGTCGACATCGCGGTGCTCGACATCAGGATGCCCCCCGGCGAGGAGGGCGGGCTCGCGACCGCAGCGCGCATCCGGTCGCGGCATCCGCACGTCGGGCTGCTGCTGCTGTCGCACTACGCCGAGTCGCACTACCTGCGCACGATGCTCTCGATCGGCACCGAGGGCATCGGCTATCGCCTCAAGGAGCGCATCGCGGGCGTGCAGATGCTCAATGACACGCTGGATCGCATCCTGGCGAGGGAGATCGTCATCGAGCCTGTGCTCGCCAGCAGGCTCGTCGAGATCGGCGAGCATCGCGACGGCGCGATCGGCGGCCTCGGCGCACGCGAGCTCGACGTGCTGCGGCTCATGGCCGAGGGGCGCGCGAACCGCTCGATCGCCGAGGAGCTCTTCGTCTCGGTCAAGGCCGTCGAGAAGCACGTGGCCTCGATGTTCGTGAAGCTCGGCATCCCGGAGGACGCCACGATGCATCACCGCAGGGTGCTCGCCGTGCTGAGCTACCTGCAGGCGCAGAAGGCAGACGGTACGGGCCGATGACGGCGCGGGCAGCGCCACGGGAGGTCGCCGAGCTCGTCGCCTCCACGCCGCAGGAGGCGCTCGTGCCCGCGCTGCTCGAGAACCTCGCCCGCGGAGTCGCGGTGCGTGGGCGGCCGGCGCCGCGGCTGCGGCTGCTGCGACGCTTCGACGACGGCCACCATCAGCAGATCGCAGCCTGGGACGGGGAGGGGGTCGCCGCCGAGCACGCCGATGCCGAGCGGCATCCCGTGCCCGGCGTCGGCGTGCTCGAGATCCGGCCCCGCCCGGATCTCGGCACCGCGCGTCGCAGGCGCCTGCTCGACGAGACGTGCGTGTGGCTCGGTGCCACGGTGCGCGCCGCGCGCAGCATGCGGGCGCTCGAGCGCGCGCGGCGCGACGCCGTGCAGCGCGAGACCGAGGCCGAGCGGGCGCAGGTGCGGGCGGCTCGCGTGCGCGAGAGCGAGCGCATCCGGCTCGTCGAGACGATCACGACGGCCACGGTGCACGATCTCGCCGCGCTGCGCGGCATGCTCGCGCAGCCGGCGAACGCCCTCGAGTGGCCAGCGGTCCACGCGCTCGCGGAGCAGCTCATCGACGACCTGCGCGACGCCGTGCGCGGCGTGTTCCCCGCCATGCTGCCCGAGCGGGGCGTCGAGGAGACCCTGCGCGAGCTCGCGGCGGCGCTGCCCGTCCGCGTCGAGGTCGCCGGGGACCTCGGGCGCAGGGCGGGGTGGGACATCGAGTCGGGCTTCTACCACGCCGTCGCCGCCGCGCTGGGAGCCATGGCGCGCTCGGGTGCTCCCGCGGCCGTCACGCTGCGGCGCGACGCGGCACTCGTCGCCACCGTCGTCGGCGTCGGGTCGCTCGACGCTGCGACGATCGACCGCGCGCTCGTCGCGAGCGCCGAGCGCATCGCCTCGCTCGGCGGGGCGCTCGTCGTGCAGGCGCACGGGGAGGGGGGCCGCGTCGAGGTGACGGTGACGATGCCCGATCGCAGCGAGGTGACGTCGTTGCCCATCGGCAACCGGCAAATCGCGACACGGCCCGTGCACGGCAGGGTCGCGTCGCTCGTCGAGACGGCTGGTCTGCCAGACGACGAGCTCGAGGCCTGCCGCGACGCGCTCGAGGCCCCGGTCGCGCTGCTCGTGGTGCAGGGGCCGCTGCCGGCGCCGATGCCCGGCGTGCAGACGCTGCTGTGCGACGCGGCGCCGGATTCGGCCCTCGCGGCGGAGATCGGCTCGCCCGAGGGTCGCTGGGGTGTCGTCGACGCCGTCGTGTGCGCGCTCGCGCCACGCGCCGACTTCGCGGAGGGGCTCGGGCGCGGCCAGCTGCTGTTCCGCGACGGCGTCGCGCCGGCCGAGGCCGTCGCGGCGCTCGCGGCCAGGGCGCCCGTGGTCGCCGCGCGCCGCGTGCTCGAGCGGCTCGCCGAGCGCGCTGCCGGCGAGGATGCCGCAGCGCTGCGCTGGCAGATCGACGCGCTGCGCGCCGACGCGCACGAGCTCGCGGAGGACGCGCTGCTCGACGACGTCGCGCGCGGCACGGCGCCCGCGTTCGTCGACGCCGCGGCAGCGCGACTCGCGGGCGCCGAGGGCGGCGAGGCGCACACGAGGCTCGGGCTGCCTGCCGATGCGGCGCAGGCGGACGTCCGGGCCGCCGCGCTCGCCGCGCTCGCGCACTGGCAGCAGGTGGCGGGGAGGCCGGGGCTCGGCAGCGCGGGCCGCAGGGCCACCGAGGTGCTGCAGCGCAGCGCCGAGGGGCTGCTCGCGCGCTGATCGGGTCGTGTCCTCAGCAGGGCACGGAGGCGATCACGCTCGTGCCCGCACCGGGAGCCGAGCGCACCTGCAGCGTGCCGCCGATGGCCTCGATGCGATCGGCGAGGGAGGCGAGGCCGCCGACGTCCTCGCCGACGACGAAGCCGGGCCCATCGTCGGTGATCTCGACGATCGCTCGCCCGTCGGCGAGTCGTGCCTCGACGACGATGCCCGCGCCGCGGGCGTGCTTGTGCGTGTTGCTGACGGCCTCGAGCGCGAGGTAGTAGAGCGCCGACTCGACGGCGGGCATGAGCCGAGGGATCTCCGCGCGCACCACGACGTCGGCGCCGTCGAGCGCGCGCAGCGCCCCCTGCAGGCCCGTGCTCGCGAGCACCTTGGGCAGCACGCCCCTCGCGGTCGCGATGAGCAGCGCCTCCGCGGCGTCGAGCTGCTCGCGGAGCGCGGCGAGCCGTGCGTCGCCGCCGGGCTCGTGCTGCAGGTGGTCGGCGAGCGCGATCGCCATGCGCAGCGCCACCAGATGGTGCTGCGCGCCGTCGTGGAGGTCGCGCTCGAGGCGGCGACGCTCGTGCTCCATGTCGGCCGACGCGCGCCACCGGCCGTCGTCGATGCGCTCGGTGGCCTCCTGCTGCCTGCGTCTGGCGTGCCAGGTCGCGTCCTCGGCCGCGTACGGCGTGAGCAGCAGCAGCAGCGGCTGCCATGCGGCTGGCGACGGCATCGCGTGCGCGGGTGCGACGGTCGCGACGACGTCGGGGCTCGACCCGAGCACGAGCGTGGCGTCGTCGCCGTGGCTCTGCGCGTCGCGCGCGCTCCAGCTCAGCGTCTTCGTGCCCAGTCGCAGCTCGCACCGTTCCGCACCGATCGCCACCGCGGCGATGTGGAGGAGCGTCGAGGGCGGAGGCGGCGTCTCCGAGGCGGTGAGCGCGGCCGTGAGCGCTGCGCCGATCCTGTCCCCGCCACGCATGCCGCGACGCTAGCACTCGCCCCGCCTGCGCCAGCCCCTGCCGACCCCCTCCACCGCTCCGTGAGGTGCGAGCCTCGAAGGGGGGTCGCCACTTCCGTTCGTCGTCCGCTCCCTCGAACCGCTCCGTGAGGTGCGAGCCTCGAAGGGAGCCCCCACCCGCACTCGTGCCCTCGTGTCGGCCACCGCATCCCGCCGGGGCTAGCGTGGATGCATGGCATCCGTCAGCGTCCGACAGGCCCGCACGAGCGACGTCCGCGCCATGCGCGACCTCATCGAGCCGTACGTGCAGCGACGCATCCTGCTCGGCAAGGAGCTCGTGACGCTCTTCGAGGCGGTGCAGGAGTTCGTGGTGGCGGAGGTCGACGGCCGCGTCGTCGGCTGCGGCGCCTTGCACGTCATGTGGGAGGACCTCGGCGAGATCCGCACGATCGCGGTCACCGACGACGTGCACGGCGCGGGCGTGGGCCACGCGATCCTCGAGGCGCTGCAGCAGCGTGCGCTCGACCTGGGCCTCACGCGCCTGTTCTGCCTCACGTTCGAGACGGCGTTCTTCACCAGGCACGGCTTCGACGCCGTCGCCGACGAGGTCGTGCCGCCCGACGTGTTCCAGCAGCTGCTGCGCTCGAACGACGACGGCATCGCCGAGTTCCTCGACCTGGCGCACGTGAAGCAGAACACGCTCGGCAACACCCGCATGGTGAAGCGGCTCTGACGCGGCATCGCCGCCTACCCTTGGCTGGTGGCGACGGACAGGGAGCGAAGGCGGCGGCAGGCCGTCGCTCGTCGTCGACGCACGATGGCGCTGCTCGCGGTGCTCATCGTCGCAGCGCTCGTGACGGTCGCGCTCATGTGGCGGCCGTGGGAGGGTGCGGCCGAGCCTGCCGCCGATCCCGAGACCAGCGCCACGGCGACGCCGACCCCCTCCGTGTCCCCGCTGCCGTCGCCGACGTCGACCGATCGCTACACGCCCATCGGCGGCATCCCCGAGGATGGCGACGGCTCCGCCGCCTGCACCGCCGAGCAGATCATGGTGACGCCCATCACCGACGCGGTCACGTACGCGGCCGGCCAGCAGGTGCAGATGTCGTTCCAGATCCAGAACGTCTCCGGCGACCCGTGCAGGCTCAACGTCGGTACGACGCAGCAGTCGTACGAGGTGCGCACGGGCGACCAGGTCGTGTACCGCTCGAACGACTGCCCCGTCGACCAGGTCGACCAGATCGTCGAGCTCGCCCCCGGAGTGCCGCAGCGCACGCTCCCCATCACGTGGGACCGCACGGCGTCGTCGCCCGAGACGTGCGCATCCCCTCGCGACCAGGTCGTCGCGGGCGGCGCGAGCTACCACCTGTCGGTGACGGTCTCGGGCGTCCCGAGCGCGTCGGAGCAGCAGATCATCCTCTCCTGATCACCCGCGGCTCGTCGTCGCCCGGGGTCTCGCCGCTCGCGGGCTCCTGAGGCCGCGCCCACCGCCGCGGTCGCTCCGGTGCAGCGCGACGGTCGCGCGCATCCTCGATCCTGGGCACGACGACCCACAGGATGCACGCGAGCACCGGCGCCGTGACGAAGAAGGCCAGCCAGAGCACGCGAGCGCCGGGGAAGCGCATGCGCGGGCCGTCGCTCGAGACGAGCAGCACCCAGCCGATGATCGCTCCGGCAAGCACTCCGACGATGAGCAGCGCGACGAGCAGCATGCCGAGATCGACGCTCATCGCGTGCGGCTCGGGATCGGCATGCCGCGAGGCTACGACGCCCGGTTGCGGACCCCATGGACGCGAACGCGTGACGAGTCGACGCCCATCGCTACCGAATCCGTCGCGGATCGGCGTATGCTGCGACGACATCCACCGTGAAGGAGCCTTTGGGATGACCGATCCGCAGCAGATCGAGCACGTCGACGTCGACGTCGTCGTCATCGGAGCCGGCGTCGCCGGGCTCTCCGCCGCGACCCGACTCGTCGAGGCAGGGCACGACGTGGTCGTGCTCGAGGCGCGCGAGCGCGTCGGCGGCCGGCTCTGGACCGAGACCATCGACGGCGCGATGCTCGAGCTCGGCGGCCAGTGGGTGTCGCCCGACCAGACGGCGCTGCTCGAGACGATCGACGCCCTCGGCCTCGACACGTTCTCGCGGTACCGCGATGGCGACAGCGTCTACGTGACCGAGGCTGGGGAGCGCATCCGGTTCACGGGCGAGCAGCTGCCGGTCGCAGCAGGCACCGTGGCCGAGATGGAGCGGCTCACGACGCTGCTCGACGAGCTCGTCGACGAGATCGGCGCCGACGCCCCCTGGGCGCATCCGCGTGCACGCGAGCTCGACACGGTGTCGTTCGAGCACTGGCTCGCGCAGCAGTCGAGCGACGCCGTCGCCTGCAGGCACATCGCGATGTTCATCGGCGAGGCGATGCTCACGAAGCCCGCGCACGCGTTCAGCGCGCTGCAGGCGGTGCTCATGGCCGCCTCCGCAGGGTCGTTCTCGAACCTCGTCGACTCGGAGTTCATCCTCGACAAGCGCGTCGTCGGCGGCCTGCAGCGCGTGCCCCTCACGCTCGCCGCGCACCTCGGCGACCGCGTGCGCACCGGCACCCCCGTGCGCAGGCTCGAGCACACGGCCGACGGCGTCGTCGTCACCTCCGACCGCGTCGTCGTGCGCGCCCGCCGGGCCATCGTCGCGATGCCGCCGACGCTCTTCGCCCGCATCGACTTCCAGCCGCCGCTGCCGCGCAGGCAGCACCAGCTGCACCAGCACCTGTCGTTCGGCCTCGTCATCAAGGTGCACGCCGTCTACGACCGCCCGTTCTGGCGCGAGGACGGCCTCTCGGGCACGGCCTTCAGCCCCTACCGGCTCGTGCACGAGGCGTACGACAACACGAACCACGACGACGCCCGGGGCACCCTCGTCGGCTTCGTCTCCGACGAGCACGCCGACGGCGCCTTCTCGCTGTCGCCCGAGGAGCGCAAGGCGCGCATCCTCGCCGACCTCGCCGAGTACTTCGGCCCCGAGGCTGCGAACCCCGTCGTCTACTACGAGAGCGACTGGGGCACCGAGGAGTGGACGCGCGGCGCGTACGGCGCCTCCTACGACCTCGGTGGGCTCAGCAGGTACGGCGCCGACCAGCGCACGCCCGTCGGCCCCATCCACTGGGCGTGCAGCGACTTCGCCGGCCTCGGATTCCAGCACGTCGACGGGGGCATCCGCTCCGGCTGGGCGGCTGCGGCCGACGTCGCGACGACCCTCGAGGAGTGACCATGACGACCGAGCACGCCGTCGCCAAGGTGGCGCAGAAGGGCCTCGCGAAGGGGTCGGTCGGGCTGATCGGCGCCGTCGTCATCGGCATCTCCTGCATCGCCCCCGCCTACACCCTCACGGCAGCGCTCGGTCCGACGGTCAGCGCCGTCGGCTCGCAGGCGCCGGCGATCATCGTGCTCGGCTTCATCCCGATGCTGCTCGTCGCGTTCGGCTACCGCGAGCTCAACAGCGTCATCCCCGACTCCGGCACGTCGTTCACGTGGGCGACGCGCGCGTTCGGCCCCTACGTGGGGTGGATGGCCGGCTGGGGTCTCATCGCTGCGACGATCCTCGTGCTGTCGAACCTCGCGGGCATCGCGGTCGACTTCCTCTATCTGCTCATCGCGCAGCTCACCGGGCAGTCGTCGATCGCCGAGCTCGCGACGAACCCGCTCATCAACGTGGTCACGTGCCTCGCGTTCATGGCGGGTGCCACGTTCATCGCGTACCGCGACATGCAGACGACGCAGCGGGTGCAGTACGTGCTCGTCGGCTTCCAGGTGCTCGTGCTCGTCGTGTTCGCGATCGCCGCGTTCGTGCACGTCGCGAACGGCACCGGGTTCGATGCGACGCCCGTGTCGCTGTCGTGGTTCGACCCGTTCGCCGTCGACTCGGTGTCGGCGCTCGTCGCAGGGCTGTCGTTGTCGATCTTCATCTTCTGGGGGTGGGACGTCACCCTCACGATGAACGAGGAGACGAAGGATCCCGAGCGGACGCCGGGCCGGGCGGCGACGATCACCGTGGTCATCATCGTCGCGCTGTACCTGCTGCTCACCATGGCGCTGCTGGCGTTCGCGGGCACGGGCGACGGCGAGTTCGGCCTCGGCAACCCCGACATCCAGGACAACGTGTTCTTCGCGCTCGCCGGCCCCATCCTCGGGCCGCTCGCCGCGTTCGTGTCGCTCGCGGTGCTGTCGTCGTCGGCGGCGTCGCTGCAGTCGACGTTCGTCTCCCCGGCGCGCACGCTGCTCGCCATGGGCCACTACCGGGCGCTGCCGAGGCGGTTCGCGGCGGTGACGAGGTTCAAGACGCCCGGGTACGCGACGCTCGTCGCATCGGCGTTCTACGCCGTCATGCGCTTCGTGAGCGAGAACGTGCTGTGGGACACGATCACGGCCCTCGGCATGATGATCTGCTTCTACTACGGCCTCACGGCGTTCGCGACCGTCTGGTACTTCCGCACCACCTGGTTCCAGTCGTTCCGCAACGCGTGCTTCCAGCTCGTGTTCCCGCTCGTCGGTGGCGTCGTGCTGGGCGTGCTGTTCGTGACGACGCTCGTCGACTCGATGGATCCCGACTACGGGTCTGGATCCTCGATCGGTGGGCTCGGACTCGTGTTCGTGCTCGGCGTCGTGGTGCTCGTGCTGGGCGCCGTCGTCATGATCGTGCAGCGTGTGCGCGAGCCGGGCTTCTTCCGCGGCGAGACCCTCGATGCGAGCGTCGCGACGGGCATGATCGACACCGAGGTGGTGGCGAAGGGCGTGCAGGACTGACGGCGTGCGCGGCCGCCGCCGGATGCGTCAGCGGCGGCTGCGCGTGCGTGCGAGCACGACGTTGGCGGCGACGAGGCCGACGACGAGGGCGATGAGGATCGACACGCCCCACTCGACGACGGTGAAGAGCTGCAGCGGCGACAGCAGCGCGCGCACCGTCACCGCGACGACGGCTGCGACGACCGCGGCGACGACGACGTGCCACGGGAACCTGCGGGACTCGTGCATCGTGCTCCTCTCTGCGTGCGCGCCCACCCTGTCACGTGCGCCCATGGATGCGCTGGGCCTGGCAGCGGCGCGCCCCCGCCGCTAGAACTCGGCGACGCCCGCGGGCTGCCGCAGCGCGTCGGAGAGCAGCGTGATGGTCTCGACGGCGCCGCGCAGGTGCACGGCGCTGTCGTCGAGCACGTGCTCGTATCCGAGCCTGCGGGCCTCTGCGACGCGCTTGCGCGCCGCGGTCGCCGGGCGGATCTCGCCGGCGAGCGACAGCTCGCCCACCGCGACCAGGCGCGCGGGCAGCGGCACGTCGCGCACCGACGACACGATCGCGAGGGCGATGGCGAGGTCGGCGCCCGGCTCGTGCAGGCGCATGCCGCCGACGGTCGACACGTACACGTCGCGGTCGGCGAGCCGCAGCCCCACCCGCTTCTCGAGCACGGCGAGCAGCATCGCGACGCGCGACGAGTCGACGCCGTTGACGACGCGACGCGGGTTGGGGGTCGACGACGTGACGGCGAGCGCTTGGATCTCGACGGGGATCGCGCGGCGCCCCTCGAGCGCGACGGTGACGCAGGAGCCGGAGTCGGGCGCCGTCTGCCGCGACAGGAACAGCCCTGAGGGGTCGGGCACCTCGGCGATGCCCTCGCCCGTCATCTCGAAGCAGCCGATCTCGTCGGTGGGGCCGAAGCGGTTCTTCGTCGCGCGCACGAAGCGCAGCGCCGACTGCCGGTCGCCGTCGAAGTGCGTGACGACGTCGACGAGGTGCTCGAGCACGCGCGGGCCGGCGATCGTGCCCTCCTTCGTCACGTGGCCGACGAGCAGCACGGGGATGCCCGTCGTCTTCGCGAGGCGCGTGAGCGCGTTGGCGACGTCGCGCACCTGGCTGGGGCCGCCCGCGATCGAGTCGTTGTCGGCGTTCGCGACGGTCTGCACGGAGTCGATGATGACGAGCTCGGGCTCGACGGCCTGGATCTGCCCGAGGATCTGCGACAGGTCGGTCTCGGCGATGAGGTAGAGGCGCTCGTGCATGGCGCCCGTGCGCTCGGCGCGCATGCGCACCTGCGCCACCGACTCCTCGGCGCTCGCGTACAGCACGCGCTTGCCCGACTGCGCGGCGCGGCTGGCGACCTCGAGCAGCAGCGTCGACTTGCCGACGCCGGGCTCGCCGGAGCACAGGATGGCGGCGCCGGGCACGATGCCGCCGCCGAGCACGCGGTCGAACTCGCCGATGCCGCTCGCCCAGCGCGGGGCGTCGGAGACGTCGATCTCGGTGATGGGTCGTGCGCGCCTGCTCGCCGGGATGCTCGCGGCCTTCACGCGGTCGGCGGCGGCCGCGCCGACCTCCTCGACCGTTCCCCACTGCTGGCACTCGCCGCAGCGACCCACCCACTTGGCCGCCTGCCATCCGCACTCGGAGCAGCGGAAGCGTGCATCGGTCTTGGCCATGCGCTCGACGCTACCCGCCGCCACCCACACCGCCTCGCGCGCGTAGGGTGACGCCATGCTCGTCGTCGGGTCGGTGGTCATCCGCGTGCGAGACTTGCGCGCGCAGCTTGCATTCTGGTCGGCTGCGCTGGACTCCGTGCCCCGCGAGCCGATCGACGACGACTTCGCCCTGCTGCGCCCGCGATCGGGCGAGGGCCCGAACGTCTCGCTCGACGCGGCCCCGAGCGAGCGGGTGCTGCCGCCGCGCATCCACCTCGACCTGTACGCCGACGACCAGGCGGCGGAGGTCGCCCGGCTCGAGGGGCTCGGCGCCGTCGTCGTGCCGTGGGATGGGCGTCCGGACGACGCCGACTACGTGATCATGCAGGACCCGGAGGGCAACCGCTTCTGCGTCGTCGACGCCGCCGGCTGGGCCGGCTTCGAGCGCCACCGCACGGCCGCGCCAGCCGCTCCGTGAGGTGCGAGCGCAGCGAGCCTCGAAGGGAGCCCACCCACGACCCGGCTACCGTCGAGGCATGTCCGAGCAGCCTCCGCCCGTGACCGTGCGCACCGCGACCGTCGCCGACGCCCGCGCGATCGCGACGGTGCAGGTCGAGACGTGGCGCGCGGCATACGAGCACCTCATGCCGGAGGCGCTGCTGCGCCGCATGGACGTCGATGGCAACGCCGAGCGCCGTGCCGAGCACTGGGATCGACGCCACGTCGACCCGCGCACGGCCGACCTCGTCGCCGAGCGGGACGGCCACGTCGTGGGCTGGGCCAGCACGGGCCCCACCGACCAGGACGACCTGCCTGGCCACGGGCAGCTCTTCGCCCTCTACGCGCTCGCCGCCACGTGGGCCTCGGGCGTGGGTCACGCCCTCATCGTCGCCGCCGAGGAGCGACTGCGCGACGCGGGGTTCGCGCGCGCGTGCCTCCTCGTCCTCGACGGCAACGACCGCGCGGCCACCTTCTACGAGCGGCACGGCTGGCGCGCGGACGGGCACACGTGGATCGACGAGCGCTTCGGCTACGGCGGGGTGCGCGTGCCGCTGCTCGAGCATCGCCGGGTGCGCGACCTCGCCGAGCGGGTCGAGGCGTGACCCTGGTCGTGCGCGACGGCACGGTCGCCGACGCGGCCGGCGTCGCTCGCATCCACGTCGAGGCGTGGCAGCACGCCTATCGCGGCCTCATCGACGACGCGGTGCTCGACGCGCTCGACGTCGCTGACCGCACGGCGAGCTGGACGCGGTGGCTCACCCGGTCGCTCGCGGGTGAGGGTACCGACGGCGACGTGCGGCACGACATGGTCGTCGCCGACCGCGACGGCGAGGTGGTCGGATGGGCGACGTTCGGCCCCGCCCGGCTGCCGGAGCGCGAGGGATGGGGCGAGCTCGCAGGCGTGTACGTCGCCCCCTCGGCAGCGCGCGCAGGCGTGGGGCGAGCGCTCGTGGCCGAGGTCGAGCGCCGACTGGCCGCCGGCGGCTTCGCGCACGCGTACCTGTGGGTGCTCGAGGGCAACGCGCCCGCCGAGGCCGCCTACGAGCGCTACGGCTGGGTCGAGGACGGCGCGACGCTCGACGACCGCGACACGGATCCGACGCGGGTGCTCGTCGACCGCGCCCGTGTGCGCGCGCTGCCGCGCGGGGCGTGACGTCCATGCGCCCGCGCCCCGTTTTGGGCCGGGGGCTGCTCGGTGTGTATCCTCGTCCACGGTGACGTGTCCGAGCGGCCGAAGGTGCAACTCTCGAAAAGTTGTGTGGAGTAACCCTCCACCGTGGGTTCAAATCCCACCGTCACCGCCAGCGAGAAGCCCCGACTCTGCGAAGAGTCGGGGCTTTCGTCATCCCCGGGCGGGTTGCGTTTCGCAGGCGATCACGGGGGTCAGAGGGGTATCTTCCCTCGGCCCCCCGTGATCGCCTGCGAAACGCGAATCCTGCGGTCAGACGCCGAGCTCGTCGAGCGCGTCCTCGAGCGTCTCCTGCTCGCCGGAGGGGTCCTCGCCGTCCTCCGGCAGCACGAGCACGCCGAAGCCGTCGTCCACCGGCACGATCGCGCCGACGACCTCGCCGCCGACGACGACCTCGAGCACCGCGTCCGAGCGTCCGCCGTCGAGCACGACGGCGCCCGTGTCCTCGGGCTCGTCGTCGTCGCCGGAGGCGGCGGGACGCATCGCGGCGTCGTCCTGCTCCGGGGCGCGCAGCAGCACGTGCGTGCCGTTGTGCTCGAGCTGGAGGGCGGTCTGTGCGACCGCCTCCACGAATGCCTCATCCAGATCCGTCATGCCACCAGTCTGCCGGTCGCGTGGCGCGTGAGGCGATGCGTGGCGGGTCGGCGCGTGTCCAGCGCACCCGGTGCGCCGCTGGGCATCACCTCGCGGCACGTGCGGCGGCCTACGACCGGGTGTCGTCGGGGTCGTCGCCCAGCAGCGCCCGACGAGCGCGCTCGTGCTCGCTCGCGTCGATGCGGCCGGCTGCGCGGGCGTCGTCGAGCTCGGTGAGCCGTCGCTCGAGCGTCGCGTCGTCGGGCGCGACGGGCGATGGCGGGCCGGGCTCCGACCAGGAGCCGGCGCTCGGCTCGTCCGGCTGCGACCACGGCCTGCGGGGCAGGGGAGGTGCGTCGTCCTGCAGGTCGCGGCTGCGACGCATCGCCATGATCATCGCGGCGATGCCCACGAGCGTGGCAGCGACCACGACGACGCCGACGGCGATGCGCAGCCACTCCGGCATGCCCGACATCGGGATGGGCATGGCGGGGAGGAGCGCGACGGCGACCATGCCCCCACGCTACGCGCTCGCTCCTGCGGCGGGGACGTGGCGCTCGCGATGGCACGAGGCGGCCGCGGGCCGGCGGGTCAGGCGTCGCCGAGGATGCGAGCGCGCGCAGCGGCGCGCTCGGCGTCGTCGATCGCACCTCGCGCGTGCAGCTCCTCGACCTCGGCGAGCCGCTCCGCGACGCTCCTGGCCGGCTCGGCAGGCTCGGCGGGCTCGGCGGGCTCGGCCGGCTCGGCGTCTCCAGCGGCCGCCGCCGCACCGCCCTCATCGGGCGTCGTGAGCCTGCCGGTCGCCATGCGATCGGCGATGTCGGCCTCGATGGTCATGGGGTCGTGGCCCAGCGACCGCAGGCGAGCGTTGCGTCGCACGATGCCCACCACGACGAGCACCGCGACCGCGAGCACGATGATCGCGGCGATGCCGAAGACGATGGGGAAGACGTCGGCGAGTCCGCCCAGCGGCGACGGGTCGGGAGGCGTCGGGCTGGGGAAGGCGGGATCCATCCGTCCACGCTAGGCGGGGTCGCCCAGCGAGGCGTCGATTCCCAGCGGATGCACACGCATCCGACGTCGCGGCCCCCCGGCTACCTCGGCGTCTCGACGAGCGTGACGTCGCGCAGCTCGCCACCGTCGACCAGCAGCGTCATGACGGTGCCGACGGGCTGTCGCCTGCGGTCGGTGGGGGAGCCGGGGTTCAGCAGCCGCAGCCCGCCTGGCGTCGTCGAGTCCCACGGGATGTGGGAGTGGCCGAACACGAGCACGTCGGCAGGCTCGGGCGAGGTGGGGCCGAAGCGCGCGTCGCAGCGGCGCTCGCGGCCGGCTGCGGCGCCCGTCTCGTGGATGACGGCGAACCGCACGCCCTCGACCTCGACGCGTGCGATCTCGCCGAGCCGCGACCACAGCTCGTCGCCGTCGTTGTTGCCGGCGACGCCCACGATGCGCGCCGCCCGCGCCTCGAGCGCGTCGAGCAGGTCGGCGTGCACCCAGTCGCCCGCGTGGATCACGAGGTCGGCGTCGTCGACGAGCGCCCACACCTGCTGCTGCATCGCCTTCGCGCGCACGGGCAGGTGCGTGTCGGACAGCAGCAGGATGCGGGTCGGCATGACATCAGTCTGCCGTCGTCCTCGTAGGCACGCGCCGGCGAGCGAACGGCGCGGCGGGCACCGCGACCGCCGCGAGGGCGACGACGGCGGCGATGGCGAAGGCGCCCGCGAGGCCCACGTGCGGTGCTGCCGCACCGAGCGCTGCCGCACCGACGGCCTGCCCCAGCACGAGCACGACGAAGAGCATCGCGGTGCCGGATGCCGCGCGGGCACGGTCGATGGATGCCGTCCACGCGATGAGCGCGCTCGTGCCGGCCGTGTACGCCCAGCCGAAGACGATGCAGGCGGCGATGGCGGCGGGCGCGACGGTCGCCGCGGCCGCGATCGCCGCCGTCGACGCGGCGATCGCCGCGCTCGTGAGCGTCCACGCCCTCCGCGCGCCGAGGCGTTCGAGGCGCCCTGCCGTCGCGACGGCCAGGCCGCCGCCGACGCCGATGCCGATCCACGCGACGATCGAGAGGGTCGAGGTCGCGCCCGAGTCGACGAGGATCGAGCGGCCGAAGCTCCACACGGCGGCCGAGCCCGCACCCATGAGGAGCGCGGCGACGGTGGGCGTCGCGTGCGCTGCGAGCCACGCGCGCGCGGCCGGTCTGCTGTCGGGTCCGCGGGCCTCGCCGACGTCGTCGGCTCCGCGATCGTGTGCGTGCTCCCTTCGAGGCTCGCTCCGCTCGCACCTCACGGAGCGGTCCGGCGGCGTGCTGCGACGGAGCAGGGGCTTGGAGCGGTCCTGGGGCGTGCTGCGCCGGAGCAGGGGCTTGGAGCGGTCCTGGGGCGTGCTGCGTCCTCGCAGGGCCCGAGGGGCGTCGTCGTCGGGTTCGGCGTCGCGGAACGCTGCGAGCGTCGCGACGCCCGCGGCCGTCGTCGCGATGGCGGCGACGATCCACACGGCCCGCCAGTCGGCGAGCGCGATCGCGAGCATCGCGGCGACCGCGAGGCCCGGGCCCGTGCCGGCGTTGACGACGCCCTGCAGCTGCGGGTGCGACCGCGTCGAGGCGTCGCGGGTGAGCAGCGCGACGAGCGCGGGCGAGGCGAGGCCCGCGCCCGACGACGCGAGGATCGCCGCGACCGCGAAGACGCCGGCATCCTGGGCGCTCGCCATGCCGATCGCGCCGACGGCGCCGCCGATGGTGGCCGCGACCACGAGGGTGCGAGGGCGTCGTGCGGCGAGGAGGAAGCCGACGACCGCGCAGGCGCAGTACGTCGCCGATGCCCCTGCCGACACGGCGCCGGCTGCGACGACGTCGAGTCCGAGCTCGCGCTGCACGTCGGGCAGCAGCAGCCCGAACGCGAGTCGCACGAGCCCGTACGTCGCGGCGATGAGCGCGAGGCTGCTGGCGACGAGCGGCACGGGCGATGCGCCGCGCCAAAACAAAAACGTGCGTTTCATGTTTGGAGTCTAGGGTGGCGGCATGGCGATGCGCACCTCCACGCGAGCACGGCTGCTCGACGCTGCCGACGAGCTCTTCGCGGCGCACGGCATCGTCGCGACGCCCGTCGACGCGGTGCTCGCGAGGGCTCGCGTGTCGAGCGCGACCCTGTACCGGGGCTACGCGAGCAAGGAGGCGCTCGTCGCCGACGTGCTCCGCAGGAGGCACGCCGCCTGGATCGCCTGCTGGGACGACGCCGTCGAGGCGGCGCCCGACGCCACCGCGCGCATCCTCGCCGTCTTCGACGCGCTCGACGACTTCCGCGAGCGGCCGCTGGGCTCGCGGTGGTGCGCGTTCCTCGGTGCCGCCGCGGAGTACGCCGACGCCCCCGCGGAGGTCGCCGAGGCCGTGCGGCTCGACGGCGACGCGCTGCGCGACCGGCTGCGCGCGCTCGCGGTCGAGGCGGGCGTCGCAGATGCCGATGCGCTCGCCGAGCGCCTGCTGCTCGTCGTGACGGGCGATCTCGCCATGCGGCTGCGCGATGCGCGCCACACGACCGACGCGGCCCGTGGCGTCGCCACGCTGCTGGTGGAGGCTGCTCGAACGTGAGGGCGCGGCGACCGTAGGCTCTCAGGCATGAGCATCGCCCCCATCTCCGCGCGCGTCCCCGACCTCGGCGAGCCCGGCCTGCCCGACGCCGTCGCGGGCGTCGCGTGGCGGCGACCGACCGTCGCGGACGCACCCGCGATCCACGCCGCGCTGAACCTCGCCGGCCGCGTCGACCACCCCGAGTTCCAGATCCCGCTCCAAGAGGTCGTCGACGACTTCGAGGCGAGCCACGTCGACGTCGACCGCGACCTCGTCGTGGGCGAGCGCGACGGAGCCGTCGTGGCCTTCGGGTCGACGGTCATGCCAGACGGGCAGGTCGACGTGCGGCGGGTGTTCGCGGGCGGCACCGTCGTGCCGAGCGCGCGTCGCGAGGGCATCGGCGCCTCGCTGCTCGCGTGGCAGGAGCGGCGCGCGGTCGAGCGGCTGCGAGAGCACGGCGACGACGCGCTGCCCGCGCAGATCCACTCGTGGGCGGGATCCGAGACGTCGGCAGTGCCGTTCCTCACGGGTGCGGGGTACCGCGTCGCGCGCTACTTCACCGACCTGCATCGCGACCTGTCGCAGCCGATCGTGCCGCTCGACGATGGCGGCCTCACGATCGTGCCGTTCACGCCCGACCTGTTCGAGGCGGGACGCATCGCCCGCAACGACGCCTTCCGCGACCACTGGGGCTCGCAGCCGACGACGCCCGAGCGGTGGGGACGCTTCGCAGGCAGCCCCGTGCTGCGACCCGACCTCTCGGCCGTCGCCGTCGAGGGCGAGCGCATCGTGGGCTTCAGCCTCGCCGAGCACGACCCGGACGACACCGCCGTCGCCGGCTACTCATCGGTGTACGTCGCGCTCGTGGGCGTCGTCCGCGATCGTCGCGGCCTCGGCATCGCACCGCGCGTGCTCACCCGCACGCTCGAGGCCGCACGGGATGCGGGGCTCGAGCGAGCGGTGCTCGACGTCGACTCCGAGTCGCCCACCGGCGCCGTCGGCCTGTACGAGCGGCTCGGGTTCACGCTCGCGAAGCAGTCGGTCGTGCTGGAGCGCGCATGGTGAAGGGCGGCGGACGTTCGCCGCGGCCGGGGAGGCCCGCCAGGCCCGCGTCGCAGCGACGCGCGGCCGCGCCGAAGCGGCCGCAGCGCGCGGCGCGTGCGACGCAGCCCGCCCAGCCGGAGGCGCCGGCGGCACCGGCCGAGCCCTTCAGGCTCACCTACGTCGAGGGCGCGACGCCTGCGAAGTGGATCCGCGCCTGGATCGAGCGGATGCCGCAGCGGCTTGAGCACGAGATGGTCGACGAGGCTGCGCAGCTCGACGCGCTGCGCGCAGGGGAGGCGGACGCCGCCATCGTGCGCCTGCCGGTCGACGAGCAGGGCCTGCACCTCGTGCGGCTGTACGACGAGCGCGCCTTCGTCGTCGTGCCGGGCGACCACGTCGCGGCCGATCTCGCGTCGGTCGCGCGTGCCGACCTCGAGGGCGAGTCGGTCGTCGACCGCGGCGCGATGACGTGGTCGGAGCTCGTCGAGGTCGTCGCCTCGGGTGCGGGGATCGCGACGATGCCGCAGTCGATCGCGAGGCTGCACCATCGCCGCGACGTCGCCTCGCTGCCCGTCGACGACCTCCCCGCCACGACCGTGGCGCTCGCGTGGCTGCAGGATCGCGACGGCGACGACGTGCAGGCGCTCGTCGGCATCGTGCGCGGCAGGTCGCCGCGCTCGTCGCGCTGACCGCCGGCTCAGCCCGGCAGCACCCGGTCGAGGAACGCGACGACGTCGCGCAGCTCGTCGGCGACGATCGAGTGCGGCATCGTGTACTCGTGCTGCTCGACGTCGGTGTGGTCGCGCATCCATGCGATGGTGCGCGTCGTCGCCTCGGGCTCGATGACGTCGTCGGCCGAGCCCCACGCCTGGAACGCGGGCACGCGCGGGTCGGCGGCGGCGAGCGCCGCATCGCCGACGGCATCTCCCGCGAAGACGAACCCCGACAGCTGCACCGCGGCTGCGAAGCGGCTCGGCGCGTGCCGCAGCAGCTGCAGCGTCATCGCGCCGCCCTGCGAGAAGCCCAGGAGGCTCACGGAGCGGAACTCGTCCTCGAGGCCGTCGAGCCAGGCGAGCACGCCGCGGCTCGATGCGTCGATGAGCGCCGAGTCGGTCGACGTCTGGCTGCCTGCGGCGTACCAGGCGAAGCCGTCGCCGTACGGCAGGGGTGCTCGCAGCGCGGCGATCGTGAGCCGGTCCGGCAGGAACGGGGCGAGCGCGAACAGGTCGCCCTCGTGGCTGCCGAGCCCGTGCATGACCACGAGCAGGTCGCTGCTGGCGCGGCCGTCGACGCCGTCGCGCCACAGCACGACGTCGGCGTCGATCGCGTGCGTCTGCGCGTCGCTCATGCGACCGACTCCACGACCTTCGCGACCCGACGCGCTCGGGTGTCGTCGGCCTTCGCCGACTCGACCTGGCGCACGTGCTCCTTGCGCCGCGAGGGCGACTGCGCGTCGAACGCGGCGCGCACGCCCGCGGCGTCGAGCGCTGCGGCGAGGTCGTCGGGCACGGGGGTGTCGCGGCTCGAGGCGTCGAGCTCGAGGGTCACGTCGTGCGTCTCGCCGCCCGCGACGCCCGCAGCCGCGCGGATCTGCGCCGAGACGGGGATGAGGTACCTGCCGCCCATGACGGCGATCGTCGAGGGGTAGACGTGCCCGTGCAGCGTCACAAGCACGGGCACGCGCCTGCCGGTGCCGAAGCCGAGGACGATCGCCTCTGGCACGTCGATGCCGACGTTGTCGCCCTGCTGCACGAGGGTGGTGGTGAAGGTGGCCATGGCCGCTCCTCTCGGGCGCCTGCGGCGCTCGGCGTCAGCATAGGCCGAGCCCGCGACGTGCGCGCGATCGACTGGGCGCTCGTGGCCTCGACTGGTCGCTCGTGGTCGGGGACTGGTCACGGGTGGTCGCGACGAGCGACCGATCACCGCATGGAGTGACCGGTCGACGCAGGCCCAGTCGGCGATGGCTCGACCGCGGCGTGGCACGCGGATGGGCCCGGGGATGCCACGATGGGGGCATGGCCGTGCGCACTCCCGACCGCAATCCCGGATGGCTGAGCGACGACGACCTCGTCGAGGCGAGGCGCCGCCTGCCCATGCTCTACGTCGAGGCCGTGCCCGTGCGCCTCGACGGGCAGGGCCGCGTCACCGACGTGGGTCTGCTGCTGCGCGTCGGCGCCTCCGGCACCATCGCGCGCACGATCGTCTCCGGCCGCGTCATGCACGGCGAGACGCTGCGCGACGCCCTCGACCGGCACCTGGAGAAGGATCTCGGGCCCATGGCCTTCCCGCAGCTGCCGCCGTGCCCGACGCCGTTCCACGTCGCCGAGTACATGCCGCTGCCGGCCGACGGCATGTTCCACGACGATCGCCAGCACGCGGTGTCGCTCGTGTTCATCGTGCCCGTGACCGGCACGTGCGAGCCCAGGCAGGACGCGCTCGAGATGACGTGGCTCACGCCCGACCAGGCAGCGTCCGAGACGGTGACCTCCGA
The DNA here is from genome assembly GCF_979255995.1 of Agrococcus sp. AC640b. Lineage (NCBI taxonomy): Bacteria > Bacillati > Actinomycetota > Actinomycetes > Micrococcales > Microbacteriaceae > Agrococcus > Agrococcus sp. AC640b. The sequence continues at coordinate 39,154 of NZ_CEEDMM010000015.1, forward strand.
GATGGAGGGCGGCCGCGGCGCGCTCGTGCGCACGGCCCTCGCCCACCTCGGCGCCCTGCGCTGACGCCCTCGGCGTCGCCGAGCCGCTCCCGCGGCCCGCATGACGCTCCATGACGGCCGGACGTGCCGCGTCCGCGTGACCGTGCGTACGCTCGCGCCATGTCCGCCGACTACCAGGTGCAGCTCGAGTGGGGCGCGCAGGCGCTGCGCGCCCACCCCGCCGACGTCGTGATCGTCGCCGACGCCGATGCCGGCGCGACGGGCGACGCGCTGCGTGCAGCGCCCGCGGGCCTCGTGCTCGCGGCGGCGATCGACACCGCCGACGAGATCGCCGACGCCGTGCTCGCCGAGCAGGCGCGACTGGGTCGTCGGGCATCCGTGACGATCGCCGCCGCTGGCGACGTCTGGCCGGACGGCTCGGTGCGCGTCAGCGTCGCCGACACGCTCGTGGCCGGTCGCGTCGTCGACGCGCTCGCCGAGCGCGGCATCGACTTCCACTCCCCGCAGGCGGCCGTGGCCTGCGCCGCAGCGGTCGCCCTCCGCGGAGCCACCGCGCACCTCGTGCGCGCCGAGGCCGCGACTCGCGAGGTGAGCGCGCGCGCCTGACGCGCCGACGCCCGGGCGACCGCTGCGAGCGGGTGCAGCGGATCAGCCCCGCGGCGGGATGAACGCCGAGCGGATGGGCTCGGGCGACCAGCGATCGTCGGCGTCGCGCAGCGGCGCGGCATCCGCGACGATCGCGGACACGTCGGCCACGAGCGCTCCGCGCGACGCGTCGCCAGACAGCGCAGCGCGGATCGCGTCGACGGCGAGCGGGCGGCCGCTCGCGAGCAGCACGGCGTTGCCGAACCGGGCACCGGCGAGCACCGAGCCCTGCACGATGAGGGCGACGTGGCCGAACGCCGCCTCGAGGCTCGCGAGGTGCGCGGCGGTGAAGCCCAGCTCGGGCCCTGCGACGCCGTTCACCACGAGCACGCCGTGCTCGGCGAGCGCAGCACTGGCAGCGCGTGCGCACTCGAGGGACGTGAACGCCGGCGGGATGCGACCGCCCGCGTAGACGTCGATCGTGATCGCGTCGAACGACGCGGGCGTCGCCGCCTCGAGCCACGCGCGGCCGTCGTCGACGACGACGTCGACGCCGGCGGGTGGTGGGGCGTGCTCGACGACGAGCTCGGCGATCGCCCGCTCGAGCTCGACGACCACCTGTCGCGCGTCGGGCCTCGCAGACGCCACCTGCCGCGGGAGGCTCATGGCCGCGCCGCCCAGATGCGCGACGCGCGGCGCGGCGTCGGCTGCGAGCGGTGCGGCGAGCCCCGCGAGCATCCACCGCACCGTCGCATGCGGCGATGGCAGGTCGTCGCGGCCGACGTGCGACTGCCTGAGGCCGTCGACCTCGAGCGCCCAGCCGTCGTCGAGAGGCACGACGCTCGCCTCCTGCCCGCTCGACAGCCGCGCGGATCCAGCCGTCGTCGCGAGGGTGCCGTGCGCCGCCGCGGGATGTCCGGGCTGCAGATCGATGCGCGCGCCGCGAGCGCCTGCGCGGTCGGCCGGTTGGCGGTCGTCGAGGTCGCTCATCGCACCCGCTCCCATGCGATGCGATGCGCGGCGTCGAACCGCTTCGAGCATCGCGCGCAGCTCGCGGCGCGCGTCGGGCGGCGGAACCGGTGGTGCTCGTGGCCGGCAGGGCACCTGCCCACCCACGGCGCGAGCTCGGTCGCGATCTCACCGTGGTGCAGGCGGCCGCCCTCGTAGCCGATCTCGCGCGCGACGCGCTTCCACCGCGGCCCGTGGGCGGCGTCGAAGCCTGCCAGCGCGTGCGCGACCTCGTGCAGCAGCACCTGGTGCACCTCGTCGTCGTCGTAGCGGGCCGCGAGGTGCCTGGAGACCGAGATGCGCTTGGCACCGTGGTCGGTGAGCCCTGCGCGGCGACGCGCGTGGTCGAACCTGAACGACCACGAGTCGTCGAGGTGGATGCGGATGAGCGACTCGGCCCACACGCGCACGCGAGCGAGGTCAGCCACGGTCGCCAGCCGTGCCGCGCATGCTGCGCGCACCCGCCACGGGCGGCTCGTGCATCCTCACCCGTCCATCGTCGCACCGACCGCCCACGTGCGCGCCCGCGGGTGCGGCGAGCCCGCCGCGGGAACACGATCGTCGCGCGCCGGTTGCATCGAGGTGGAGGTCTCGTCGACGCGCCGCCGGCACCGCTCGACGCCGCACGCGCAGCACCGGTCCCGCGCCGCGACCCTCCCCGGGCGCCGACCGGCGTCCGAGCGCACGAGGCAGGGAAGAGGGACCGGCATGGTCAGGTTCGCAGGCAAGGTCGCGATCGTCACCGGCGGTGGCAGCGGCATCGGCGCGGAGATCTCGCGCAGGCTCGCAGCGGAGGGGGCGGCGGTCGTCGTGACCGACATCCGCCTGGAGGCGGCGCAGGGCATCGCCGACGAGATCGTCGCCGCGGGCGGCTCGGCCGCCGCGTTCGCGCAGGACACCGCGAAGGCCGACGAGGCGCAGGCGGCGGTCGCGTTCGCGCAGGAGACGTTCGGCGGCCTGCACCTCGCCGTGAACAACGCGGGCATCGGTGCTGCGCCGCAGCGCATCGGCGACTACGACGTCGACGCGTGGGATCGGGTGCGCGCCATCAACCTCGACGGCGTCTTCTACGGCCTGCATGCCCAGCTGCCCGCGATCGTCGCAGCCGGCGGCGGCGCGATCGTGAACATGGCGTCGGTGCTCGGCACCGTCGGCATCGCCGAGAACGCCGCGTACGTCACGACGAAGCACGCCCTCGCGGGGCTCACGAAGGTCGCGGCGCTCGAGTACTCGGCCGACGGCGTGCGCACGAACGCCGTCGGGCCAGGCTTCATCGACACGCCGCTGCTGCGCTCGTCGCTCTCGGCCGAGGCGATCGAGGCGCTCGAGGCCGAGCACGCCTCGAAGCGACTCGGCACCGACGCGGAGGTCGCGGCGCTCACGCTGTTCCTGCTGAGCGACGACGCGTCGTTCATCACCGGCAGCTACCACCTCGTCGACGGCGGCTACTCGGCGCACTGACGCGGCGGCGCGCTCGGCCGTCAGCGTGCGCCGAAGAGCGGATGCGTGGGCCGAGCGCGTCCGCTCGCGCCCTCCGCGCGATCCGCACGGTCGAGGGCGACGAGCACCGACACCTCGGCGGCGTCGATCGCCTCGGGCGTCGGCACCGCTTCGTCCCATCCGCTCGCCTCGTCGCCGCGCGCCGCGGATCGCAGCAGCGCGAGGGACTCGCCGAGGTCGTCGGCGGCCTCGCGCCAGCGCTGCGCGGCGAAGCGTGCCACGCCGCGCTCGTGCAGGGCCTCGGCGAGCACGGCAGCCCACCCGGAGGCGCGGGCCTCGTCGACGACCGAGTCGCAGTCGCGCAGCGCGGCGGCGATGCGCCCGCCGCCGACGGCGATCGCCGAGCGCAGCAGCCGCATGCGCGCGCTCTCGCGGCGGTCGCCCGTCGCGCGAGCGACCATGAGCGCCCGCGCGGCGCTGCCGGCCGCCTCGTCGACACGGCCGACGGCGAGCAGCAGCCACGCCCGCTCGGCGAGGTCGGCCATCGCCCGCGAGACGCCGATGGCGTCGATGCGGGCCGTCGCGGCGGCGACGTCGACCGTGGGGCGCAACGTCGTCACGTCGAAGCCGAGCACCGCATGCATGCGCACATCCTGCACCCGACCTCCGACGTCTGCGGGACGCATCGCCTGGCGCGTCGAAGACACGCCGATCCGCGTCCTCGAGGCTGTGCGCCCGCTATCCGAAGACCGAGCGGCTCGGGGGTGGCGAGGGCAGCGCCGTCGCATCCGTCACGATCGCGCCGCTCGCCGCGAACCTGCGCAGCTCGTCGCCCACGACGACCTTCGCAGGCCACGGGTCGCGCTGCAGCGCAGCGGGCACGCCGTCGAGCCGCAGCGGCGCTGGCGATGCGACCGCGACGAGGTTGCCGTAGCGACGGCCCTTGAGGAAGCCCGTGTCGGCGATGGCGGCGACGTGCGGATGCACCGCCGAGAGCGTCGCGAGCTGCGAGCGCACGAATCGCAGCTCCTTGCCGTCGGCGAGGTTCACGCACAGCACGCCCTCTGGCGCCAGCAGCGCGCGCACGCGCTCGTGGAACTCCATCGACGTGACGTGCGCCGGCGTCTGCGAGCCCGCGAAGACGTCGACGACGACGAGGTCGCACACGCCCAGCAGCCCTGCAGGCAGACGCTCGAGCACGGCTCGCGCATCGCCGTAGCGGATGCGGATGCTCTCGCCGCGAGGCAGCGGAGCGACCTCGCGCACGATCTCGACGATGCCGGGCTCGAGCTCGATGACCTGCTGCCGCGAGCCCGGCCGCGTCGCGGCGACGTAGCGCGGGAGCGTGAGCGCCCCGGCACCCAGATGCACGGCCGTGAGGGGGCCGGGAGCCATGGCGTCGAGCACGTGGCCGATGCGCTGCACGTACTCGTAGACGAGCAGCTCGGGGCGCTCGGGGTCGACGTGCGACTGGGGCGTGCCGTCGACGACGAGCTGGTAGCCGCCCTCGCCTGCGAAGCGCACCTCGGCGTGCATGCCGTTCGAGAGCGTCGTCGAGGGGAGTGCCGTCACGGCTCCAGCATCCCAGGCGCCGTGGGCAGTCCTCCCCATGGCGACGTCCAGCCAGGGCACGTACGGTCGGAGCATCCCCGCCCGACGACCCTGGAGCCCACGCCGTGGACATCATGATCGATCTCGCCCGACTGCGTGACGCGCGCGACGGACTCGCCGCCTCCGTCGAGGCGTTCGAGGACGCATCCTCGTCGAACGACGACCTCGAGGAGGCGGTGTCGAACCCGCACGGCGAGGGCAGGCTCCGCGACCGCGTCGGCTGGTTCGAGGCGAACTGGGCGTCGAACCGCGAGGACCTCATGGGTCGGCTCGAGGGCATCCACGAGCACCTCGTCGGCATCATCGACGGCTGGGACGAGTGGGAGGCGGAGGCCTCGGCCGCGCTCGAGGTCGGCTGAGGATGCTCTCTCCCACGAAGTCCTACCCGCTCGAGCAGTTCGCGGGCTCGCCGGGCGTCATCGAGCGCACCGCGACGCACCTCAGCGCCCTCGGCGAGCAGATGCGCACGACCGCTGCGGCGCTCGACGAGATCGGCAGCTCGGCCGTGCACAAGAGCATGGGCACCGACGCCCTCGCAGAGGATGCCGAGGGCGTGCACGCCGATCTGCTCGCCGCAGGCGTGCGCTACGAGGGCACCGGCGACGCGCTGCTGCCGTACGCGTCTGCCCTGCGCGACGCGCGCCTGTGGATGGTGCAGCACGAGCAGTCGGTGCGCGATGCCGAGATCGCGTACCAGTCGGCCGTCAGCGAGCAGAGCGCCCTGAGCACGGGGATGCCGGTCGGCGACGTCGAGCAGCACCAGCAGGACGTGCAGGACGCGGCGCAGGCGGTGACGGCGACGCAGGAGGATCGCGACGCGCTGTGGTCGCAGTACGAGACCGTCGTCGACGACTGGCGCACGGCGTACGACCTCGCGGCCGACGGCGTCGCGGAGGCGATGGACCTCGCCGACAACGACGACGGCTGGTGGGATGCCGTCGCAGGCGTGCTGACCGCCATCAGCGTCGCGCTCATCGTGCTCGCCGTCGTCGCGCTGTTCGTCGTGTCGTCGCCGTGGTCGACCATCATCCTCGCGACGTCGGCGGTGCTCGCCACCGCGCACCTCGCGGGCACGGTCTACCTGTACGCGAACGGCAAGGCGTCGGTGTCGGACATCGTGTGGAGCGCCGTCGGCGTCGCGACGCTCGGGTTCGGCGCCTACCTCAGCAAGGGCGCGCAGGCCGTCGGCTCGATCGACGACTTCGCGACGATCGGCAGGCTCGTGCCTGGCGCTCCCGGCGCTGCGGGGAGCATCCCGAGCATCGCGCGCACCCCGTTGGCGCTGTTCACGAACATGGGCCACGGCTCGAGGGCGGCGCAGCTCGTGCAGTACGGCGACGACATCGCGAGGATGGGCAATCCCATGCTGGGCACGCTGAGCTCGATCATCACGCAGCACGCGGGCACCTTCGGCAGCCTGGCGCCGGGCATCGTGAACTGGTTCACGAGCTTCGGCGTCGGCGTCGGCAGCACGGTCGGCCTGACGCCGTCGTTCGGGCGTCCGTAGCGTCCAGCGAGCACCCCGGGCGGCCACGTACGCTCGACGGGACGTTCCGACACGAGGGGGATCCGTGGCAGCGGCGCGCATGGTGCCAGGCTCGACGCCGCTCGCGGGCTCGGCCGAGCGGTACGGGCGCGCGTACGGTCGTGCGCGGATCGCGTACGTCGCGCTCGCGATCGCGTCGTATGCCCTGCTCGTCGCGCACCTCGTGCTGCACGCGACGCTCGCGGGGCTTCGGCTCGGTGCGACGGACGAGGCAGCCGACTGGGCGGTGCTCGACTGGCCCATCTTCGTCGTGCCCGCGTGGGCGATGGTGGCGGCGACGCTCGTCTCGGTGGTGCTCGCGACGATCTGCCTCGTCACGGCCGACGAGCGCGCCGCTGGCGACGTCGCGTGGCTCGCGGCGGTCGGCGGCGGCGCGTTCGCGATCGTGCCGTTCGCGTTCGCAGCGTGGCACGTCGACCCGACGGGCGTCGCGGTGACGTGGAACGACTCCGGGATCGTGCTCGGCTGGCACTGGCTGGGTGCGCCGCTCGCGTTCGCCGCGTTCGTCGCACTGCTCGTGCGGCACGAGCAGCTGAGGAGGTCCGCGCTGCGGGCGCGGCAGGGGAGGATCGGATGAGCCTGCGAGACGAGCTGCTGCAGCAGGAGGGGCGGGAGCCGAGCGGCTTCACGGTCGTCACGCCACCGTCGTGGGGGCGCTTCGCGCCGACCGACGAGGGGCGCGCCGAGCTCGAGGAGGTGCTGCGCTCGCGGATGCGGGAGGTCGGCAGGCCCGATCTCGACGGCCAGCTGCGGTCGATGGTGCGTCAGCAGTGGGAGCGGCTGCGGGAGCAGCGGGCGCTCGCCATCTACATGCCCGTGCAGCCCACGATCGAGGGCGGCACGCCTGCGACGATCGTCGTGACGCCGTGGGCGGCGCGCGGCGACGACCTCGAGGCGGATCTGCGCGATCGGGTCGACGACGAGGTCGAGCGCCTCGACACGATCATGGGGCCGGTGTTCCGGTGGCAGTCGGAGGTGCAGGGCGGCCCGGGCGTCGGCGACGTGCAGACGCGCCACGTGACGTACGTCTACCCGTTCCCGACGGCGGGCACGCGGCGCGGCGCGATGCTGCGCGGCGCCATCGTGCACCCCGGCGTCGAGCAGGGCGGGCCTGCGCTCGTCGCGCTCACCGGCCTCGTCCACGCGATCGCGGAGACGTTCCGATGGCGGCCGTGAGCGTCGACCCGGGCGTCGAGCTCGGGATGTGGCTGTGGGTGCCGCTCGCGTTCCCCGTCGAGCGGTGGGATGCCGTGGAGGCGTGGAGCTCCGAGCTCGGCTCGGCGCTCGCGGGCGCGGATGCGACGGCCGAGACGCGCGAGCAGTGGACGTCGCTCATGGCGCAGGCGGCGCGGATGGCGCCGCCGAGCCCCGACGTCGTCGGTCGCGTGCTGCACGTCTCGCAGCAGGGCGCGTCGCTCGTCGTGGCGCACCTGCTCGCCTCGCCGGTCGCGGACGAGCAGGAGGGCGACGTCGCGATGTCCGGGCTCGCGTCCGGCGGGCTGCAGCGACTCGACGCCGTGGAGCATCCGCGGCTCGACGAGGCGCGGCATGCGCTCGCCGTCGGCACGCTGGCGTCGGGGGCGCCCGTCGTCGTCGATCGGCGATGGGGCGTGCGCGACGGGCAGCGGGTGCTGCTCGAGGTCGTCGTGACGGAACCGACGTGGCTCGCGATCGTCGACGACGATCTCGCGACGCTCTTCTCGGCGCTCGACGTCGCTGCCTGACGCGGCAGCCGACGCCGTCGCCGGCCGGGAGCCGGTGCCCGATGCGTCGTGCGTTCGCCCGCAGCGCACACGATGCGGATCGCGAGACACGCCGGGGAGTGGACAGGCGAATCGCCCGGGCGTATCGTAGGACTTTGCTCCTGGACTCCCCATGCCCTCATATTGCGGTCGGCGTGCGCCCACAGCGCAGTCGGAGACAGCGAGCACCTCACCTTACGACGTCGACCCGCAGCGGCTGCAACCCGCATGCGGCACGGAGGTAGTCACCTTGGCAGATGCCATCACCGGGCGCAGCGCCGCCCGTCTGAGCTTCGCGAAGATCCCCGAGACCCTGACGGTCCCCGACCTTCTCGCTCTCCAGACCGAGAGCTTCGAGTGGCTCATCGGATCGAAGGGCTGGCAGGATCGGCTCGCCCTCGCCGACGCGGAGGGACGCGACGACGTCTCCCGCCAGTCGGGTCTCGAGGAGATCTTCGAGGAGATCTCGCCCATCGAGGACCTCGGCGAGAAGATGCAACTCTCCTTCTCCGAGCCGAGCCTCGAGGAGCCGAAGTACACGATCGACGAGTGCAAGGAGCGCTCGAAGACGTATGCGGCGCCCCTCTACGTGGCCGCCGAGTTCATGAACCACGAGACCGGCGAGATCAAGTCGCAGACGGTCTTCATGGGCGACTTCCCGCTGATGACGGAGAAGGGCACGTTCATCATCAACGGCACCGAGCGTGTCGTCGTGTCCCAGCTCGTCCGCTCGCCGGGCGTCTACTTCGAGCGCACCGCCGACAAGACCTCCGACAAGGACGTCTACTCGGCTCGCGTCATCCCGAGCCGCGGTGCGTGGCTCGAGTTCGAGGTCGACAAGCGCGACGCCGTCGGCGTGCGCATCGATCGCAAGCGCAAGCAGTCGGTCACGATCTTCCTCAAGGCCCTCGGTCTCGAGACCGAGGACATCGCCCGCGAGTTCGCAGGCTACGAGTCGATCCTCGCCACCCTCGAGAAGGACCCGGTGATGTCGAAGGAGGACGCCCTCCGCGACATCTACCGCAAGCTCCGTCCGGGCGAGCAGGTCGCCGCCGAGGCTGCGCGTGCGCTGCTCGACAACTTCTACTTCAACCCGAAGCGCTACGACCTCGCGAAGGTCGGCCGCTACAAGGTGAACCGGAAGCTCGGCATCGACGTGCCCATGAGCGACTCCGTGCTGTCCGTCGCCGACATCGTCGCGACGATCAAGTACCTCGTCGCCCTCCACGCAGAGGAGACGACGCTGCCGGGCACCCGCAAGGGCGAGGTCGTCGACATCCGCCTCGACACCGACGACATCGACCACTTCGGCAACCGTCGCATCCGCGCGGTCGGCGAGCTCATCCAGAACCAGGTCCGCACGGGCCTGGCTCGCATGGAGCGCGTCGTGCGCGAGCGCATGTCCACGCAGGACATCGAGGCGATCACGCCGCAGACCCTGATCAACGTCCGACCCGTGTCGGCCGCGATCAAGGAGTTCTTCGGCACGTCGCAGCTGTCGCAGTTCATGGATCAGAACAACCCGCTCGCGGGCCTGACCCACAAGCGCACCCTCTCGGCGCTCGGCCCCGGTGGCCTCAGCCGCGAGCGCGCAGGCGTCGAGGTGCGAGACGTGCACCCCTCGCACTACGGCCGCATGTGCCCGATCGAGACCCCGGAAGGCCCGAACATCGGCCTCATCGGTCGTCTCGCGACGTTCGGCCGCATCAACGCGTTCGGCTTCATCGAGACGCCGTACCGTCGCGTCGTGAACGGCGTCGTCACCGAGACGATCGACTACCTCACCGCCTCCGAGGAGGACGAGCACGTCATCGCGCAGGCGAACTCGCCGTTCGACGCGAAGGGCAAGCTCACCTCCGAGCGCGTGCTCATCCGCAAGAAGGGCGGCGAGGTCGAGCTCATCGCCCCCGAGGACGTCGACTACATGGACGTCTCGCCCCGCCAGATGGCGTCGGTCGCGACGAGCCTCATCCCGTTCCTCGAGCACGACGATGCGAACCGCGCCCTCATGGGCGCCAACATGCAGCGTCAGGCCGTGCCGCTGCTGCGCAGCCACTCGCCGCTCGTGGGCACCGGCATGGAGGGCTTCGCAGCCATCGACGCCGGCGACGTCGTCACGGCGCTGCAGGCAGGCGTGGTCGCCGAGGTCTCGGCCGACGTCGTCACCGTGCAGCTCGACGAGGGTGGCACGCAGGACTACTACCTGCGCAAGTTCGACCGCTCGAACCAGGGCACGTCGTACAACACCCGCGTGATCGTCTCCGCAGGCGACCGCGTCGAGGTCGGCCAGGTCATCGCCGACGGTCCCGCGACCGAGAACGGCGAGCTCGCGCTCGGCAAGAACCTCCTCGTGGCGTTCATGCCGTGGGAGGGCCACAACTACGAGGACGCGATGATCCTCAGCCAGAACCTCGTGAAGGAGGACGTCCTCTCGTCCATCCACATCGAGGAGTACGAGGTCGACGCGCGCGACACGAAGCTCGGCAAGGAGGAGATCACCCGTGACCTCCCCAACGTGAGCCTCGACCTCATGGCAGACCTCGACGAGCGCGGCATCATCCGCATCGGCGCCGAGGTGCGTCCCGGCGACATCCTCGTCGGCAAGGTCACGCCGAAGGGCGAGACCGAGCTGAGCGCGGAGGAGCGCCTGCTGCGCGCGATCTTCAACGAGAAGAGCCGCGAGGTCCGCGACACGTCGCTCAAGGTGCCCCACGGCGAGCAGGGCACCGTCATCGCGGTGAAGCACTTCAACGCGGAGGACGGCGACGACGAGCTCGGCTCGGGCGTCCACGAGAAGGTCGTGGTCTACATCGCGCAGAAGCGCAAGATCACCGAGGGCGACAAGCTCGCCGGCCGTCACGGCAACAAGGGCGTCATCGCGAAGATCCTGCCCGAGGAGGACATGCCGTTCCTCCCCGACGGCACGCCGGTCGACATCGTCCTGAACCCGCTGGGCATCCCGAAGCGCATGAACTTCGGTCAGGTGCTCGAGACCCACCTCGGGTGGATCGCGGCGACGGGTTGGGATGCCGACACGAAGGCGGACTGGGCGAAGAACCTGCCGAAGGAGATCCTGAAGGCGGAGCCCGGCACGAAGGTCGCCACGCCCGTGTTCGACGGTGCGACGGAGGAGGAGATCATCGGTCTCCTCGACTCGACGCTCCCGACGCGCGACGGCGACCGCCTCATCGACGGCTCGGGCAAGGCTCGACTGTTCGATGGTCGCTCTGGCGAGCCGTACCCGTACCCGATCTCGGTCGGCTACATGTACATCCTGAAGCTCCACCACCTCGTCGACGACAAGATCCACGCGCGTTCGACGGGCCCGTACTCGATGATCACCCAGCAGCCGCTGGGCGGCAAGGCGCAGTTCGGTGGCCAGCGATTCGGCGAGATGGAGGTGTGGGCGCTCGAGGCATACGGTGCGGCCTACACGCTCCAGGAGCTCCTCACCGTCAAGTCCGACGACATCGTCGGTCGCGTGAAGGTGTACGAGGCGATCGTCAAGGGCGAGAACATCCACGACCCCGGCATCCCCGAGTCCTTCAAGGTGCTCATGAAGGAGATGCAGTCGCTCTGCCTGAACGTCGAGGTGCTCAACGCCGCCGGCGAGGTCGTCACCCTGCGTGACGACGAGGACGAGGCACTCCGCACGGCCGAGGAGCTCGGCATCAACATCTCGCGTCCGGAGCTCTCGTCGATCGACGAGATCTGACCGGCCGCCACCAAGATTCAGAACTGACAGGAAGCAAGCATTGATCGACGCAACCACGTTCGATGAGCTCCGGATCAACCTGGCGACCGCGGATGACATCCGCAAGTGGTCCCACGGCGAGGTGAAGAAGCCCGAGACCATCAACTACCGCACGCTCAAGCCCGAGAAGGATGGGCTGTTCGGCGAGCAGATCTTCGGTCCCTCCAGGGACTGGGAGTGCTCGTGCGGCAAGTACAAGCGCGTGCGCTTCAAGGGCATCGTCTGCGAGCGCTGCGGGGTCGAGGTCACGAAGTCGTCGGTGCGCCGTGAGCGCATGGGCCACATCGAGCTCGCCGCCCCCGTGACGCACATCTGGTACTTCAAGGGTGTGCCCAGCCGCCTCGGCTACCTGCTCGACATGGCGCCGAAGGACCTCGAGAAGGTCATCTACTTCGCGGCGTACATGATCATCGAGATCGACGAGGACGGTCGCCACGAGGACCTGCCCGGCATCGAGCAGGAGATCCGGCTCGAGATGGCCGAGCTCGAGAAGCGCCGCGACGCTGGCATCGCGGAGCGCCTCCAGCAGCTGGAGACCGACGTCGCCCAGCTCGAGGAGGAGGGCGCGAAGGCCGACCAGAAGCGCAAGGTCCGCGACGCGGGCGAGCGCGAGATGGCGCAGATCCGCAAGGGCACCGACGAGCAGATCGCGCACCTCGAGCGCGTGTTCGACGACTTCCGCTCGCTGAAGGTCGGCGACCTCAAGCCCGAGGACGCCGTCTTCCACGAGCTCGTCGACCGCTTCGGCGACTACTTCGAGGGCTACATGGGAGCCGAGGCGATCAAGCGTCGCCTGCTCTCGTTCGACCTCGTCACCGAGGGCGAGAACCTGCACAGGGAGATCGCAGAGGGCAAGGGCCAGCGCAAGATCCGTGCGATCAAGCGCCTCAAGGTCGTCAACTCGTTCCTGCAGACGGGCACGAGCCCGGCTGCGATGGTGCTCGACGTCGTGCCGGTGATCCCGCCGGAGCTGCGCCCCATGGTGCAGCTCGACGGTGGTCGCTTCGCGACCTCCGACCTGAACGACCTGTACCGCCGCGTCATCAACCGCAACAACCGCCTGCGTCGCCTGCTCGACCTCGGTGCTCCCGAGATCATCGTGAACAACGAGAAGCGCATGCTGCAGGAGGCTGTCGACGCCCTCTTCGACAACGGTCGTCGTGGCCGTCCCGTCACGGGCACCGGCAACCGCGCGCTGAAGTCGCTGTCGGACATGCTGAAGGGCAAGCAGGGCCGGTTCCGTCAGAACCTGCTCGGCAAGCGCGTCGACTACTCGGGCCGTTCGGTCATCGTCGTCGGCCCGCAGCTCAAGCTGCACCAGTGCGGCCTGCCGAAGCAGATGGCGCTCGAGCTGTTCAAGCCGTTCGTCATCAAGCGCCTCATCGACCTGCAGCACTCGCAGAACATCAAGCACGCGAAGCGCATGGTGGAGCGGGCGAAGCCGCAGGTGTGGGACGTGCTCGAGGAGATCATCTCCGAGCGCCCCGTGCTGCTGAACCGTGCGCCCACGCTGCACCGTCTCGGCATCCAGGCGTTCGAGCCGCTGCTCGTCGAGGGCAAGGCCATCCAGCTGCACCCGCTCGTGTGCTCGGCGTTCAACGCCGACTTCGACGGCGACCAGATGGCCGTGCACCTTCCCCTCTCGGTGGAGGCGCAGGCCGAGGCCCGCATCCTCATGCTGGCGTCGAACAACATCCTGAAGCCGTCCGACGGCCGCCCCGTGACGCTGCCGACCCACGAGATCGTGTCGGGTCTGCACCACCTCACGACGGTGAAGCCGGGCGCGATCGGCGAGGGCCGTGCGTTCTCGTCGGTCGCCGAGGCGATCATGGCGATGGACCAGCACTCGCTCGACCTGGGCGCGCTCGTGAAGATCCGCATGGACGGTCTCCACTTCCGCGACGAGGATCGGCCGGAGGGCTTCGTGGAGGGACAGCCGTTCCTGCTCGAGACGTCGCTGGGTCGTGCGCTGTTCAGCGAGACGCTGCCCGACGACTTCCCGTTCGTGCAGGAGGCGACCACCAAGCCGGTCATCTCGCTCATCGTGAACGCGCTCGCGGAGCGGTACCCGAAGGTCGTCGTGGCGGAGACGCTCGACAAGATCAAGGACGCCGGCTTCCACTGGGCGACGCGCTCGGGCATCTCCGTCGCGCTCTCCGACGTCATCACGCCGAAGGAGAAGAAGGCGATCGTCGGCAAGGCCGAGGTCGGTGCGCAGAAGATCCAGGACCAGTACGACAACGGCTTCATCTCCGATGCCGAGCGTCGTCAGGACCTGACCGAGCTGTGGACCAACGCCACGAACGACGTGCAGAAGGCCACGCAGGAGGCGTTCGACGAGAACAACTCCATCTACCGCATGGTCACCGCAGGCGCGAACGGCAACTGGATCCAGGTCCGCAACATCACCGGCATGCGCGGCCTGGTGACGAACCCGAAGGGCGAGGTCATCGTCCGTCCGATCATCTCCTCGTACCGCGAGGGGCTGAGCGTCGCGGAGTACTTCATCGCGACGCACGGTGCTCGCAAGGGCTCGGCGGACACGGCGCTGCGTACGGCCGACTCGGGCTACCTCACGCGTCGACTCGTCGACGTGTCGCAGGACGTCATCATCCGCGAGGAGGACTGCGGCACCGAGAAGGGTCTCGACATGCCGATCGGCGACCTCGTCGACGGCGTGCTGGTCCGTGGCGAGAACGTCGAGTCGTCGGTCTACGCCCGTACGCTCGCTGCCGACGTCGTCGCCCCCGACGGCACGGTGCTCGCGGCTGCAGGCGCCGACTTCGGCGACGTGCAGATCAACGCGGTCGTCGCGGCCGGCGTCGAGGAGGTCAAGGTCCGTTCGGTCCTGACCTGCGAGTCCGCCACCGGCGTCTGCGCTGCCTGCTACGGCCGGTCGCTCGCGACGGGCAAGCTCGTCGACATCGGCGAGGCCGTCGGCATCATCGCGGCGCAGTCGATCGGCGAGCCCGGCACGCAGCTCACGATGCGTACCTTCCACACCGGTGGCTCGGTGGGTGCGAGCGACATCACGCAGGGTCTTCCCCGCGTGACGGAGCTCTTCGAGGCTCGGACGCCCAAGGGCGCCTCGCCGATCGCCGAGGCCGCCGGCCGCGTGCGCATCGACGAGGACGAGAAGTCGAAGCGCATCGTCATCGTCCCCGACGATGGCAGCGAGGAGATCGCGTACCCGGTGCTGCGTCGTGCGACCCTCATGGTCGCCGACGGCGACCACGTGGAGCAGGGCGAGCAGCTGCAGATCGGCACGGTCGACCCCAAGGAGGTGCTGCGCGTGCGCGGCATCCGCGAGGTGCAGAAGCACCTCGTGCAGGGCGTGCAGGACGTGTACCGGTCGCAGGGCGTGCCGATCCACGACAAGCACATCGAGGTCATCGTCCGTCAGATGCTCCGCAAGGTCACCGTCGTCGACCACGGCGAGACCGACCTGCTGCCGGGTGAGCTCGTCGACCGTGCGCGGTACAACGACCTCAACCGCGCGGCGCTGACGTCTGGCAAGAAGACCGCGTCGGCCCGCCAGGAGGTCATGGGCATCACGAAGGCGTCGCTCGCGACGGAGTCGTGGCTGTCGGCCGCCTCGTTCCAGGAGACGACGAAGGTGCTCACGGAGGCGGCGCTCAACGGCCGCACCGACTCCCTCGTCGGCCTCAAGGAGAACGTCATCATCGGCAAGCTCATCCCGGCGGGTACCGGTCTGCACCGGTACCGCGACGTCGAGGTGGAGGCGACCGAGGAGGCGAAGGCGGAGCGCTACCCGAACCGTCTGTTCGGCGACTCGTCGTCGTTCGGCGACGGCGACCTGGACTTCGTCGACTTCGACTCGTTCACGTCGGGCGACTCGTTCGGCGACGAGCCGGGCGTGTACCGCTGATCGTCTGACCGTTCCACGCAGGAGGGCCGCACCGCCAGGTGCGGCCCTTCGGCGTTCCGCGAGGGGACTCGGGCGAGCGTGGCGTGCCTCCCGGTGCTGGCAGTGCACGCTGCCTAGACTCGGGCCCCAGCGCAGTCCGCTGCGCGATGGAGCAAGGAGCGTACGATGAGCGACCCCACGAACCGCGACGGCCGTGCAGACGACGGCGAGGGCGTGCAGCCCTGGGAGTCGGCGGAGGACGCGTCGACGTCGGTCGCCGACCACGACGCGCACCAGCCGCTCGTCGAGGACGCACCCACGCAGCAGCTGCCCGAGCAGCAGGATGCCGCAGGCGAGACGCCGACCCAGCAGATGCCGACGCAGGGCGACGCGCCCGCGAACGCGGCCGAGCCACCCGTCGACGAGGCCGACGACTGGCAGCGCACGTGGGACGACGCCGGCGGCGGCACGATCGAGCCGACCGTCATCGCACCGTCGACGCTGCGCGGTCCCTCGCACGATGCCGAGCCCGAGGGCTCCACGCTCGAGCAGGCTCCGGACGAGCCCGTCGAGCACTCCTCGGAGGTGACGCCGGGCGACGCCGCGACGGCCGACGCGATCGCCTCGACCCGTGCGACGGAGGCTCGCGACGATGCGCGCACCGAGCCGACGTCGGACGCGGGCGCCGGTGCGGGTGCGGCGGCAGCGGGCGCGGGCATCGCCGCAGGCGGCGCGTCCGTGGCATCGACGCCGCCGGAGCTCGTCGAGCCCCGCCGCCCCAACCTGAGCCTCCGCGGCGAGCAGCGCCCCGACCTGGCCGACACCGCGCCGTTCGCGGGCCTCGGCGCCACCGACGAGCCCGAGGCCGCGCCGCCGACGCGCACCGACGAGCCTGCGCAGACCGAGGCGATGCCCGCGCAGACGGCGCTCCTGCCCGAGCAGCGTCAGGGCGAGCCGCAGTTCGAGGTCGACGAGCCCGCGACCGGCCGCACCGATCGCGCGGACGGCGACGTCGCCGCCGAGCAGCGCACCGAGCGACTGGGGTCGATCTCCGTCGACGACGAGACTGCCCGCGCCGCCGCGACGGGCACGCCCATCGTGCTCGTCGAGACGCCCACGCCGCCGCGGAGGAAGGGCGCCCGCGGCGTCGGGTTCCTCGTCGTGCTGCTGTCGACCGTGATCTTCGGCGCGCTGCTCGCTGCGGCGCTCATCGGCGTCGAGTACCTGTTCACGAGCACGTTCGACCTGCAGGAGCAGCTGCAGACCGTGTGGCTGCGGCCCGCGTGGCTGCTGCCCGTCGCGGTGTTCTTCGTCGCGTACTGGCTGACGACGCTCATCGTGAACCGCGCAGGCTGGTGGGCCCACGTGCTCGGCGGGTTCATCGTGGCGGCGCTGGCGTACGCAGCCCACATCGCTGGCGCGTTCCTCGAGACGCAGTCGAACGTCTGGAACGTCGGGGCGCTCACGAGCATCGGCGCCTCGGACCTCGCGCAGCTGCTGCTCGCACCCGCCTCGATCGTCACGTTCCTCATCGCTCGCGAGGTGCCGATCTGGTTCGGTGGCATCGTCTCGCGACGCGGTCGCCGCGTGAAGGAGCGCAACCGCGTCGCGCTCGAGGAGTACGAGGCCGAGCAGGCGCGCCGCATCGAGGAGTACGAGACCTCGCGCGCCTGACTCCGCAGCAGGAGCCACAGCCGGCGTCCAGCGCCCGGTGCCCCCGGTAGGGCATGATCGGGGCGTCCGGGCATCGGGGGGTCACGTGGGCGTGCTGCGGTGGGTGAAGCGGCGTCGGAAGACGACCGCCTCGGTCGCCGTCGTCGCCGCGGCGGCGATCTCGTTGGGTGTGCTGGCGTTCACGTACGAGGGGTTCACGCAGACCGACGTCGAGCTGCATGACGG
>NZ_CEEDMM010000016.1:0-54640 GCF_979255995.1 Agrococcus sp. AC640b
GCGACGCACGAGCGACTCGTCGACAGGGCGACCGCTCGAACGCGCACCGACCTCCGCCGCCACCGCGACGATCGCCGGACGGTCGAGGTTGTGGAGAGCTTCCTAGGGCAGGTTCGAGTGCGTCCCGCCCCGTCCGAGGCTCGCTCCGCTCGCACCTCGAGGAGCGGTGCGGGGACCGTCTCGGGCGACTGGGGGCGACGGCGGTGCGGAGCGGGACCGGGGCGCGACCGAACGTGCGCGCGACTCAGCCGCGCAAGCCCGCCATCCACGCCTCGACCTCGTCGGCCGTGCGGGGGATGCCTGCCGACAGGTTGCGCACGCCGTCGGCCGTGACGACGACGTCGTCCTCGATGCGCACGCCGATGCCGCGCAGCTCCTCCGGCACCGTGAGGTCGTCTGGCTGGAAGTACAGTCCGGGCTCGATCGTGAAGACCATCCCCTCCTGCACGATGCCGTCGTGGTAGAACTCGCGCCGTGCCTGCGCGCAGTCGTGCACGTCGAGGCCGAGGTGGTGGCTCGTGCCGTGCACCATCCACCGGCGGTGCAGCTGGTTCTCCGGCTCGAGCGACTCCTCGGCCGTCATCGGCAGCAGGCCCCACTCGGCGGTGCGGCGTGCGATGACCTCCATCGCGGCTGCGTGGATCTCCTTGAACACGATGCCGGGGCGTGCGACGGCGAACGCGGCGTCGGCAGCCTCGAGCACCGCCTCGTACACCTTCCGCTGCACGGGGCTGAACGTGCCCGAGATCGGCAGGGTGCGCGTGACGTCGGCCGTGTACAGGCTGTCGACCTCGACGCCCGCGTCGAGCAGGATGAGGTCGCCCTCGCGCACGGGACCGTCGTTGCGGGTCCAGTGCAGGATGCACGCGTGGGAGCCCGACGCGGCGATCGTGTCGTAGCCGACGGCGTTCCCATCGATGCGCGCGCGCCGGTGGAACGTGCCCTCGACGACGCGCTCGCCGCGCGGATGCGCGCTCGCTGCGGCGAGGTCGCGGATGACGTCGTCGAAGCCGGCCTTCGTCGCGTCGACGGCGCGCTGCACCTCGGCGACCTCCCATGCCGACTTCACCAGGCGCAGCTCGGCGAGGTCGCGACCCACGACGTCCTCGTGCTCCGCCGACGCGTTGGCGCGCTCGCCGAGGCCCGCGACGATCGCAGGGTCGCCCTCGGTCGTCACCAGCACGGGCACGGAGTCGTCGTCGAGCACGGCGGCGACGTCCGCGAGGTCCTTCGTCGCGATGCCGAGGTCGGCGGCGACGTGCGCGAGCGACGGCCGCGCGCCGATCCAGAACTCGCCGATCTCGGCGTTGGCGAAGAACTCCGTCGTGTCGCGGCCGGCCGGCTGGCGGAAGTACAGCGTGGCCTCATGCCCGTCGCCACGGGGCTCGAGCACGAGCACGGCGTCGGGCTCGGCGTCGGCACCCCAGCCGGTGAGGATCGCGAAGTCGGGGGCGGCACGGAAGGCGTAGTCGGTGTCGTTCGAGCGCTGCTTGCGCGGCCCGGCGGGCACGACGATGCGCGCACCCGGGTGCCGCTGCGACAGCGCTGCGCGGCGAGCCGCTGCCTCCGCCGCTGCGGGGCGCGGCTCGGGCAGCACCTCGGTGCGATCGGCCCATCCCTGCTGCACGTGCTCGACGAAGCGGCTCGACAACGGCGTCGTCGATCGGCCCGCGTTGCGCTCGTTCGCCTGCGGCTCCGCCGTCGTCTCGGCTGCGGTCGTCTGCGTCTCGCTCATGCCTCCATCCTCGCATCGAGCGTGCCAGGGGCGCGCCTAGGATCGACGGATGGGGTGGCTGCGGCGCACGCTCGCACGTGCTGCGACGTGGGCGCGGGACTACGCGGATGCGACGCGCGGTCAGCTGCACGCGTTCGTGCGACGCACGGTGCCGTTCGACGTGCCCGCGCCGACCGGCGGCGTCACGGTCGTGCTGCTGCCGGGCGTGTGGGAGCCGTGGCGCTACCTCGAGCCGCTCGCGACGCGCCTCGCCGCTCGCGGGCTCGGCGTGCGCGCCGTGCCCGCGCTCGGGTACAACCTCGCGCCGTTCGTCGACGGCGTGCCGCTCGTGCGCGCCGCCATCGAGGACCTCACGGGCGACGTCGTGCTCGTGGCGCACTCGAAGGGCGGGCTCACGGGCAAGCGCGTGCTCGTCGACTGGACGCGCGACGCCATCGCGGGGGAGACGCCCGCCGACGTGCGGCTCGTGGGGCTCGTGACCATCGCCACGCCCTTCGCGGGCTCGACGCGCGCGCGGCTCGTGCCGTGGTGGCGCTCGCTGGCCGAGCTACGCGATGGCTCGCCCGCCCTCGTGGCGCTCGCCGCCGAGACGGCCGCGAACGCGCGCATCGTCGAGCTCGTGCCGTCGTGGGATCCGCACGTGCCCGCGCATGCGCCGCTCGCGGGCTCGGAGGTCGTGCTCCTGCACGCCGCCGGCCACTTCTCGAGCGTGCGCGCGCCCGAGACGCTCGACCAGGTCGTGGCTGCGATCGAGCGCCTGCGGGCCCGCTGATCCTCAGACCGCGGCGGGGGCCCCGAGCCTCACTCGGGGATGATCGCCCCGGGGTTGAGGATGCGCTGCGGGTCGGAGGCGGCGAACAGGCCGCGCATGACCGCGACGCCCTCCGATGAGATGTCCTGCTCGAGCCACGGCGCGTGCTCGAAGCCGACGCCGTGGTGGTGCGAGATCGCGCCGCCGTGGTCGACGAACGACTGCTGGATGGCCGACTTCACCGTCTCGTACTCGGCGATCTCGTCGCCGCCCGCGACCCACGCGAACGTGAAGTACAGGCATGCACCCACGTGGTACGAGTGCGACAGATGGCACATGATCCAACCGGGCTGGCCGATCTGCTCGTACGCGGCGTTCGCCGAGGCGACCGTCGCATCGTAGAGCTCGAGCAGTCGCGACCAGGGCGCGACGGTCTCGGAGACGTCGGCGACGGCGCCGCGGTCGAGCAGGAAGTCGCGCAGGTAGGGCGTGTCGAACTTCTTCTGGTCGTAGAGCACGCCTGGGCCGGTGCCGACGCCCATGCCGCCGTACTGCTTCACGATCCGCTCCACCGATGCGCGCTGACGACGCACGTGCGAGGGCGAGCCCTCGTAGCCGATGAACGACATGCAGATCTCGTCGAGATCCCAGCCCTTCGACCGCATGAGCCGGGGGAGGACCTCCTCGGCGAGGATGCGCGAGGTGCCCGTGCGCGCCTTGCTCGTCGCCATCGAGAACGCCGTCTCGCGTGCGTCGGACACGCGCGTGATCGACGGTGCCGCATCCGACGCGGCGATCGCCTGCATCGCACCGAGCGCGACGGCCCACCGGGGGAAGAAGTACGCGTGGATGACACGCTCCTCCGGCACGCGGTGCACCTGCACCGACACCTCCGTGATGATGCCGAGTCGACCCTCGGAGCCCAGCACCATCTCACGCACGCTCGGGCCCGTCGACGCGTTCGGCATCGCGCGGATGACGAGCGCGCCATCCGGACGCACGACGCGCATGCCGCGAGCGATCTCGGCGATGTCGCCGTACTTGTCGGACTGCATGCCGCTCGAGCGCGTCGCGACCCAGCCGCCGAGCGTCGAGTGCGTGAAGGAGTCGGGGAAGTGGCCGAGCGTCCAACCCTTCGCGTTCAGCTGCGCCTCGAGGTCGGGGCCGAGGGCGCCTGCCTGGATGCGCGCGATCTGCGACGGCTCGTCGATGTCGACGAGCAGTCGCATGCGGCCGAGGTCGACCGAGACGATGGGGCGGGTCTCGGTGGGCGTGGGCTCGAGGGAGCCTGCGATGTTCGAGCCGCCGCCGAACGGGATGAGCACGGCGTTCGCGGCCACCGCGACCTCGACGATGCGCTGCACGTCGGCCTCGTCGCCCGGGTAGGCGACGACGTCGGGGACGCGGGGGAGGATGCCTGCCCGCACGCGGATGAGGTCGCGGATCGACTTGCCGTAGGTGTGCACGACGCGGTCGAGGTCGTCGGTGACGACGTGGGCGTCGCCGATCGCACCGCGGAGCTCGGCCAGCAGCGCGTCGGGCGCCTGCGACGCGGGCACGTCGATCTCGTCGAAGGAAGGCGTGTCGACGGCGTCGGCAGCGTGCAGGTCGAGACCGACCGCGTGCTGCACGAACGGCGCGAACGCGGGCTTGTCCTCGTGGTGGAAGGCGACGCCCTCACGGCCCCATCCCCACCACTTCATGTGCTCGACGGTCATGCCTGGAGCTCCCTCGGGTCAGGGCCGCCGTTGGCGGCCAGCAGTCGGACGACCTCTGCGCGCACGCGCGCCGTCAGGTCACGGGCGTTCTCGCCCTCGTTCGGTGCGATCGCGTCGCCGAAGACGACGGTCACGGGCATCCTCCCGGGCTTCGGCCACGACGACCCTCGCGGATGGGCGTCGTGCGCACCGACGATCGCCACCGGCAGGATCTGCACGCCGAGGTTCGTCGCGAGCGCGGCGGAGCCGGGGCGGAAGTCGGCCATCTTGCCCGACTTCGACCGCGTGCCCTCCGGGAACAGCAGCACGGGGATGCCGCGCTCGAGCAGGCTCTTCGCGGAGACGACCTGCTTGCGACGACCCGAGCGCTGCACGGGGAACGCGTTGAAGAACAGCGCGGTGAGCCCGCGACGCCACCACACGTCGAAGAAGTAGTCGGCGGCGGCGCCGATCGCGAGCGTCTTCGCGATGCGCCACGGCAGCGCAGAGAGGATGACGGGCGCGTCGAGGTGGCTCGAGTGGTTCGCGACGAGGATGAACGGCTGCCCCTCGAGGGCGGCGGCACGGTGCTCGTCGACGACGCGGAGGGTGACCGTCGCATGCACCGCAGACTTCAGCAGGCCGCGTTGCGCGCCGAAGCGAGCGACCTCATGCGCCTTCGAGTCGAAGCGGTCGCGGGGATGCCGGGCGTCTGCCACGAGGACAACCTATCGATCTCGACGAGATCGGAGCGCGCGCGACAGGGCACGGACGCCGGGACGCGGCATGACGCGCAGCAATCCGGCGAACGCCTTGTAGCGAACGCTCGGTATGGACAGCACCCTGCCTCGGTCGACGTCGCGCAGGCACGCCTGCACGACGGCCTCCGGCTCGAGCCACAGCACGTCCGGGAGCCCGGAGGCCGCCATGCCCGCACGTGCGTGGAACTCGGTGCGCACCCAGCCGGGCATGAGCGCGGTGACGGTGACGCCGGACCCGTGCAGCTCGTTCGCGAGCCCCTCGGTCATCGTCGTCACCCACGCCTTGATCGCCGCGTACGCGCCCATGGCCGTGAGCCCCGCCGTCGACGAGACCGTGACGATCGCGCCCTCTCCACGAGGCCGCATCGTGCGGGCGGCGGCGGCGGCGAGGCGCTGCGTCGAGCGCCCCATGACCTCCCACGCCCGGTCGTGCTCCGACGGGTCGGCGCTCATGATCGGCGCGTGCATGCCGAAGCCCGCGCAGGTCACGAGCATGCCGATGGGGGCATCCTCCGACTCGATGCGCCTGGCGACGCGCTCCTGCTCGTCGCGGACCGCGAGGTCGGCGGGCAGCACCTCGACGTCGACGGGCAGCTCGGCCGCCATCGCCTCGAGTCGAACGCGGTCGCGAGCGACGAGGACGAGATCGTGACCCCTGGCAGCGAGGGCGCGCGCGAACGCGGCTCCGATGCCGGAGGACGCACCGGTGACGAGCGCACGCATGCGCCCAACCCTAGCCGCGGCGTACCCCCGGCCGGCCATGCACCAGCCGGTATCGTCGAGACGATGACCTCCACCGCCACCGAGCGCATGTTCGACGTCCGCGCCTTCGCGCGCGACGCGCGCGGCAGCCACCGAGACGCGCTCGACCTCGAGGCATTCGCGGTCGCGCCGCTCGACGACGTCGCGCTGCGCCTCGTCGCCGTGCTGCACCACGTCGAGAACGCGACGATGGGGCGTCTGCGCGACCTGCTCGTCACCGCGACGCACAAGGATGCGCGCATGACCGCCTTCCTCGTGACGTGGTCGTACGAGCGGTTCTGGATCGCCGACGCCCTGCGCGCCATCCTCGACGCCCACGGCCACTCGACCGAGCTGCACGGCAGGGCGAGGATCCGCCCGCGCGAGCTCGCCGAGCGTCGCGGCCCCGTGCGGCGCGCGCTGCTGGCGAACCTCGACGGCGTCGACGTCGTCGCCGTGCACGCCACGGCAGGCCTCGTCGACGAGTGGATCATCGGCGAGGCGTTCGCAGCGCTGCGTCGGCACGCGAGGCACGCGACGATCGACACGCTCGCCGCCATCGTCGACGACGTGCAGTCCCGCCACCTCGACTTCCTCGGCCAGGAGGCCGAGCGTCGCCTCGCCGAGTCGAAGCGCGCACGACGCCTCACGCGTCGCGCGCTGCTGGGCACCGCATGGCCCATCGGCGCCCTCCACGTGCCCGCCAGGGCGCGGCACCTGCTCGAACGGCTCACGTTCGCAGGCGCCTCCGGCCGGGCAGCGCTCGAGCGGGTCCGCGACCGCGTCGCGGCGTTGCCGGGGATGGATGCGACAGCCGCGCGTCTGGCTGCCAGGCTGGTGGCATGAGCCCCACCCCCACGCCGCACGACCTCGGCGACGCGCACGTCCTCCTCACCGGAGCGACGGGCTTCGTCGGCCAGGCGATCCTCGAGCGACTGCTCGCGACGTTCCCCGACACGACCGTGTCGATCCTCGTCCGCGGCAAGGGTGCCGAGACGGCCGAGGACCGCGCGGCCGCGCTGCTGCGCAAGCCCGTGTTCGACGCATGGCGCGCCCGCGTCGGCGACGACGTCGTCGACGCCGCCATCGGCACGCGCGTCACGGTCGTCGACTCGGGGCTCGACGAGGTCGCGCCCCTGCCGAAGGGCATCGACGTCGTCATCCACTCGGCAGCGAGCGTGTCGTTCGACCCGCCGATCGACGAGTCGTTCGACACGAACCTCGGCGGCGCCGTCGGCCTCTACGAGGCCATCCTCGCCACCGGCGCCGACCCGCACGTCGTGCACATCTCCACCTGCTACGTCGGCGGGCTGCGCAAGGGCGTCGCGCTCGAGCAGAGCCTCGAGCACGACGTCGACTGGCGGCTCGAGCACAAGGCCGCCCGGCAGGCGCGCGAGCGCGTCGAGCTGCAGTCGCGCATGCCGGAGCTGCT
The DNA here is from genome assembly GCF_979255995.1 of Agrococcus sp. AC640b. NCBI lineage: Bacteria > Bacillati > Actinomycetota > Actinomycetes > Micrococcales > Microbacteriaceae > Agrococcus > Agrococcus sp. AC640b. The sequence continues at coordinate 7,118 of NZ_CEEDMM010000016.1, forward strand.
CACCGTCTTCCTCGACGCCGCACGCGCCGAGCACGGCAAGGCCGGCCCCATCGCCGTCGCATCGGCCAGCGAGGAGGCCCGCCGCGCGTGGGTCACCGACCAGCTCGTCGAAGCCGGACGCACGCGTGCGCAGAGCCTCGGCTGGACCGACGTCTACACGCTCACGAAGGCGTTCGCCGAGCGTGCCGCCGAGGAGCTGTGGGGTTCGCAGCGTCGCCTGTCGATCGTGCGCCCCTCCATCATCGAGTCGGCGGCGCAGCACCCGTACCCCGGCTGGATCGACGGCTTCAAGGTCGCCGACCCCCTCATCGTCGCCTACGGCAAGGGGCAGCTGCCCGAGTTCCCAGGCTCACCCGACTCCGTGCTCGACGTCATCCCCGTCGACCACGTCGTCAACGCCGCGATCGCCGCAGCCACGCAGCCGCCGCCCGCAGGCAGCCCCGCCTACTACCAGGTGGCCTCCGGACGCTCCAACCCGCTGCCGTACCACGAGATCTTCGAGGCGGTGCGCACCTACTTCACCGCGCACCCCATGCAGCAGGGCGACGCCCCCGTCATCGTGCCCGACTGGACGTTCCCAGGCGGCACGCGCGTCGACCGCCGCCTCGCACAGCAGCAGCGAGCCGTGACCTTCGCGCAGAAGGCGCTCACGGCGCTGCCGACGACCGCCAGCACCCGCCGCTGGAGGTCGTCGACCGACAAGGCGGTGCGCGACATCGGACGCCTCCGCCAGTTCATCGCGCTCTACAAGGTGTACGTGCAGTCGGAGATCATCTTCGACGACGCGAACACGAAGGCGCTCCACGCGTCGCTCCCGCCCGAGATCGCCGCCGACCGCGGATTCGACATCACCGCCGTCGACTGGGAGCACTACCTGCAGGACGTGCACCTGCCCGCCGTCACCGAGCTCGCCACCTCGTTCTCCGCGCGCCGCCGCGAACGCGCGAAGGCAGCCATCGCCGCATCCGCGGCCGATCTGCCCAAGCGCACCGACGTCATCGCCGTCTTCGACCTCGAAGGCACCCTCATCGACTCGAACATCGTCGAGCAGTACCTGTGGGTGCGCACGCAGGGCGTGCGCCGCACCGCGTACCCCGCCGAGGTCGTGCGGATGCTCGCCGACGTCCCCCGCTACCTCGCAGCCGAACGCCGCGACCGCGGCGAGTTCATCCGCGAGTTCATGCGCCGCTACGAAGGCATGTCCGTCGCCCGCCTCGAGCGCATCGTGCAGGGCGGCTATCGGGAGCGCATGCTGTCGCACGCGAGCGCCGACGCCATCGAACGCGTGCTGCAGCATCGCGCAGCCGGACACCGCACCGTGCTCGTCTCCGGCTCCTTCGACCGGCTCGCAGCCCCCGTCGCCGACCTGTTCGACGAGGTCGTCGCCGGCAGCATGCACGAACGCGACGGACGCCTCACCGGCTACCTCGCCACCCCGCCGCTTGTCGACGAGGCACGAGCGTCCTGGCTCACCCAGTACGCAGCCGAGCACGACCTCGACCTGTCCGCCTCCTACGGCTACGGCGACAGCCACGCCGACCTCGGATGGCTCGCGCTCGTCGGCGTGCCCACCGCCGTCAACCCCGACGGCCGCCTGGCCGGCGAGGCCGACCGCCGAGGCTGGACCTCGGTGCGCTGGCGCCGAGGACCCGCCAACCGTTCGCGGGCGCTGCTCCGAACCATCCCCGAGCACACCGCCTGACGGCGGTACGCACCACACCGCGCAGAAGGGAACGGGCGCACGCCCGACAGCATGGCCTTCGACATCGACAAGTACACGAAGCAGTCCGAGGGCGTCGAATGGGGCGACCTCGACCTCGACGCATTCGACACCGACCCGCTGCCCGAGTCGACGCTGCGCACCCTGCGCTACATGTGCGACGTGGAGTACCACACGGTCTGCTACCTGCGCGACCTCCTCACCACCCCATCCCACAAGGAGCCCGAGGTGGGCGCCTTCATGACGATGTGGAACCGCGAGGAGTTCTGGCACGGCGAGGCGCTCGCCGCCGTCCTCGCCAAGCACGGCATCACCGTCGACTACGACGTGCTCAAGGCCACCCGCCTCAAGCTCGGCTGGAAGGACCGCCTCGACCCCGTCAAGCAGTCGCTGCTCGGCAACGTCGTCGGCAACGACTTCGTCGCCGTGCACATGACGTGGGGCGCCGCGAACGAGTACTCCGCCAACGCCGCCTACAACCGCCTCGCCAAGATGCAGTCGCACCCCGTCCTCACCCCGCTGCTCAAGCGCATCGCCATCCAGGAGTCGAAGCACATCGCCTTCTACGCCACCCAGGCGCGCAAGCGGCTCGAGAAGTCGAAGAAGGCACGCGTCATCACCCGCTTCGTCATGTCGAAGGTCTGGCAGCCCGTCGGCTCCGGCATCAACACCGACGACGAGGTGACGCACGTCATGACCCACCTCTTCCAAGGCCCAGACGGACGCAAGCTCATCCACGACATGGACACGAAGATCTCCGCCCTTCCCGGCCTCGAAGGGCTGCGGATCGTGGAGAAGGCCATGGACGGTCGAGGCGTCCCGGCCTGAGGCGCAGGCGCCTCGGGCCGGGACGCCTCGACCGGCGACGCGTTCGGCGGAGCAGCGTCGCGGTCGCGTCGTCACCGCGCCGCGGATGGGCGTTGCCTTGGCGTCCCGAGGCTGGCTGCGTGGGAGTGCGCGTCATGCGGTCCGCCGACCGGCTGGCGCGCGCCTGCCGGCGACGCGTCACGGTTGGCGGCGTCGCGGTCGCATCCTGGCTGCCCCGAGGGTGGGACTCGTCCTCGCGTCCCGAGGCTGGCTGCGCGGGAGTGCGCGTCGTGCGGTCCGCCGACCGGCGACGCGTCCAACCTGCACGTCAGCGGCACCTCACGTGCGTCCTGCACCCGACGGCCCCCTCAGGTGTCGATTCGGCGGCGCGCGAGGACGATCCCGGGTCAGCGCTGCCGCAGCACCGCCACGACGGGGCGGTGGTCGGAGCCCAGGTCGTCGTAGCCCAGCAGCACCTGCGCATCCATGACGCGCCAATCCGGCGACGCGACGACATGGTCGATCTGCGCGCCGAGCCACGCCGGCGCCCACGTCGGCCACGTGCCCACGGCACCCGACCCCGCCTCGCCCGCCGCATCGACGCACGTGCCCAGGTCGCCCGTGCCCGTGCCCAACGACGCCCAGTGGTCGAGGGTCGAGTTGAAGTCGCCACCGACGATGACCGACTCGCCCTGCTGGCACAGCGCGGCGACGAAGTCGAGATCGTCGCGCCAGTTCGCCATCTGCTGCGGGATGGGCGCCACCGGGTGCGTCGCGACGAGCGTCGGCCCCACGCCCGAGTCGGGCGTCGCGATCACGGTCGGCAACGTGTTCGTCTGCCCGACGTCGACCGACGGCTGCGCCGTGTACGTGCCGAGCGACGCAGACACGAGCAGCGTCGTGTTGAGCGCGCCGTAGTCCGCGTTCGCGAAGTCGGTCGTGAGCGCCCAGAACGGGTTGCCCTCCGCACCGAGCGTCACCGCCACCTGCGTGCCCGTCTCGATCGTCGTCTCCGGCAGCATCACGACGTCGGCGCCCGTGTCGCGCACGAGCGCCGCGATCGCCTCCGCCCCCGGCGCATCGCCCAGCGTGTTCCACGTCAGCACGACGACGTCGCCCTCCTCGGCGACCGCGACCGAGTCGTCGATGCCCCGCGACAGGTGGATGCCCGACGACGCGACCATGAACACGAGCAGCATGACCACGACCGCTCCCGCGAACCTCCGGATGCGCTTCGCAGCCATGAGCAGCAGGAACACGACGCCCAGCACCGCGGCGATGCCGACGACGCCCATGCGCAACGACACGACCTGCGCGACCACCGGCGACTGCTCGAGACCGAACGTCTGCGGCCACGCCGCGACGAGCAACGCGGCCGCGACCGCGATGCCGATCAGCCAGCCGAGCACCTTCATCGGATCCAGGGTAGGCGGCTCGGCTATGGATCGACTCCTACGATGGAGGCATGGCGAAGCAGTGGGGGTGCATCGACCTGCACGCCCACTCCACGGAGTCGGACGGCACGGAGTCGCCGCGCGAGCTCGTGCTGCAGGCGCACGCGGCAGGGATCGGGGTCGTCGCGATCACCGATCACGACACGACCGCAGGCTGGGGTGCCGCGTCCGAGGCGGCGCGCGAGGTCGGCATGGGGCTCGTGCCCGGCGTCGAGTTCTCGGCGCAGCAGCAGTGGGCGAGCGTGCACGTGCTCGGCTACCTGCCCGATCCCATGGCGCCCGCGTTCCTCGCCGAGCGCGACCGCATCCGCCTCGAACGGGTCGAACGGGCCAGGCGCATGGTCGAGCGCATCGGCGCCGACCATCCGCTGACGTGGCAGGACGTGCAGGACCACGCGGCCCCGAACGCGACGATCGGCCGCCCCCACATCGCCGACGCCCTCGTGACGCTCGGCATCGTGCCCGACCGCTCGAGCGCGTTCGAGGGCATCCTGCACTGGCGCGGCGGCTACTACCAGCCGCATCGCGCGCCCGCGCCCGTCGACGCGGTGCGCATCATCCGCGAGGCGGGCGGCGTGCCCGTCATCGCCCACCCCGCCGGCCGCGGGCAGGCGGCGATGGACGACGACGTTCTCGCGAGGCTCGTCGACGCCGGCCTGTTCGGCCTGGAGGTCGACCACCGCGACAATCCGATGGAGGCTCGGCAGTGGCTGCGGGAGCGGGCACGTCGCTTCGGGCTCGTCACGACGGGCTCGAGCGACTGGCACGGACGCGGCAAGCCCAACGCGTTCGGCGAGCACACCACGAGCGCAGAGGCGCTCGAGGCGATCCTCGCCGAGGGCACCGGCGCCGAGCCCGTCCTGCCCGCCTGAGCACGCGCGTCCTCGTGCAGCAGCCCCTTCGCGGGGGACGAGACGGAGCATCGGCCCAGGCAGCCTCTTGTACCCTGCACGCATCCCTTCACCGAGAGGACGAGGCATGCGGCTGCCCTGGTCTCCATCCGATCCCGCCGACGCCCGAGCAGGCGACGAGCATGCGCAGACGCTCGTGCAGCACCTGCGCAGCCATCTGGGCGAGCCCAGCACCGTGCTGGCCGAGTCGATGCCCGACGAGCTGCGCATCGACCTCGTCGTCTTCCCGCCCGCCGAGGGTCGCCCGTTCGTCACCCTCGCGACCGTCGGCATGTCCGACCTGCCGATGCACGTGCCCTCGGAGCTCGCAGAGCATGCGAGGCAGGAGCTCGTCATCGGGGTCCCCGCCGACTGGCCGGGGCTCGCCGGAGGCGAGGCCGACGTCGAGGGTCGACTGCGCGACGAGTCCGCATACTGGCCCATCCGCCTCGTGAAGGGGCTCGCACGCTACCCTCGCCGCAGCAGCACGTGGGTGTCGTGGGGGCACACGATCCCCAGCGGGGCGCCCTTCCACGACGGCCTGCCGTTCTCGACCGCGCTCATCGGCCCGCCGCTCGGCCTGCCCCCTGGCATCATGTCGGCGTCGACGGCGGTCGGCCGCGTCTCGTACCTCGCGGTGCTGCCGGTCACCGACGCCGAGATGGCGCATGCGAAGTCGACCGCGCGCGGCTCCGACGACCTCATCGACCGGCTCGAGTCCGCAGGCGTGACGATCGCCGTCGACCCTGGACGCGCCTCCGTCGTGTGACGCGACGAGACCCCTCCTGCCTGAGCAGGAGGGGTCTCGTCGTGCGATCGTCAGGCCTGGGGCGCCGCAGCGCCTCCGCCGCCCGAGCGACGGCGACGACGTCGCCTCGCCGGTGCCGCGTTGCCGTCGTGGTGCTGCGTGCCGCCGCCGTCGTGCGTGCCGCGGCCCTCCGCGGGCTGCCGCGCCGACTCCACGGGTGCCTGCGTCTCGCGGGGTGCGTCGCCCGTGCCGCGACCGCCGCGGCGCTCGCCGCCGCGTCCGCCGTCGCGACGCTGACCGTCACGACCGCCGCCGCCTCGCCCACGGCCGTCGGCCTGGCGCGCGGCTGCACGCTCGAGCTCGCGCTTCGCGACGCGGTCGGGAGGCGTCGCCCGCAGGCGGCCCTTCGAGCCCTCGGGGATCGAGAGCTCCTCGAACAGGTGCGGCGACGAGGAGTACGTCTCGGCGGGCTCGGGGATCTGCAGCTCGAGCGCACGGTCGATGAAGGTCCACTTGTGGAGGTCCTCCCAGTCGACGAACGTGATCGCGATGCCCGTGCGGCCGGCGCGGCCCGTGCGGCCCACGCGGTGCAGGTACGTCTTCTCGTCCTCGGGGATGGTGTGGTTGATGACGTGGGTCACGTCGTCGACGTCGATGCCGCGCGCGGCGACGTCGGTCGCGATCAGCACGTCCTTCTTGCCCGCCTTGAACGACGCCATCGCGCGCTCGCGCGCCTCCTGGCTCATGTCGCCGTGCACGGCAGCAGCCTCGAAGCCGCGGTCGATGAGCTCCTCGCACAGTCGCGACGCCGCGCGCTTCGTGCGCGTGAACACCACGGTCTTGCCGCGGCCCTCTGCCTGCAGGATGCGGCCGATGACCTCGTCCTTGTCGAGCGAGTGCGCCCGGTACGCCAGGTGGCGGATGTTCTTCTGCGCGATCGAGTCGTCGGGGTCGGTCGCACGGATGTGGATGGGCCGCGACATGAAGCGGCGCGCGAGGGCGACGATCGGACCGGGCATCGTCGCCGAGAACAGCATCGTGTGGCGCACGGGCGGCACGAGCGAGAAGATGCGCTCGATGTCGGGCAGGAAGCCGAGGTCGAGCATCTTGTCGGCCTCGTCGAGCACGATCTCGGTGACCTTCGACAGGTCGAGGATGCGCTGGTTGGCGAGGTCGAGGAGGCGGCCGGGCGTGCCGACCACGATCTGCGCACCTGCCTTCAGCTGCTCGATCTGGCCCTCGTACGCCTTGCCGCCGTAGATCGAGGCGATCTGCGTGGGGCGATTGGCGGTGATGAGCACCATGTCCTCGGTGACCTGCACCGCGAGCTCGCGCGTCGGCACGACGATGAGCACCTGCACGCCCGGCCCAGGGTCGGGGCCGATGCGCTGCGCGATCGGCAGGCCGAACGCGAACGTCTTGCCGGTGCCGGTCTTCGCCTGGCCGATGATGTCCTGACCGCTGAGACCCAGTGGGATGGTCTGCTGCTGGATCGGGAAGGGGTCCTCGATGCCGTGGGAGGCGAGGGCCTCGACCATGTCGGCTTCGATGTTCAGTGCTGCGAACGTCACGTGTGATCCGTCTCTTGGATGCGTCGTATTCCGGGCGAGTCTACCGGCGCGTCGTCTGGATGCCGGTGCGCACCGCGAGCGATGGCTAGGCTTTCCGCCGTGGTCCGATGGTTCGATCGCACGCCGCGCGAGGTGACGAGGGCGCTCCTGCGACCCCGCAAGGTCGTCGCCGACGGCGATCGCGTGCTCCTGCAGGACCTCGAGCCGAGGCTCGAGCACTACCTGGGGCAGCTGCTCGCGCTCCAGCTCGTCGTGCTGCAGCAGGCGGGCAGGGCGGTCGACGAGTCGCCGACGCTCGCGTCGAAGGCGAACCTCGTCGAGGCGCTGCGCATCGTCTCGACCCGCTACCGCGACCTCGTGCAGCTGCTGCCGCGCGACGTCGAGCCCATCGAGGCGATCGAGCCGTTCTACGCCTCGAGCGAGCGGTTCGCGAAGGAGGTCGCCGGCGCCGACTGGTACGAGCAGCTGCTGTCGCTGCACGTGACCACGGGTCTGCTCACCGACTTCTTCGTCGCGTACGGCGGCGGTCTGCCGGAGGACGATCGCGACGCGGTGCTGCGGGTGCTCACGCGCGAGACGGGCCAGCCGCTGCTCGTGCGCGAGCTGCAGCGCGCGATCGTCGCCAACCCGAGGCTCGCAGCGCGCATGGCGCTGTGGGGGCGCAGGCTCGTCGGCGACACCCTGCTGCAGATGTACCTCGCGGTGCACGGGCCGCAGGAGGCCTCCTCCGCGCCGTCGCAGCGGCTCGAGCCCGCGTTCAACGACATCGTCGCCGCGCACACCCGACGCATGGATGCGCTCGGCCTCACGGCCTGACGTCGGCAGCGGCTCGCTACCGGACGGAGAGCAGCTGCTGCAGGCGCTGCTCGTCGCGTGCCGGGCGCACGCGCGCCAGCGCGAGGGCTGCGACCGTGCAGACCACGGCTGGTGCCACGAGGGCGAGCAGCCAGATCCACGGGTCGCCGAGGCTCCAGCCGCCCACGACCATCGCGACCCATGCGACGGCGGTGGTGCACGCGCCCAGCGCGGGCAGCAGCATCATGCCGTGCGTGGCACGGCCGGGGATGACGTAGCGCAGGACGGCGCCGATCGCCGCGCCGAGCACCGGCATCCAGATGAGCTCCATCAGGCGACGAACCCGATGCGCCTGGTCGACTCCGACCCGATCTCGACGTATGCGATCTGCGCGCTGGGCACGAGGTAGCGGCGTCCCTTGGCGTCGTCGAGCGTGAGGTGGCCGCCGTCGAACGCCGACGTGACGGCCTGCTCGACCTCGGCGACCGTCTGCGCGGAGTCGAACGCGATCTCGCGTGCGGTGTCCTTGATGCCGATGCGGATGTCCATGTCGAAAGGATACGTGCTCGACATGCGCTCCCCATCCACGTTCGCCGACAGCGGCGGGGTGTCCGAGGTGTGGGTGGGGAGCCGTAGCGTCGAGGGATGCCCGTGACCCTCGACGCCTCGCAGCGCGCAGTCCTCGACCTGCAGGAGGAGGCGAGCGCCATCGTGCTGGGCGTCGCCGGATCGGGCAAGACCACGACGGTCGTCGAGCTCGTCGCCGACCGGCTCGCACGCCCGGGGTGGACGGGCGGCGACCTGCTCGTGCTCGCGGGATCGCGGGCCGCCGCGACACGGCTGCGCGACCGGCTCGCCGCCCGCGTCGACGTCGTGACGCCCGGCCCGCTCGCGCGCACCGCGGCGTCGTTCGCGTACGCCCTGCTGGGCGAGGAGGCGCTCGCGATGGGCGTGGAGCGACCGCAGCTGCTCTCGGGCGCAGAGCAGGACGGCATGCTCGCCGACCTGCTCGCGGGCCACGTCGACCTCGGCACGGGGCCTGCCTGGCCCGAGCATCTCGGCGCCGAGGTCCGCGAGCAGCAGGGCTTCCGCACCGAGCTGCGCGACGTGCTGGCCAGGGCGCGCGAACAGGGACTCGACCGGGCGGCGCTCGACGAGCTCGCCATGCGGCACGACCGACCCGAGTGGGCGGCGGCCGGCGCTGTGCAGCGCGAGCTCGACCAGGTGCTCGCCCTCGCGCACCGCGACGGCGTGGGCGCCGTCGACGCCGCGAGCCTGCTGGCGCGCGCCGCCGACATCGTGCGCGCCGGCCCGCGCAGGCTCCGCCTGCTCGTCGTCGACGACGCGCAGGAGCTCACCGAGGGTGCGATGCGACTCGTCGAGGCGCTGCACGCCACGGGCACGACCATCGTCGCGCTCGGCGACCCCGACACGGCCACCGACATGTTCCGCGGCGCCGACCCGTCGATCCTCGGCTCGATCGGCGCACGCCTCGGCTTCTCCACGCGCATCGACCTCGCGCACGACCACCGCCACGGTCCGGTGCTGCGCGCCGCGATCGGCCGGCTGTCCGAGCGCATCGGCACCGCGCTCGGCGGCACGCATCGCGCAGCGGACGCGCTCGGTGCCGAGGGCACGGTCGCCGTGCATCGCGTCGACGGCGCGGTGGAGCAGTCGCGCCGCATCGCGAGGCTGCTGCGAAGGCGCCACCTCGTCGATGGCGTGCCGTGGGGCGCGATGGCGGTCGTGACGCGATCGGGCAGGCTCGCCGCCGAGCTCGAGCGCTCGCTCGCCGACCTCGAGGTGCCGACGCTGCGCGAGGGTGGCGGCTCGGCGGTGCGCGGCTCGAGCGTGGCCGACGACCTCGTCGCGATGCTGTCGATCGTCACGGGGGTCGAGCCCGTCGCGCCCGACGTCGCGCGACGCATCCTGACGTCGCCGCTCGTGGGACTCGACGCGGTCGGCCTGCGACGCCTGCGCCGCGCCGTGCGCCATCGAGCCATCGCAGATGGGCGCGCGCCCGCCTCCGGAGACGAGCTCCTCGCCGACGCGCTCGCAGACGACGCGGCGCTCGACGGCGTCGGTGGTCCCGAGGCGCGCACCGCGCGTGCCGTCGGCTCGCGCCTGCGCTACGCCGCGGAGCTCGCGCACGGCGACGACCCCGACACGGCCGTCGAGCTGCTGTGGCGGCTGTGGGACGGCGCGGGCGTCGCCGAGGCGTGGCGCGATGCCGCGCTCGCAGGCGGTGCCGACGCGTCGTGGGCGCATCGCAGGCTCGACGCCGTCGTCGCGCTGCTCGACCACGCGGCGAGGCACGCGGAACGCCACCCCGACGTCCGGGCGGACGAGTTCGTGCGCGCGTGGCGTTCGGCGGCGCTCGAGCTCGACTCGCTCGCCGGCCGCCAGGTGGCGGAGTCGGTGCGCATCGGCACGCCGTCGCAGCTCGTGTCGGTCGAGCTCGACACCGTCGTCGTCGCGGGCGTGCAGGAGGGCGCATGGCCCAACCTGCGGCCGCGGGGGTCGCTGCTGGGCGCGCAGCTGCTGGGCGCGCACGCGATCGGTGGCGTCACGACCGTCACCGACGTCGCCGACGACGAGCTGCGCATGCTCGTGCACGCGGTCTCCCGGGCGCGTGCGGCCGTGCACGTCGTGGCGATCGACACGGAGGAGGAGCGGCCGGCGCGCTGGCTCGCGGTCCTGCCCGAGGCGCCTGGCGAGGTCGACGCGCGCGGACGCACGCTGCGCGAGCTCGTCGGCACGCTGCGCCGCATGCTCGTCGACCCGCACTCGTCCGCCGGCCTGCGCGGCGACGCCGCGGCAGCGCTCGCACGCCTCGCCGCCGAGGGCGTGCCGGGCGCCGCGCCCGAGCAGTGGGCGGGTCTCGCGGAGGCCACGACCGATGCCCCCCTCGTCGACGGCGGTGAGCCGATGGGCGTCTCGCCCTCGGCGCTCGAGGGATTCGAGGCGTGCGCCGTCGACTGGGCGGTGAGCAGGCTCGCCCCCACGGGCTCCGCGACGCCGCAGGCGGTCGGCACGATCGTGCACGCCGCCGTCGAGCAGGCCGACGCCGCCGACGCGGCATCGCTCATGGCGGCCGTCGAGGCACGGTGGGCCGAGCTCGCGTTCCGCTCGCCGTGGGAGTCCGCGCGCGAGCACGCGATCGTCGAGCAGATCGTCGTGGCGATCGCCGAGTACGTGCGCACCGAGCGCGAGCTGGGATGGCGCATCGACGTCGGCGACCACGAGCGCAGGTTCGAGCTCGCGATCGGCGACGTCGTGCTGCGTGGCTCGATCGACTGGATCGAGCGCCGCGGCGACGAGGTGCGCATCGTCGACCTCAAGACGGGCAAGGACAAGCCGAGCGGCCCTGCGATCGCGGCGCACGCGCAGCTGCGTGCCTACCAGCTCGCAGCGGCACGCGGCGCGATCGCGACCGTCGCACCCGAGACGACGTCGGCAGGTGCGCGCCTGCTGTACCCGCGAGACCCCAAGCCCATCGGCGACCAGCCGCCGCTCGAGGCGAGCGAGCTCGCCGAGTTCGAGGAGCGCGTCGTCGACGTCGCCGCACGCATGGCGGCCGCGACGTTCACGGCGGTGCCCCTCGAGCACTGCCTCAACGAGTTCGCGCACGGCCAGTGCGAGATCCACGTGCGACGACAGGTGACCGAGTGAGCCAGCCGATCAGCCCAGCCGAGATCGCCGAGCGGCTGCACGAGGCGTCGGGCGCCGACGGCGCCGCGCGCATCCCGACCGACGAGCAGGCCGCCGTCATCACGGCACCGCTCGAGCCTGCGCTCGTCGTCGCGGGCGCGGGCTCCGGCAAGACCGAGACGATGTCGATGCGCGTGCTGTGGCTGCTCGCGAACGACATGGTCGAGCCCGAGCGCATCCTCGGCCTCACGTTCACGCGCAAGGCGGCGAGCGAGCTGCGCGTGCGGCTCGTCGAGCGCATCCAGCAGCTCGTGCGCGCAGGGCTCCTCGACGAGTCGGCCGCCGCGGTCGAGCCCACGGTGTCGACGTACAACGCGTTCGCGAGCCAGCTCTACCGGGAGCACGCGCTCGTGCTCGGCCGCGACCCCGATGCCGACCTGCTGGGCGACACCGCCGCCTGGCTGCTCGCGCGCGACGTCGCGCTCGGCAGCGACGACCTGCGTCTCGCGGCGCTGCGGTCGAACGACGTCGTCGTCGACGGCCTGCGCCGCCTCGCGTCCGAGCTCGGCGACAACGCACTCGACCCGAGCGTGCTCGACGGCTTCGCGAGGCCCTTCGAGCGCATCGCCGGCCTCGAGGTGGGCAGGGGCCAGATCGGCGTCGGCAGGGAGCGCGACAAGGACGTGCTCGCGATGCGTGCCCTCGAGCCGCTCGCCGCGCTCGCCGAGACCTACGATCGGCGCAAGCGCGAGCTCGGGGTCATCGAGTTCAGCGACCAGGTGCGCTTCGCCCTGCAGGCGCTGCAGGCGGCCCCGCGGCTCGTCGACGAGGTGCGCGCGCGGCACGGCGTCGTGCTGCTCGACGAGTACCAGGACACGTCGGTGTCGCAGGTGCGCCTGCTCACGACGCTCTTCGGCGGCGACCCCGTGATGGCGGTGGGCGACCCCAATCAGTCGATCTACGGATGGCGGGGTGCGAGCGCAGGCACGCTCGCGCGCTTCCATGACGACTTCGGTGGCACGGCGCGCTTCGCGCTCTCGACGAGCTGGCGCAACGCCGCTGGCGTGCTCGACGTCGCGAACCGCATCGCCGCGCCGCTGCCCGCGCACGGCGTCGAGCGCCTGCGGCCGCGCCCGGGCGCGCAGGCAGGCGAGATCGCGCTCGAGCTGTTCGAGACGCAGCACGACGAGGCCGAGGCGCTCGCGACCTGGTTCGCGGAGCGCGGCGCAGGCAGGCCGCCGACGACCGCGGCCGTGCTGCTGCGGGTGCGTGGACGCATGTGGACGTTCGCCGACGCCCTCACGCGCCGCGGCATCGCGTGCCACGTCGTGGGCACGGGAGGCTTGCTCGCCGAGCCCGAGATCGTCGACATGCGCTCGGCGCTGTCGGTGCTCGCGGATCCGCGGGCCGGCGGTCACCTGCTGCGGCTGCTCGCGGGCGCCCACTGGCGCGTCGGCCCGCGCGACCTCGCAGCGCTGCGTGACCACGCGCGGCGGGTGGCGACGCGCTTCCTCTCCGAGCGCGCTCGCGACGCCGATCGCGAGTCGACGGACGACGACGCCTCCGCCTCGCTCGTCGACGCACTCGACGACCTGCTCGATGCGTCTGACGACGCCGCGGTGTGGAAGGCGCTCTCGGAGCCGGGCGCCGAGCGGCTGCGCGACGCTGCGCGCACCTTCCGTCGACTGCGCGCGCAGCGCGCGCTGCCGCTGCCGGAGCTCGTGCGCCTCGTCGAGCGGCAGCTGCGGCTCGACGTCGAGGTGCTCGCGAACCCCGCTCGCGCACCCCGTCGCGCGCTCGACGCGTTCGTCGCCGAGGTGCAGCAGTTCGCGCTCACCGATCCCGCAGCGACGCTCGAGGCGCTCGCGGCGTGGCTCGAGCGTGCCGCGCGCGACGACACGCTCGACGCGCCGGCACCCGAGCCCGAGCCCGGCGTCGTGCAGATCCTGACGATCCATGCCTCGAAGGGCCTCGAGTGGGACCTCGTCGCCGTGCCCTCCCTCTCGGAGAAGACGTTGCCGATGCAGCGGCAGGACGCGCGCGGGTGGCTCGCCGTCGGCGCCCTGCCGTATGCGTTGCGAGGCGACGCGGGCGAGCTGCCGCGCTTCGATCCGTCCGGCGTCGCCGACCTTCGCGAGTACGGCACGGAACGCAAGGCGTACGTCGAGGGGCTCGCCGATCAGTTCCACGCGGAGGAGCGACGGCTCGCGTACGTGGCGGTGACGCGGGCGCGGGCGTCGCTGTGGATGTCGGCGGCGTGGTGGATCGGCAGGAACAAGGGCATCGCGAAGCCGTCGCGGTTCCTCGTCGACGGGGCAGATGCGCTCGGCGTCGCGCTGCCGGACGCCCCGGAGCACGCCGAGAACCCGACGGTGCTCGAGCTCGAGCAGTCCGTCTGGCCACCCGACCCCCTCGGGCGCCGCCGCGACGTGGTCGAGCGGGCCGCCGACGCCGTGCGTGCGGCCGACGCGGCGGCGGCGACGCGGTTCGACGACGAGATCGCGCTGCTCCTCGCCGAGCGCGACGCGCCAGCGGTGGCGGTGGCTCCCAGCCGCATCTCCGCGTCGACGGCGAAGGACTGGCTCGCCGACCCCGAGGCGCAGGCGCTCGCTCGCGTCCGCCCCATGCCGCGCCGACCGTTCCGCGCGACGCGGCTGGGCACGCTGTTCCACCAGTGGGTCGAGCAGCGCGGCACGACGGGGCTCGCAGACCTCGTCGACGACGATGGGCTCGGCGGCGACGACGCGCTCGGCGGCGACCTCGTGGCCGTCGACGTCGAGCGGCTCGCGCGGCTGCGCGAGACGTTCCTCGCGTCGCCGTATGCGCGCATGGAGCACGTCGCGACCGAGCTCGAGGTGCATCTGCCGCTCGGGTCGACCTCGGTGGTGTGCCGCATCGACGCCGTGCTGCGCGACGGCGACGAGCTCGTCCTCGTCGACTGGAAGACGGGGGCGCTGCCGCGGTCGAGGGCCGACGTCGCCGAGCGCGGGCTGCAGCTGGCGCTCTACCGCGCCGCGTACGCGCTGCACGCGGGCGTCGACCCCGACAGCGTGCGCGCCGAGCTGTACTTCGTCGAGCACGACGAGGTCGTGCGGCCCGAGCACGTGCTGAGCCTCGACGAGCTGCGCACCGCGTGGGAGGCGGCGAGGGGCAGGCTGGGCTGAGCGAGGCGCTGCGCTCAGCCTCGACCGTCAGCCTCGGGTGGTCCCAGGCCGCGGCAGCTCGACGTCGCCGAGGTCCTCCGTGACGTCGTCGCTCGGGCCGCCCGACGCGGCGGGCTGCGCGCGCGCGACCGACGTGCCGCGCTCGTCGAGCATGTGCTGCACGTCGGCGAGGTCCATCGTGTGCAGGCGCTCCGGCTGCAGCGCCGTCGATGCGTCGTCGTCGGAGACCCGGTCGGCGAGGCGGGCGAGCATGCCCTCGGCGTCGGCGACGATCGCGTCGTCGCGGGACTCGACGCCGTGCAGCAGCCATCGTGCGACGTCGAGCTCGGCGTGCAGCATCGCGCGGCGTCGCAGCTGTCGGTCGGCGCCGCGCACGCCCGCGTAGGCGACGAAGGCCTCGTCGACGCTCGATGCGTGCTCGTTGCCAAGCAGCCAGGCGAGGTCGATCGCGGGATCGCCGAGGCCGAGGGCGTGCCAGCCGTCGACGCCGGTGATCGTCGCGTGCTCTCGGCGGAACGCGGGAGCCTGCAGGTCGCCGTGCACGACGCGCGGCTGGAACTGCCACAGCGCGGCGTCCTCGAGGGCCACCTCCCACCTGGCGAGCAGCGCAGCGGGCACGCGGCCCGTCGAGGCGACGCGGTCGAAGACGTCGACGAGGGCCTGTCGGATGTCGGCGACCGACCGGTGCGCGAGACCGGCGTCGAGCACGATGCTCGTCGGCAGCTCGTGCAGGGCGGCGATCGTCTCGCCGATCGAGCCCGCGAGCCCAGGATGCGCGGGAGAGACGTCGGCGAGCCGCAGCGTCGCGCCTCCCAGTCGCGTCGTCACGATGACGGCGGTGCGCTGCAGCGGTGCGGTGCCGAGCGTCTCGGGCACCTCGAAGGGCAGTCGGTCGCGCACGGCTCCCGTGAACACGTGCAGCGTGACGGCCTGGTCGCGCAGACGTGCGAGCGCATCGGGGGTGCGTGGCACGACGACCCGCACGACGCGTCCGTCGGCGATCCGGGCGGCGACCGCCTCCGCCGCGTCGTCCGAGCCGTCGTCGACGGCCCCCACGACCTCGATGCCGGGCACGGCGGAGGTCGCCAACGCGGCTAGAGTGAAGGGGTTCGCAGCCATGATCGCAAGGGTACGGCGGGCATCACCGGCTCCTGCGTCGCCACGCGCTGCGACGGGAAGGCAGCATTGACGAACCCGTCCTCGATCCCACCCCTGTCGCGCACCTCGCTCGACCGCGACCACGCCTCGCGCATGCGGGCGGGATCGTTGGAGGAGGCGCTCGCCGACGCGTCGACGCGCGTCGTGCTCGTCGACGGCGACCGCACGCTCGTCGCCGACGGCGCGATCGTGCGCGTGCCCGCAGACCGCGTGCCGTACGGCGCCCGCGTGGCATGGCTCGGACGCACGGGCGGCAGAGGCGGTCAGCCGCAGGGCGCCGTCGTGCTCGCCGCGTCGGTCGACGGCGCGCTCGTCGACGGCGCCGGCGACGGGCAGGAGCTCGGCGCGTGGCGCAGCCTGCGCGAGATCGGCGCCGAGCTCGATGCTGAGGATGCGGGCATCCTCACGCAGGCCGTCGCCCTCGCCCGCTGGCAGGCGCAGACGTCGTACTCGGGCATCGACGGCACGCCCGTGGCCTTCGAGCAGGGCGGATGGGTCGGCATCGACGGCGCTGGCGCGCAGCACTTCCCGCGCATGGATCCGGCGGTGATCGTGCTCGTGACCGACGCGAGCGACGAGCGCATCCTGCTGGGCCGCAACGCCGCATGGACGGATCGCTTCTCGCTCTTCGCGGGCTTCGTCGACCTCGGCGAGTCGTTCGAGGCGACCGTCGTGCGCGAGGTCGCGGAGGAGGCGGGCGTCACCGTCGAGGATCCGCGCTACGTGGCGAGCCAGCCGTGGCCGTTCCCGCGCAGCCTCATGGTGGGCTTCGAGGCGGTCGCGCTCGACCCGGAGGCCGCTCGCCCCGACGGCGAGGAGATCGTCGAGATCCGGTGGCTCACGAGGGACGACGTGCGCGCCGGCGTCGTGGGCCTGCCTGGCAACGCATCGATCGCGGCGCACCTCATCCAGCGCTGGCTGGATCGGTGACGCCCGACGAGATCCTGGGGCGGCTCGACGAGCAGCAGCGCGAGGTCGCGCTCGCCGTGCAGGGCGCGGTGTGCGTGCTCGCAGGCGCGGGCACCGGCAAGACGCGTGCCATCACCCACCGCATCGCGTACGGCGTCGCGGTGGGGGTCTACGATCCGCGGCGCGTGCTGGCGGTGACGTTCACGACGAAGGCGGCAGGGGAGATGCGCACGCGCCTGCGTGGGCTGGGGGCCGAGGTGCAGGCGCGCACGTTCCACTCGGCGGCGCTCGCGCAGCTCGCGCACTTCTGGCCGCGGCTCGCAGGCGGCAGGATGCCGGAGGTGCTGCCGACGAAGGGCCGCACCATCGCCGACGCGGCGCTGCAGCTGCGGCTGAAGGTCGACACGGCGCAGCTGCGCGATCTCGCGGCGGAGATCGAGTGGCGCAAGGCGCGAGCGCTCACGCTCGAGGAGTACGCGGCGAGCGCTCACGGCCGGCCGATGCCAGGCGACCTGCCGGTGAGCAGGATGCTCGAGCTGCACGAGACGTACGAGCGGCTCAAGGACGACCGGCGGCAGATCGACTTCGAGGACGTCATCCTCGCGACGACCGGCATGCTCGAGCGCGAGCCGATCGCCGCCGACACGGTGCGCGGCCAGTACCGGCACCTCACGGTCGACGAGTACCAGGACGTGTCGCCGCTGCAGCAGCGGCTGCTCGACGCGTGGCTCGGTGGCCGCGAGGAGGTGTGCGTCGTCGGCGATCCGAGCCAGACGGTCTTCGCGTTCGCCGGCGCGAACGCGCGGAGCCTGCCGGAGTTCATGGGCAGGCATCCGGACGCGACGGTCGTGCGCCTCGAGCGCAGCCACCGGTCGACGACGCAGATCGTCGACGCCGCGAACCGGCTCATGCGCGGCCGCGACGCCATCCACCTGCGTGCCGAGCGCTCGGGACCGGAGCCGGAGGTGACGATGCACCCGTCGGATGCTGCGGAGGCGCGCGCCGTCGCCGAGCGGTGCCGCGCGCTCGTGGCCGGCGGTGCCCGGGCGTCGGAGATCGCGGTGCTCGTGCGCTTCCACGCGCAGTCGGCTGCGATCGAGCAGGCGCTGGCCGACGCGGGACTCTCGGTGCGCCTCGCGGGCGCGAAGCGGTTCTTCGAGCTGCCTGCCGTGCGCTCGGCGATGATGATGCTGCGGCAGACCGCCGACGATGGTCGCCCGCTGTTCCAGGCGGTCATCGACGTCGTCCACCCGCTGGGCTACGCGCACGAGCCGCCGGCGACGCAGGGGGAGGAGCGTGCGCGCTGGGATGCGCTGCACGCGCTCGTGACGCTCGCGGAGGAGGCCCCCGAGGGGGCGACGGCCGCGGGGTTCGCCGACGAGCTCGCCCGTCGCGCGGCGACGGATCACGAGCCTGGCGTCGATGCCGTGACGATCGCGACGCTGCACGCTGCGAAGGGCCTCGAGTGGGAGCACGTGTGCATCGTGGGGCTGTCGGAGGGTCTGCTGCCGATCTCGTACGCCTCGACGCTCGACGCGATCGACGAGGAGCGCAGGCTCTGCTACGTCGGCATCACGCGAGCTCGGTCGTCGCTGTCGCTGTCGCATTCGGCGGCGTCGGGTCGGATGACGAGGACGCCGTCGCGGTTCCTGGCAGAGCTCGACACCCGCAGTCGGGGTGCGGCAGCCACCGCTCGACGCTGACCGCCCCGGTGTCGAGCGCGATGCTCGCGCCCGCACCCGCCTCGCTCCGGTCGAGCGCTGCGAGGTTCACGAGCACGGCGACGTGCGCGACGGTCTGGGCGACGGCGGCGGCTGGCACGGCGTCGATCGCGGGCAGGCCGTGCGGCACGGCCGCGTGCGCGTCGGCGAGGTCGGCGCAGCGAGGGCACGCGGATCGTCCTGGCACGGTCCACGGGCCGACGACGATGCGCTGATCGCCGACGACGACGGGCACGTGCACGCGGTCGCGCATGAGCAGCCGCTGTCGCTCGAGGTCGGGCAGACGCCAGTCGGCGACGGGGATCGACACGTCGATGCTGCGGCGCGCGATGCGGTGGCCGTCCTCCTCGAGCACGCGTCGCAGGGTGCCGGCGACGGGGCCGGAGCCCGTGACCTCGACGCGCAGCCGCGGTCGATGGTGGCCGACGAGCACGGGCCCGAGCGCTGCGAGGAGGCGCGCGGCGCGGGCGTCGCCGAGCACGACGGCGGGCTCCGACGGCACGACGCCCCGATGCATGCGGTCGAGCAGCGCCGCGGTCGCGTCGTCGACGTCGACCAGCGTCGCGAGCGCTCGCTGCGCCCCGATGCGCAGGCTCGTCGGCGTCGTCCAGATGATCGGCAGGGCGGGGTCGAGGCGCAGCATGCGCGACAGGATGGGCGACGCGCGTCGCCGTCGGCCGCCGCTGTCCACAGCGACCGATCGGCGCGCTCGGCTCAGTCGGCCGTGCCGTCCTCGCGCTCGTGCGGTCGGTCGCCGCCCTCGTCGCCCAGCAGGTCCTGCAGCGCACGGTCGACGTCGTCGGGCTCGGGCGTGCCGCCCTGCAGCGACGCGATGACGCGCGCCGGGTCGTCGACGTCGGCGGCGGTCGGCAGCAGGTCGGGGTGGTCCCACAGCGAGTCGCGCACGTCGGCGCCGACGGCCTCGGTCACGGCGCGCCAGAACGCGGACGCCTCGCGCAGCCTGCGCGGACGGATCTCGAGCCCCACGAGCGTGCCGAACGCGCGCTCGGCCGGCCCGCCCGTCGCGCGGCGCCGGCGCACCGCCTCTGCGATCGCGTCGCGTCGCGGCAGACGCGAGGCGGCGTCGGCCGTGACGCAGTCGACCCATCCCTCGATGAGCGCGATCGTCGTCTCGAGCCTGCCGAGGCTCTGCAGCTGCTCGTCGGTCTTCGGCGGGATGAGCGAGCCGGAGGAGAGCGCCTCGCGCAGCGCCTGCGGGTTCTGCAAGTCGGACATGTCGAGGTCGGCGGCGAGCTCCTCGAGTCGTTCGACGTCGATGCGGATGCCCTCCGCGTACTCGCGCACCGACGAGAGCACGTGCAGTCGCAGCCACTTCGCGTGGTGGAAGAGGCGGGCGTGGGCGAGCTCGCGCGTCGCGAGCCAGATGTGCACCTGGTCGGCGGGGATCTCGAGGCTCTCCGGCAGGCCCTGCAGGTTGACGGGGAGCATCGCCGCCTGCTCGTCGAGCAGCGGGAAGCCGACGTCGCCGCCCGAGAGCACCTCGCTGGAGAGCTGGCCGACGACCTGGCCGAGCTGCATCGCGAAGAGCGTGCCGCCGACGTTGCGCAGCAGCCTGCCGGCTCCCGCGATCATCTCCTGCGCCTCCTCGGGCGCCTGCTGCCGCATGGCGTCGGTGAGGGCGTCGGCGATCGAGGCCGCGACGGGATCGCTCATCTCCTGCCACACGGGCATCGTCGCCTCCGCCCACTGCTGCCTGGAGAGCAGGGTGATGTCGGAGATCGTGCCGATGCGGGTGGCCTCGTCGAGCCATGTCGCGGCGAGGCGTGCAGCCTGCTGCACCGCGTCGCGCTCCTCGGTGGAGACGCTGCCGGGGTCGCGGCTCACGACCTGCACGGCCTGCTGCCTCGCGACGCTCCAGTCGATCCCGTCGCCCGTGCGCTGCAGCGCCGACTGCAGCTGCGCCATGAGCTGCTGCAGCAGCGCGGGGTCCGCGGGGATGCCGGCGGCGCCTGCGAGCTGCTGCGGATCGATCTGACCGCCGAGGAACTGCTGCAGCATGTCGCGCAGCTCTGCCTCCGGATCGCGGTCCGGGTCCTGGTCGGGGGACTGATCGGCCATGGGGCTACGCTATCGCCGGGCTCGCAGGCGGCGGGCCGTTCGCGGGCATCCGAGCCTGCGCCGACGGCGAACAGGAGGCACCGATGCTCTTCCCGCGGCGGCGCGATCGGCGCGCGATCGGTGGCTGGGTGGCCGTGTTCGCATCGCTCGGCGCCCTGCTGGGCATGGCGTTCCTGCCGTCCCCGTACGTCGTCGAGCAGCCAGGGCCCACGTTCGACACGCTCGGCGAGACCGACGCGGGCCCCCTCATTTCCGTGCCCGCCGACCTCGACCACGACGACGTCGACGGGTCGCTCACCCTGCTCACGGTCTCGATCGCGGGCAACCCGGAGCGGCCGCTGACGTGGGTCGACGTCGCGGGCGCCTTCCTCGACCCCGCCGACGAGATCCTCCCCATGGATGCCGTGTACGCGCCGCAGGAGACGATCGAGCAGTCGAACGAGGCCGGCCGCATCGAGATGGAGTCGTCGCAGGCTGCTGCCGTCGCGGCGGCGCTGCTGCACGAGGGCTACGAGATCGACGCGGAGGTGACGATCGCGCAGGTGCTGCAGGGCAGCCCAGCGGAGGGCGTGCTCGAGGTGGGCGATCGCATCCTCGCCGTCAACGGCGAGGTCGCGTACGACGTGACGTCGATCCGCGCCTCGATCGCGTCGGTCGAGGGCGCGTCGACGTTCGACGTCGAGCGCGACGGCGAGCGGCTGACCGTGACGATCGAGCCCGTCGAGGAGCAGGGTCAGCGGCTCGTGGGCATCGTGCCGCAGAACGCCTTCACGTTCCCCATCGACGTGTCGATCGACCTGCCGGACGTCGGCGGTCCGAGCGCAGGCATGATGTTCGCGCTCGGGATCGTGGAGCGCCTCACGCCGGGCTCGCTCACGGGCGGCGTCGACTGGGCGGGCACGGGCACGATCTCCGCGACAGGCGACGTCGGCCCCATCGGCGGCATCGAGCAGAAGATGCACGGTGCGCTCGCGGCGGGCGCCACCTGGTTCCTGGCGCCGGTCGAGAACTGCGGCGAGGTCGTCGGGAACGTGCCGGGCGGGCTCCGGGTCGTCGCGGTCGACACGCTCGACGATGCGATGACGGCGATCGAGACGGTCGCCTCCGGCGGCGACGTCGACGCCCTGCCGACCTGCACGGCCGGCTGACGCGGCGTCCGCTCCGCGGGGAGCGGACGCACCGGGGGAGGCCATAGCCCACGCGGGTAGGATGCGTGGACCCCCCGTCGACCCTGGAGCCGACTCTTGACCGAGACTTCCGGCAGCGCCCAGACCGCGCTGCGCCGTTCGCCCCTCATCATCACGCTCGCGGTCGTCGCGGCCATCGTGGTGGGGTTCATGTTCTTCTCCGGCTTCTACGCCGACATCCTCTGGTTCGACCAGCTGGGCTTCGTGCAGGTGCTGCAGGTGCGCTGGGTCGCGATGGCGAGCATGTTCGCCATCGGGTTCCTCGCGATGGCGGTGCCCTTGGCGCTCGCGATGCAGGTCGCGTTCCGCTCGCGCCCCATGTACGCGCAGCTGTCGAGCCAGCTCGATCGCTACCAGGAGCTCGTCGCGCCGCTGCGTCGCCTGGCGATGTGGGTCGTGCCCGCCGTCTTCGGCCTCTTCGCCGGCCTCGCCGCCGCGTCGCGCTGGGACATCGCGCTGCTCTGGCTCAACCGCCAGCCGTTCGGGCAGACCGACTCGCAGTTCGGCCTCGACGCGTCGTTCTACGTGTTCGAGCTGCCGTTCTACCAGGAGGTGACGTCGTTCGCGCTCGCGGTGCTGTTCGCATGCGGGCTCGCGACGATCGCGACGGCGTACCTGTACGGCGCCGTGCGCGTCACGGACCGTGAGCTGCGCATCTCGCGCAGCGCCCGCATCCAGATCGGCGTCCTCGTGGCGCTGTGGATGGCGGTCTTCGCGCTGAGCACGTGGCTCAGCCAGTACCAGACGATGACGTCGCCGTCGCTCGGCGGCGAGGTGTACACCGGTCCCGGCTTCACCGAGGCGAACGCGGGCATCCCCGGCCAGCAGATCCTCGCCGGCATCGCAGCGCTCGTGGCGATCTTCTTCGTCGTCACGGCCGTCATCGGTCGCTGGCGGCACTCGATCGTCGGCACGGCGCTGCTCGTCGTCGCCTCGATCATCATCGGCTTCGGCTACCCGGCGATCATCCAGCGCATCCAGGTCGACCCGTCGGCAGGAACGCTCGAGCAGCCGTACATCCAGGACAACATCGACGCGACGCGCTTCGCGTACGGCGTCGACGAGATGACCGAGGTCGACGTCGCCGTCGAGACGAACCCGGAGGCGGGGGCGCTCGCTGCCGACCAGGCGACGACCGCGAGCATCCGCCTGCAGGACCCTGAGGTCGTGGGCGTGACGTTCTCGGCGCTGCAGGGCCTGCGGCAGTACTACGCGTTCGACGAGTCGCTCGACGTGGACCGCTACGTGATCGACGGCGTCACGCAGGACGCCGTGGTGGCGTTGCGCGAGCTGAGCCCCGACTTCCTCGCGGAGCAGGACTGGTACAACCAGCACATCATCTACACGTACGGCTACGGCCTCGTGGGCGCGTTCGGCAACCAGCGTGCCGCAGACGGCCGACCGGTGTTCCTGCAGCAGGGCATCCCGGCGACGGGCCAGCTCGGCGACTTCGAGCAGCGCGTGTACTTCGGCGAGAACAGCCCGGAGTACTCGATCGTCGGCGGTGGCACGCAGGAGGACGAGACGGTCGAGACCGAGGCGGAGGGCGACCCGGAGGCGACGAGCGCCGAGGGCAACATCGGTGCAGGCACCGTGACGCCGTACGAGGGTCAGGGCGGCCCCGAGGTGGGCGGCTTCCTGTCGAGGCTCGTGTACGCGATCAAGTTCCAGTCGGAGCAGATCCTGTTCTCGAACGCCGTCGCCGACGACTCGCAGATCCTGTACAACCGCAGCCCGCTCGAGCGGGTGCAGCAGGTGGCGCCGTACCTGACGCTCGACCAGGACCCGTACCCGTCGGTCGTCGACAACGAGATCGTGTGGATCGTCGACGGCTTCACGACGACGGCCCAGTACCCGGGCTCGGCGCAGACGTCGCTGGCGGGAGCCATCGCCGACTCGCAGAACCCGACGCCTCCCGCAGGCATCGACGACCAGGTCAACTACATCCGCAACTCGGTGAAGGCCGTCGTGAACGCCTTCGACGGCTCGGTGACGCTGTACGCGTGGGACGAGGAGGACCCGATCCTCCAGGCCTACGACCAGATCTACCCCAGCTCGCTGCAGCCGGTGAGCGAGATGTCGGGCGACCTGCTGGCGCACGTGCGCTACCCGGCCGACCTGTTCAAGGTGCAGCGGGCCATCCTCGGCGAGTTCCACGTCACGGAGGCGAGCGAGTTCTACTCGGGCACCGACGTGTGGCGCACGCCCGAGAACCCGACGAACCCTGACGGCGACGACACCGCGCAGCCGCCGTACTACCTGACGATGGCGATCAACGGCGAGGATCCGGCGTTCTCGCTGTACTCGACGTTCATCCCGCCCTCGAGCGGCCGCGAGCTGCTCTACGGGTACCTGTCGGTGAACTCGGATGCGGGAGCGACGGCTGGGGAGGTGGCCGAGAACTACGGCCAGCTCACGTTGCAGAACATCCCGGAGGATCAGCAGATCCCAGGGCCCGGGCAGGCGCAGAACAACTTCAACACCGACTCGCAGATCGGCCAGGTGCTCAACCTGCTGCAGGACGGCCAGTCGGATGTCGTGTACGGCAACCTGCTGACGCTGCCGGTGGGTGGCGGCATGCTCTACGTGCAGCCCATCTACCTGCAGTCGACCGGTGGCACGACGTTCCCGGTGCTCGACAGCGTGCTCGTGTCGTTCGGCAACGAGATCGCGTTCGAGGAGACGCTCGACGAGGCGCTCGACGCCTTGTTCGGCGGCGACTCGGGTGCGCAGGCTGGCGACGAGGGCGTGACGCCCGTCGATCCCGAGACGGGCGAGCCCGTCGAGGGCGAGGAGGGGGCCGAGCCGGTCGGCGACCTGCAGACGCAGCTCGCAGCGGCGCTCCAGGAGGCTGCGACGGCGCTCGAGGAGCGTGAGGCGGCCTACGCCTCGAACGACCTCGTGGCGGCCGCTGAGGCCGACGAGCGGCTGCAGCAGGCCGTGGACCAGGCCAACACCCTCATCGGGCAGATCACGGGCGAGACCGGCGACGGCTCGAGCGACGACGCAGGCTCCGACGAGGGCACCGCGGACGGCGAGGAGACGACGCCGTAGCGACCGATTCCACCCCGTGGTTCGAGAGGGGCTCGAAGCCGTGCTAGAGTCATATCTCGTGCCGCGGGGTGGAGCAGTTCGGTAGCTCGCCGGGCTCATAACCCGGAGGTCGCAGGTTCAAATCCTGTCCCCGCAACCATGTGAATGCAGAAGGCCCGCCAGATGGCGGGCCTTCTGCCATTGGTGGGGGTCTCGAGATCCCGGCCAGGGGCGATCGAGGGGGAGCGGATGCCGCGTCAGCGCCCGCTCGTGCTCGGCCTCACGGTCGACGACGAGACCCGCTGCATCCACTGGTCGTCGCCGCTCGACGTCGTCGCGATCCGCTTCGCGTGCTGCGGCGCCTTCTTCCCGTGCGACGCGTGCCATGCCGAGACGGCGGGGCACCCGGCCGTCACGTGGCCGGCGGACGCGCGGGACGAGCGCGCAGTGCTGTGCGGCGTGTGCGGCCACCTGCTGACGATCGCCGAGTACGGCGCCGCGGATGTCTGCCCGGCATGCGCTGCCGCGTTCAACCCCGGCTGCGCTCTGCACTGGCACCGGTACTTCGACGGCCCGCCTCCCGCGGCGTGAGCGCCGGGAGACGGGCCGTCGCAGCTCGCGCCGAGGGTCAGCCGAACAGGCTGACGCCGCTCGAGCCGCCGCCGTTCTGCCCCGTCGTCTTCGGGCGGCCCTCGCTGGGCTGCACGATGACGAAGCCGGGGCCGTGGAAGGCCAGCTGGAACGCCTCGCCCGTGCCGCCGCGCAGCAGCGAGCGCATGTTCATCGAGTTCACGACCTGCGGCTGCAGGTTCGACGACCAGCACACCGCGGCCTGCGGGTCGACGAACGTGGGCTGCTGCGAGCAGTCGAGCAGCAGCGGCTCCCCGTCGCACGTGACGGCGACGGTGCCGTGGCCGCCGATCTCGAGGTTGAACAGGCCGCCTGCCATGAAGCCGCCGCCGCGCAGCATCTTGATGTCCCACTGCAGCGTGTGATCGAACGCGAGGAGGCTCTCGCCGTTGACCGTGAGCCCCTCGTTCTCGAGCGTGACGGTGAAGATGTTCTGCGCGTCGCGTGCGAGGAACACCTCGCCCTGCCCCTGCATGCGCATGAGCGGCGCGCCCTCGCCCGTGACGGCCTTCTTGAGGAACTTCTCGACGGAGCCCGAGCCCTCGTGCTGGAACTGGATCTGCCCCTGGTACGCGACCATCGACCCCTTGGCGGCGATGACGTCGGTGCCGGTGACGTTGACGCGCATCATGCGATCGGACTGCTTGACCCACCGCTCCTGGGTCTGCTTCTCGTGGTACGCCTGCGCGAAGAGCTCGCTCTTCATCGGTCCTCCTCCGGTGCCTGCTGCTGCGGGGCTCGCGCCCCGAGGGCCTGCTCGAGGCGGTCGACCTTGCCGTCGAGCTCCGAGGCCCATCCTGGCCGGATGTCGGCCTTCAGCACCAGCGAGGCGCGGGGCGAGATCTCGAGGATCGCGTCGGTCGCCGCCTTCACGACCGCCATCACCTCGTCCCACTCGCCCTCGATCGTCGTGAACATGGCGTCGGTGCGGTTCGGCAGGCCCGACTCGCGGACGATGCGGACCGCCTTGGCGACGGCGTCGTGGACCGACCCGTCAGGTCCCGCCGTGCCAGGCGCGACCGAGAATGCGACGAGCATGTCGCTCCCTTCGTGAGATGCCGCCATCCTCTCGCGCGCAGGCGGAGCGGCGCTGCCTAGGCTGGAGCCATGGCACAGCCAGCCCCCCTCCTCGCCGCCGCCGTCCAGTGGGCGCCGGGCCCCGACCCCGCAGCGAACCGCGAACGGATCGCAGCGCTCGTCGCGCAGGCCGCGGCGCGCGGCGCGCGCCTCATCGTGCTGCCGGAGTACTCGCAGGCGTTCGACGCCGACATGGCGGCGCTCGCCGCGCACGTCGCCGAGCCGCTCGACGGGCCCTTCGTCGTGACGCTGCAGCAGGCCGCGCGGGCAGCAGGCGCCGTCGTGGTCGCGGGCATGGTGGAGCGGCTCGCGGGCCGCGACGGGCAGCCGGACGGCGTGGCGAACACCGTCGTCGCCGTCGACGGCGAGCGCGTGCTCGCCGCCTACCGCAAGGTGCACCTGTACGACGCGTTCGGCGCCCGCGAGTCCGACTGGCTCACGCCAGGCGACCCGGCGCAGCGGCCCGTGATCGACGTCGACGGCCACGCCGTCGGCATCCAGACCTGCTACGACGTGCGATTCCCCGAGCAGTCGCGGTTGCTCGTGGATGCGGGCGCCGACGTGCTCGTCGTGCCCGCGGAGTGGGTGCGCGGCCCGCTGAAGGAGCACCACTGGGTCACGCTCGTCGCGGCGCGAGCGATCGAGAACACCGTGCACGTCGTCGCCGCCGACCATGCACCCCCGGTCGGCGCGGGCCGCTCGCTCGTCGTCGACCCCATGGGCGTCGCGCTCGCGCAGCTCGGCGAGGCCGAGGGCATCGCCGTCGCACCCATCGACGCCGCCCGCACGGCGAGCGTCCGCGAGCGCAACCCGTCGCTGGCGAACCGCCGCCACGGCGTCGCGAGCGGCTGAGCGGCTACGCGGTCGGCGCCTGCGCGAGCCCGCGCAGCGCGCCGAGCCGCTCGACCGCGTCGACGAGCACCTCGTCGCGCTTGCAGAACGCGAACCGCATCCACGGGCGCAGGTCGCGTCGCGACGCACGCGCGAACGGTGCCAGCGGCACGCCGACGACGCCGGCGAGCTCCGGCAGCCTGCGGGCGAGGTCCGTCGCATCCGGGAACCCGAGGCTCGAGCCGTCGGCGAGCACGAAGTAGCCTGCCTGCGCATCGGGCACCGTGAAGCCCACGGACCGCAGCCCGCGCGTGAGCAGATCTCGCTTGCGTGCGAACGACGCTGCGAGCATGTCGAAGGCCTCGTCGTCCATCCGCAGCCCCGCGGCGATCGCAGGCTGGAACGGGGCGCCGTTCACGAACGTCAGGTACTGCTTCACCGACAGGATCTGCCGCACGCGCTCCGGCGTCGACACGAGCCAGCCGACCTTCCACCCGGTCGTCGAGAACGTCTTGCCGCCCGAGCCGATCGACACGAGGCGATCGCGGGCTCCCTCGATGGCGGCGATGGGCACGTGCCTGCCGTCGTACACGAGGTGCTCGTACACCTCGTCGGTGACGATGAGCGCGTCGCGGTGCTCTGCGCACCGCACGACCTCGCGCAGCACGTCCTCGTCGAACACGACGCCCGTGGGATTGTGCGGCGAGTTCACGATCACCATGCGCGTGCGCGACGAGAACGCCCGCTCGATGAGCGCGACGTCGGGCTCGAACGTGGGCGGAGACAGGGGGATGGGCACGAGCCTGGCGCCCGCGAGCCCTGCGACCGCCGCGTACGCGTCGTAGTACGGCTCGAAGACGACGACCTCGTCGCCCGGCTCGAGGTAGGCGAGCATCGTCGCGGCGAGCGCCTCGGTGGCGCCTGCGGTCACGAGCACCTCGCTCGTCGTCGTGCCGAGCCCGTACCAGTGGCGCTGATGCTCGGCGATGGCCTCGAGCAGCTCGGGGTGCCCGCGACCGGGGGAGTACTGGTTCACGCCGTCGCGGATCGCGCGCTGCGCCGCCTCGAGCACCACCGAGGGTCCGTCGAAGTCGGGGAAGCCCTGCCCGAGGTTCACCGCCCCCGTGCGCGTCGCGAGCGCCGTCATCTCGGCGAAGATCGTCGGTGCGATCTCGCCCGTCGATCCCAGCAGCCCTGCGGCTGCCGCCGTCCTGCGCCACGGTGCGTCGGCCATGCCCCCACGGTATCGGAACGCGCAGCAGGCCCTCAGGTTCCGAACCCGCGGCATCGAAGGCGCATAGGAATCGCATGGATGGGAGGCGTCCCATGGTGTCATGACGAACGACGATCGCGGCCAGACGCCGCCGGACGACGCGACCGGATGGCCGCACGAGCCTCAGCAGGAGGCGACCTGGGGCCAGCCCCGCCACGAGGTGCCCACGCCGCCGGCCGCGCAGGCGCCGTCGGCACCCGCGCAGCCAGCCGCGTGGCAGCAGCCGACGCACGCGCAGCAGCCCGCGTGGCAGCACCCCGCCTCTGTGCCCTTCGGCTCGCACGAGCCGTTCGGCTCGCACGAGCCGTTCGGCTCGCACGACGCCGCGGCCGCCTACGCCGCGGCGCCCGGTACCGCCGCGCAGGCCCCCACGCGTCGCAAGCGCCGCCCCATCGCGGTGCTCGCGCTCGTCGGGCTCCTCGGCGGCACCGTGCTCGGTGGCGCAGCAGGCGCGACGGCTGCGACGCTCATCGCCCAGGACGGCGGCCCGTCGCCGTCGGCGTCGAGCGACGTGACGATCACGGGCGCCTCGTCCACCGATCCGCAGACGATCGCCGACGTGGCGCAGACCGCCTCCGAGTCGGTCGTGACCGTGCAGGCCGTCGCGTCGTCGGGCTCGGGCACGGGCTCGGGCGTCGTCGTCGGCGATGGAGGCATCATCGTGACGAACAACCACGTCGTCACGCTCGACGGTGCCGCCTCCGACGCGCAGATCACGGTGCAGACGACCGATGGGCAGCTGCTGGCGGCGACCGTGATCGGCACCGACCCGACCGTCGACCTCGCGGTGCTTCGGGTCGACGCCGACCTCCCGGTCATCACGTTCGCCGAATCGTCGGACGTCTCGGTCGGCGACACCGCCATCGCGATCGGCTCGCCGCTGGGCCTGTCGAACTCGGTGACCGACGGCATCGTCTCCGCCGTCGACCGCGGCCTGCAGATCGCCTCGAGCGCTCCGCAGGATGGCGACTCGGAGGAGTCGCAGCAGTCGCCGTTCGGCTTCTGGAGCCAGCAGGGCACGCAGGCGGCGCAGGAGAGCGTCTCGATCCCCGTCGTGCAGACGGATGCGTCGATCAACCCCGGCAACTCCGGCGGCGCCCTGCTGAACGCGGCGGGCCAGCTCATCGGCGTCAACGTCGCGATCGCATCGATGTCGGAGGACTCGTCGACCGGCGGCTCCATCGGCATCGGCTTCGCGATCGAGTCGTCGCTCGTGCAGCGCGTCGTCGACGAGATCGTGTCGAACGGCTCGGCGACGCACGGGCTGCTGGGCGCGTCGGTGACGGACGTGACGGACGTGAGCGTCGGCCGCACGGGAGCACAGCTCGCCGAGGTCACGGCCGACGGCGCAGCCGCGGGCGCGGGGCTCCAGGCGGGCGACGTCGTGACGGCAGTCGACGGCACCTCGGTCGCGAGCGCCACCGACCTCACAGCGCAGGTGCGCGCCGAGGCCGGCGGGGCGAGCGTGACGCTCACGATCCTGCGCGCAGGATCCGAGCAGGACGTCGACGTGACGCTCGGCACGCTCTAGCGACGCATCGGCGACGCGGCGCGTCATCGCACGGGTGGATCCCAGGCGATGGCGCGCCGCTCTCGTATGCTGGCGTCATCGCACTTCAGGTCTCGCGGCGCACGTTGCGCACGCTGCTCGCCCTGCCGGCCGTCGCGCTCGGCGCGGCCGCGTCGCTCGTCGTCCCCAGGGATCGACGGCGTTGGGTCGTCGGCTGCGGCTCGGGCGTCGGCGAGGGGGCCCTGCCGCTCGCGCTCGCAGCCCACGCACGCGGCGACGACGTGGCGTGGGTCGTGCGCACCGAGCGCGACGCAGCCGACGCGGCAGCCCACGGCATCCGCACCGTCCGCGGCTGGGGCGCCTTCGTCGCGACGCTGCGCGCCGGCGTCGTCGTCGTGACGCACGGGTTCGGCGACGTGAGCCGCGCCGGCGTGCACGGCGCGTACGTCGTGCACCTGTGGCACGGCATCCCGCTCAAGCACCTGCACCGGGATGCCCCGGGCTGGCTGCGCGTCGCAGGCGTGCCCGACGTCGCCCCCGTGCGTCGACTGCTGCGCGAGGCGCACCGCCGCTCGGCCTCGCGCATCCGCCTGCTGCCCGTGGCCTCCGAGCGCGCCGCGAGTCGCATGCGCAGCGCCCTGGGGCTCGGCGCCGACGTCGTGCGCGTGCTCGGCGACGCGCGCGTCGACGTGCTCGCCACCGCCGACGAGCCCGGCGCTCGTGCGGCGGCGACCGCGCTCCTCGACCGATCGGGCGCGCGCGGCCGCGCGACGGTGCTCTATGCGCCCACGTGGCGCGACGGCAAGCCCGACCCCGCGGTGCCCTCCGCAGACGAGTGGCGGCGCATCGCCGCGTGGCTCGAGACCCACGACGCGCGGCTCGTGGTGCGTTCGCATCCGCACGGGCTCGGCGACTACATGGCGGGCCCGGCGCTCTGCGACCGCATCGGGCTGCTCGGCCACGACCTCCTCGCCGACGTCACGCCGGCGCTGCCGGGCGTCGACCTGCTCGTCACCGACTTCTCGTCGATCGCCTACGACGCGGCGACCCTCGCGATCCCGACGCTGCTGCTCGCGCCCGACGTCGCCTCCTACGCCGCCTCCCGCGGCCTGTACGACTCCTACGCGGCGTTCGCCGGTGGCAGGCACGAGCGCACGTGGGATGCGCTGCTGGCATGGGCGAGCGACGTCGCCGAGCCCGGCCCGGCACGCGACGAGCGACTCGCCCATGCGCGCACGCTCGTCGCCGACCACGTGACGCTGCTGGGCGGATCCACGCAGCGCGTGCTGCAGGCGATCGACGCGGCGCTCGGCCACGGCGAGCCGCCGGCCGAGCCGCGCGCGCCCGCCACGATCCGAGCGATCTGGCGCGACGGCGACCGCATGCGGCTGCGCATCGACTCGGGCGCGACGCGGCCGGTCGCCGTGCGCGTGCGCGGCGCGCGCGAGTCGATCGCGGGAGACCTCGCCGTGCACGACGACCTCGTCGAGGCAGCCGTGCCCCTCACGCGGGCACGCTGGGGCGGCGACGCGCTCGTGCTGCCGAGCGACGCGTGGGTCGTCGAGCTCGTCGATGCCTCGGGCGCGCGCATCGAGCTCGCGCCCCCTGCCGCGCTGCCGCGTCCCGAGCTCGCGCTCGACGCGCGCATCGCGGTCGAGCCGCGGGAGGCATCCGTGGCCATCGTGCTCGCCCCACCGCTCACCGACGCGGAGCGCGCGCCCGGCGCGCAGCGCGCCATGCAGCGCAGGCACCTCGGCGCTCCCGAGCCGCAGGCGGCCGTCATGCTCGAGGCGTTCTACGGCACGGCGGCGTCGTGCAATCCCGCAGGCGTCGACCGCGCGCTCGCAGCGCGCGTGCCCGGCGTCGTGCGCGCGTGGTCGACGGTCGACGGCTCCGTGCCCATCCCGCACGGTGCCGTGCGCGTCGTCGAGGGCACCGAGGCGTGGTGGCGGATGCGGGCGGGCGCGCGCTCGATCGTCGTCAACGACTGGCTGCGCAAGCGACACCGCCGCATGCGGCACCAGCGCGTCGTGCAGACGTGGCACGGCACGCCGCTCAAGAGGCTCGCGCTCGAACGTGCCGGCCAGGGGCTGCGCACGAGGATCGCGTCGATCCGCGAGGGCAGGCGCTGGGACGTGCTGCTCGCGCAGAACCCGTTCGCCGCCGAGCACCTGCGGGCCGCGTACGCCTTCCGCGGCCCCGTGTGGCAGCTCGGGTACCCGCGTGGCGACCTGCTGCGCCACGGCGATCGCGCCGCGATCCGCGCTCGCCTCGGCGTGCCGATGCAGACGCGCATCGCGTTGTACGCGCCCACGTGGCGCGACGACCGCGTCGCGGTCGTCGACCACGTCGACGTCGCAGCGCTCGCAGCCGAGCTCGGCGATGGGTGGCGCGTCGTCGTGCGCGGCCACGCGCGCTCGCACGCCGGAGGCGGGGCCGCGCTCGCCGGCGTCGGCGTCGTCGACGCGACGACGTACCCGGACGTCGCAGAGCTGCTCGTCGCCGCCGACGTGCTCGTGACCGACTACTCGTCGATCATGTTCGACGCCGCAGGGCTCGAGCTGCCCACGGTGTTCGCCGTGCCGGACCTCGACGACTACCGCGACCGGTTGCGCGGCTTCACGTTCGACCTCGCCGAGACGGCGCCTGGTCCGTTCGCCCGCACGTTCGACGAGGTGGTCGAGGCCGTGCTGGCAGCGGGCCCTGGCGACGGATGGGACGAGCGTCGTGCAGCGTGGCGCGCACGCTTCGCACCCCTCGACGACGGCCACGCGGGCATGCGCGTCGTCGAGCGGATGCTCGCAGAGGGCATCCTCGACGATGACGACGACGCGCGCGTCTAGCCGCCGACCGGCCCCTCGCTGCGCGACAGGTCGCGGTTCGTGCCCGCCCCGCGCACGACCCCCTGCAGGAAGCCCGTTCCCCATGCCAGATGCATGACGGCGACCACGCCTGCGAAGCGCAGCCGGTCGCCGAGGGAGCCGGGCGTCGCGATCACGACGCCGAGCAGGAGCGCGAGGTAGGCGGCGGGCGCGAGCCCCAGCAGCGCGGAGACGACCGCGAGCCACAGCGGCACCGATGCCACGAGCGCGGCGATCGCCGCGGCGAGCCCGCCGAGCACCGCGAGCGCGATCGCCACGACGAGCGCAGGCGGCACGAAGAACCGCACGCCGTTGCCCGCGCCCACGCGACGCACGAGCTCGCCGCGCCACACGCCGGTCGAGTGGAACTGCCTGGCGAGCTTCGGCCACGTCTCCCGCGGCCAGTACCGCACCTGCAGCGCAGGGTCGAACCACACGAGGTGCCCGGCCTTGCGCAGCCGGTAGTTCAGCTCCCAGTCCTCGCCGCGTCGCAGCGTCTCGTCGTAGCCGCCCACCGACTCCAGCGCCGACCTGCGGAACACCCCGAGGTACGCGGAGTCCGTCGGGCCCGCCTCGCCGCCGACGTGGTACGAGCCACCGCCGAGGCCGATGCGAGACCGGTAGCCGCGCGCCACCGCGCGCTGCAGCGGCGTCTCGCCCGTCGCGAGCATGAGGCCGCCGACGTTCGCAGCCCCCGACGCCTCGAGCGAGCGCACCGCGATGCGCGTGTAGTCGGCGGGGATCTGCGTGTGCGCGTCGACGCGCACGACGATCTCGTGCCTGCTCGCCGCGATGGCGAGATTCAGCCCGATGGGGATGTCGACGCCCGGGTTCGGCACGAGCCGGATGCGCTGGTCGGCGGCGGCGAGCCGTTCGGCGACCGCGTCGGTGCCGTCGTTCGAGGGTCCGAGCGCCAGCACGAGCTCGCGTTCGCCCGGGTAGTCCTGCGCCATGACCGTCTCGACCGCGGCAGCGAGGTAGCGCTCCTCGTTGAGCACCGGCATGACGTACGAGACGCCAGGCCAGGGGTCCGTTCGAGTCACCGAGCAAGCATGGCAGACGTAGGCTGGAGCCCATGCCGTTGCGCCGCGACCTCACCGCTGCCCGCCGACTCCTCCGGAACGGGCTGACCTCCAGACGGAACCGGGCCGAGGTCGCCCGCACCCGGGCGCAGCATGAGACGACGCATCCCGGCGACGTCGACATCGTCGTCTACTACGCGGACGGCCCCGTGAACCTGTACCAGCTGCGCCAGTGGTACGAGCCGCTGCGCGAGCTCTCCGCCACCCACTCGGTCGGCATCCTCGCCCGCAGCCCCGGTGCCGCGCTGCAGCTGTGGCAGGAGACCGACCTGCCCGTGTGGTCGGTGACGCAGGTGAGCGACCTCGAGGCGTTCCTCGAGCACCGAGGACC
The DNA here is from genome assembly GCF_979255995.1 of Agrococcus sp. AC640b. NCBI lineage: Bacteria > Bacillati > Actinomycetota > Actinomycetes > Micrococcales > Microbacteriaceae > Agrococcus > Agrococcus sp. AC640b. Next base: position 41,600 of record NZ_CEEDMM010000016.1, read on the forward strand.
GCGGCTGGTGCTGTACGTGAACCAGAACGCGCGCAACTTCCAGATGATGCGCTACGGGCGCATGTGGCATGTGTTCATCAACCACGGCGAGTCCGACAAGATGTACATGACCACGAACCAGTTCAAGGCGTACGACTACGCGCTCATCGCCGGGCAGGCGGCGCGCGACCGCCTGAGCGCGAAGCTGTGGGACTACGACCTCGAGCGGCGCACGATCGAGATCGGCAGGCCGCAGGCCGATCACTTCGCAGGCGACGTGCCCTACCCGAGCGACGGCCGCCGCGTCGTGCTGTACGCGCCCACGTGGGAGGGCGACCGGCCGGCGGGCGCGTACGGGTCGATCGTGTCGCACGGGCTCGACGTCGCCGCCGCGGTGCTCGCGAGCGACGCGCACCGACTCGTCTACCGCCCGCACCCGCGCTCCGGGGTGCTCGATCCCGCGTACAAGGCGGCGCATGAGCGCATCGTGAGCATGATCGAGGCCGCGAACCGTCGCGACGCGTCCGCGCACCACGTCTACGACGACGGTCCGCAGCTCGGCTGGCAGCTCGCCGACGCCGACGTCGCGATCACCGACGTGTCCGCGATGGTCTACGACCGCCTCGCCGTCGGCAAGCCCATCCTCATCGCACGCCCCGTGTCGCAGGAGGCCGACGTCGACGAGCGCGGCTACCTCGGTGCCTGCGAATGGCTCGAGGCCGGCCTCGCCGACCCGCTCGCGGAGATCGACAGGGTCGCGGAGGACGCGGAGGCGCTCGCACGGCTCGAGCAGTGGAGCACCCACTACTTCGGCGACACGAGCCCAGGCAGCGCCACCGCGCGATTCCATGCCGCCATCGACCGTCTGCTGGCGGTCTGGGCCGAGCACGCCGAACGGCACCGCACCGACAGGTTCGAGGTCGAGATCGACGACGACGCGCCGGAGGCCGTCGAGGGCTCTACGCCGTAGGATCCGCGGGCGGCTGGTCGCCGGCGCCGTCGTCGTGCTTGCCCGTGCGACGCAGCCGCTCGAGCGCGCGGCCGCCGAAGCCGGGCTTGCGGTTCGCGTCGTACGTGCGCTGCATGTCCTCCGACATCGCGCCGCGGCGCAGGCGCTTCGGGCGCTGCGCCTTCTCGACCGGCTCGAGCTCGGCATCGAACCATGCCGGAGCGGGACCGAAGGCCTCGCGGGCGTTGCGCACGATGTGGCGACCCAGGATGTGGTTGCCGACGCCGCCGACGACCGCGCCGATGCCGAACGGCAGCGCGCGGCCCAGCATCGACTTCCCGGTCTGCGCCGTCATGCGGCGGAAGAACGCACGCTTCAGGTAGTCGACGACCGTGTTCGCGACGAAGCCCGACGGCAGGGTCGTCGTGATGAGCTGCCCCCAGAACGCGCCTCCTGCGGCGCCGCGTCCCAACGACTGCTCGGTGAGTCGCTTCACGAGCGACGAGCCCTCCTTGCCGAGCATGAGCGACATCACGAGCGCCTTCGAGCGCTCGGGGTCGCGCACGTGCAGGCCGTGCACCTCGGTGACGGCCTGCGCGAAGAACGCGCTCGCCTCGAGGAACGCGACGGTCTCGGCGACCGTGAGCCCCAGGGATGCGGCGGTGCCGACGCCGGGCGCGACGGCCGTCGCCCCCACGGCGGCTCCCGACGTCGACACGGCAGCCAGGTACTGCCTCTCGAGCCGCGAGATGAGCTGCTCCGGCGTGATCTGCGGGTTGCGTCTGCGCACCTCCCGCAGATGGCTCACCACGAGCGGTCGCTGCTTCTCGACCACCGTGTCGATCGTCCTGACCAGCCAGCCCATGTCCTGCTGCACGTCGTCGCTCATGTCTTCCCCCCGTGCTCGTTCCCGTAGCGTTCGAGCACTGCCTCGATCGGCCCATCCATGATGAGCGCCCCCTTGTCGAGGTACAACCCCCTGGTGCAGAAGCGCTTCAGGTCGCGTTCGTTGTGCGACACGAGGAAGAGCGTGCGCCCCTCCGCCAGCAGGCTCTCGATGCGTCGGTAGCACTGCTCGCGGAACGCCTTGTCGCCCACGGCCAGCACCTCGTCGACGAGCATGATGGGCTCGTCGAGTCGCGAGACGACCGAGAACGCGAGGCGCACCTTCATGCCGCTCGAGAGGTGCTTGTACGGCGTGCCGACGAAGTCGTCGATGCCTGCGAACGCGATGATCTCGTCGAACGCCGCGTCGATCTCGGCCTTCGTCATACCGTGGAGGCCTGCCGCGAGGTACACGTTCTCGCGCACCGTGAGGTCGGCGACGAAGCCGCCCGTGATCTCGATGAGGGGCGCGACGCCGCCGTGCACGTCGACCGAGCCCTCGTCGGGCAGCACGACGCCCGCGACGAGCTTCAGCAGCGTCGACTTGCCCTGTCCGTTGCGACCGACGACGCCGATCGCCTCGCCCGCCTCGACGGAGAACGACACGTCGCGCAGCGCCCAGAACTCGCCTGGCCGCGTGCGGCGCTGCTTGCCGGCGAACAGGTCCTTGAACGAGCGTCTCGACGACCGCGAGCGCTTGAAGCGGATGCCGAGCCCCGCCACGTCGATGACGGCCATCACACCTCCTTCAGCACCGCGCGGATGCTCCTGCGGAACACGAGCACGCCGACGAGCAGCACGAGGGCGGTCATGCCGGCCGAGATGCCGACGGCCACCCAGTCGAGCGCCTCAGGGAAGAACGCGGAGCGGTAGATCGACAGGATGCCGGCCAGCGGGTTGAAGGCCCCGAGCGTCTGCAGCTGCGGCGGCAGGTCGTGCAGGGAGTAGATGATGGGCGTCGCGTAGAAGGCGAACCGCAGCACGAGCTTCACCGCGCGCTCCAGGTCGCGGAAGAAGATCGTCAGCGGCGCGACGATGAGGCCGATGCCGAGCACGAGCGCCGCCTGCAGCAGGATGCCGAGCGGGAACAGGAGCACCTCCCAGCCGACCGTCGCACCCGAGAAGATCGCGAACAGCGCGAGCACCGGCATCGATGCGACGAACTCGATGCCCTTCGCGAGCGTGAGGCGTGCGACCCAGATCGTCGGCGGCACCTTCGTCGACCGGATGAGCCTCGCCTCCTTGATGAAGGCCCTCGTCGAGTCGGAGACGGCGCCGCTCAGCCACATCCACGGCAGCAGGCCGCTGAGGAGGAACACGATGTACGGCTCGAAGCCGACGTCGCGCTGGAAGACGACGGTGAAGACGAAGTAGTAGATCGCGCTCATCGCGAGCGGGTCGAGCACGCTCCACAGGTAGCCGAGGAACGACGTCGAGTACCGCACGCGCAGGTCGCGCGAGGTGAGCAGCCAGAGGCTGTGCCGGTAGCGACGAGCGGGCGACCAGGAGTCGCGCGCGTGGGTCGGGGCGGTCACTCTCGCATCCTAGGTGGCTGCGCACACGACGACGCCGGCCGCCACGGGGCGGCCGGCGTCGCGCGAGCGATCAGACGTACAGGTTCGCGCGCTCGAGGTCCTCGGCGAAGTCGACCTCCACCGCGAACAGGTCGGAGATGTCGAGCGGCTGCACGCGGATGCCCGCCTCGGCGATCGCCGTCTCGATGCCCCGCTCGAAGTAGTCCTGCGCATCGCAGCGCTGCAGGTGGCGGATGAGCGTGGCCTTGTCGGTCGACGCGATGTAGTTGATGCCGATGGCCTCGCCGAGCCCGCCCTTGACGGTCTTCGACAGCTCCTGGATGTTGCCGCGAGCGTCGAGCGTGTACTTGACCTCCTCGTCGGAGACCTTCGAGGTGTCGACGGCGACGGTCGACTGGTCGGCGGCGACGCGGTCGGCGACGCGAGCGAGCAGGCCGGGGTGGAAGACGACGTCGCCGTTCATCCACAGCACGCCGCCCGGCTTCGAGGCGCGCAGCGCCCGCAGCAGCGACTTCGAGGTGTTCGTGACGTCGTACTCGTCGTTGTAGACGTACGTGTTCTCGGGGAACGCGTCGATGATGTGGTCGGCCTTGTAGCCGACGACGGTGGTGATGCGCGCGTCGTCGAACGTCGCCCGGACGTTCTCGACCTGCTGCTGCATGATGGTGCGGCCGTCGTTGAGCATCGTCAGGCTCTTGGGCAGCGAACGGCCCAGGCGCGAGCCCATGCCTGCTGCGAGGATCACGATCTGCGTGGTCATTGCCTTCTCCAATGCGGTGGTGCGGGACGGCCAATGGTGGCCTGTTTCCCTGACGTTCACCCGGGTGGAACCCGGGAGACACCTCACTGTGCCGTCCTCCAGCGTAGCAAACGACCGTTGGCGGCGGTGGGATCGCTGTGGACGGGGCGATTCGCGGACGCTCGCGAGGCCCCCGTCCAGCCCCGCTGCGTACGCTCGATCCATGGAGCCGGACGACGTGCCCGCGGGTGACGCCTCGCGATCCTCTGCGGCGCGCGACGCATGGCGCGCGTTCGTGTCCGGCCGCGGCGGCGGCGCGTCGTCGGATGCCCAGCCGACGGTCGATACGGTGGATGGCGTGGGTGCTGGAGATCAGAGACGACCGTGGGCGGAGCTGAGTCCCCAGGAGCAGACGGAGCGACGTCGCGAGGCGGCGCGCAAGGCCGCTGCGACGCGAGCTCGCAATCGCGCCCTGGGCGCTGCGCAGGCGAAGGCGTCTGCTGCGCAGCCCGCGCCCGTCGCCGAGCCGGAGCCCGAGCCGGTCGTCGAGCCGGAGCCGGTGGTCGAGCCGGAGCCGGTGGTCGAGCCGGAGCCGGTGGTCGAGCCGGAGCCGGTGGTCGAGCCGGAGCCGGTCGTCGAGCCCGAGCCGACCGAGCCCGAGGTCCGCGCCGACGACGACGACCCGTTCGAGGTGGTCACGGTGCAGTCCGACCCCGACGCGTCGACGATGCTCGCGAGGCAGGAGCGCGCAGACGCCGATGACCGTGCAGCAGCCGTCGGCGACGAGCCCGAGACGACGGCGACGTCCGACGCGTCCGACGCGCCCGACGCGTCCGACGCGCCCGCGATCGTGCTGCAGCTCACGGGCGTCACGCGTCGCTTCGGCTCGACCGTCGCCGTCGACGGCATCGACCTCGTGGTGCGCGCGGGGGAGTGCCACGGCATCGTCGGGCTCAACGGTGCAGGCAAGTCCACGACCGTGTCGCTCGCTGGCGGCCTCATGCGGCCCACGGCGGGCACGGTCGAGGTCAACGGCAAGGACGTGCGCGCACGCGGCGTGCAGTCGCAGCTGGGCGTCGTGCCCGACCGCATGCGTCTGTTCGACCGCCTCACCGGCAGGCAGCTGCTCGTGCACGCAGCGCTGCTGCGTCGCGTGCCGCGCAAGGACGCGATCTCGAGGGCGGCGACCCTGCTCGAGCGATTCGAGCTGACGGACGACGCCGACCGCCTCGTCTCCGACTACTCCATCGGCATGCAGCAGCTCGTCGGCGTCGCCGCCGCGCTCATCCACGCGCCGCGCGTCGTCGTGCTCGACGAGCCGTTCGAGTCGATCGACCCCGTCGCGACCGACACGATCCTGTCGATCCTCGGCGACCTCCGACGCCGCGGCGGCGCCGTCGTGCTCACGAGCCACGACATGACGCTCGTCGAGCGCGCATGCGATCACGTGCTCGTGCTGCGCGACGGCGTGGTCCGTGCAGCAGGCGCCATCGACGACGTGCGCGACGGGCTGAGGCTCGAGGAGCGCTTCACCAGGATCGTCGGCTCGTCGCCCGCCCAGGACCTCCCGTGGCTCTCGCCGTCGCTCGACTGAGGGTCGCGGCCCTCGCCGCGCTGCGGCACGACCCGAGAGGGCTCGGCCGCGCGCTGCTGCCGTGGCTGGCGGCCGTCGCGCTCGCCGCAGCCGCGATCGTGCTCGCCGCGCGCGACGCGTTCCCCTCGACGCTCGCCACGACGGCGGTGGTGCTGGTCGCGGCAGGCGTCGGCCTGGTGGGGCAGCGCGACGCGGCGCTCGACCCGCGCGCGTTCCGTGGTCTCGCGCAGCCGCCCGCCGTCGCGCTCGGCACGGGGCTCGGCGCCCTCGTGTCGCCGCTCACGGTCGTCGCGCTCGGCGTCGGCATCGCCTGCGGGCTCGACGAGGGCGCGGGGCTCGTCGTGCTCGCCGCACCGCTCCTCGCCGTGACGGTCGCGCTCGTGCGGCTCGTGGTCGACGTCGGCGCGAGCGCGCGCACGTGGCCGTGGATCGCAGGCAGCCTGCTCGTGCTGCTCGCTGCGCTCGCGGCCGCGCCGCTCGTCGGCGGCCTCGACGCCGGCATCGGCGTGCTGGCGGGATCGCCGTTCGCAGCATCCACGGGGTGGCTGCTCGAGCCCGCCCGCGTGCTCGTCGCGCTCGGCACCGTCGTGCTGCTCGCCGCGGCATGGCTCGCCATCGTGGCGTGGCGCATGGGTCGCGTCGACCGACCGCGCCTGCGCGAGCATCTCGGCCTGCTGCGTCTCGTGCCGGCGCAGCCGTGGGTCGTCGTGCTCGCACGCACGGTGACGGGCTGGGGTCGCGACCGCCGCTACCAGGCGATCGCGATCGCCGTCGTCGTGCTGCCGGTGCTGCTCGCCGTGCCGCTGTGGCTCGCAGGGCTGCCCCGCGAGACGTGGACGCTGCTGCCCGTTGCGGCGCTCGCGCTGTTCATCGGCTGGTCGATCCACGACGACACCGCCTACGACGGCTCCGCATGGTGGATGCACCTCGCCGCACGCGTGCCCGGCTGGCAGGATCGGCTCGGCAGGACGCTGCCCCTCGCGGTGGTCGCCGCCGCCCTCGTGTCGCTCGCAGCGGTCGTCGGCGTGCGCGTCCACGGCGACCTCGACCTGCTCGCACCGGTGCTGGGAGCGAGCCTCGCGCTGCTGGGCTCCTCGCTCGCCGTGTCGTCGGTGGTGAGCGCACGGTGGCCGTACCCGGTCTCGGGGCCGGAGGCGAGCGTCTTCCAGGCGCCCGCGGCGCAGTCGTGGGCAGCGGCGCTCACGCAGGCTGGTGCGCTCGTGGCGTCCATCGCCGTGTCGGCACCGATCGTGGCGCCCGTCGTCCTCGAGCTCTCGTCGCCCGACGAGCAGTGGGGGTGGCTCGGCGCCGGCTACGCGGTGCTCGTGCTCGCGCTCGGCATCGCCGTCGGCGGCCTGGTCATCGACCGCCGCGGCCCCGAGGTGCTCGCAGCCGCCATGCGAGACTGAGGGCATGAGCGATCCATCGAACCCCGGCACCGGTGGCGGCGGCACCGACGTGCTCGACCGCGAGCTCGAGGAGCTGCTGCGGCAGGAGCAGGTCGACGACGGCGACCACGACCGCTTCTCGCACTACGTGAAGAAGGAGCGGATCCTGCAGTCGGCGCTCACCGGCAAGGCGGTGCGCGCGCTGTGCGGCAAGAAGTGGACCCCGGGGCGCGACCCCGAGAAGTTCCCCATCTGCCCGACGTGTAAGGAGATCTACGAGGGTCTCAAGGGCGAGTGACCCCGGCGCGCCGACCGTGACGGTCGGCGCAAGACGGTCGGGATCACCGGCTCGCCGCGGGCGAGCCGGATCGCGTCGCCAGGCAGCTCGGCGACGGCGGCCGCGCAGCGCTCGCGCGCGGCAGCCACGCCTGCGGCGCCGCGGTGCTCGTCGACGATGACGCCCTGCTGCACGAGCGGCACCTGCAGGGCGCGCCCGATCGACGCGTCCGGCTCGCCGCCGACGAACACGGTCTCCTCGGTGGCGACGCCGCCGACGAGCGTGCGCACGGCGGTCTTCTCGCCACCGTGCGAGGCCTTGCCGTCCGACTGCTTCGCGACCGACACCCACGAGCCGTCGTCGCCCCGGTGGGCGACGAGCTTGTACACCATGCCCGCGGCGGGGGAGCCGGAGCCGGTCACGACGCTCGTGCCCACGCCGAACGCGTCGACGGGGCTGCCGGAGAGCCCGGCGATCGCGTACTCGTCGAGGTCGCTCGTCACCGTGATGCGCGTGTCCTTCGCGCCGAGGGCGTCGAGCTGCGTGCGCACCTGCTGCGCGACCTCGACGAGGTCGCCGGAGTCGATGCGCACGCCGCCGAGGCCCGTGCCGGCGACCCGCACGGCCGTCTCGACGCCGCGCTCGATGTCGTAGGTGTCGACCAGCAGCGTCGTGCCCGTGCCGAGGGCTGCCACCTGCGCTGCGAACGCCTCCTCCTCCGAGTCGTGCAGGAGGGTGAAGGAGTGCGCGGCCGTGCCCATCGTGGGGATGCCCCACGCAGCGCCGGCTGCGAGGTTCGAGGTGGCGCGGAAGCCCGCGATGTACGCCGCGCGCGCCGCGGCGATCGCCGCATCCTCGTTCGCGCGGCGCGAGCCCATCTCCGACAGCGGACGCCCCTTCGCGGCCTGCACCATGCGCGTCGCCGCGTTCGCGACCGCCGAGTCGTAGTTCAGCACCGAGAGCGCGAGGGTCTCGAGCACGACGCACTCGGCGAACGAGCCCTCGACGACGAGCAGCGGGCTGTTCGGGAAGTACGCCTCGCCCTCGCCGTAGCCGCGCACGTCGCCGGAGAACCGGTAGTCGGCGAGCCAGTCGAGCGTCGCGTCCGACACGATGCGCTCCGAGCGCAGGAAGGCGAGCTCGGCATGGTCGAAGCGGAAGCGCTCGATCGCATCCAGGAGTCGTCCGGTGCCGGCGACGACGCCGTAGCGACGTGCACCGGGCAGCCGCCTCGCGAACACCTCGAAGACGCTCGGGCGAAGACCGCGACCCGTGGCGAGGGTCGCGTCGATCATCGTCAGCTCGTACCGGTCGGTCTGCAGTGCCGTCGTCACGTCGCCAGCCTAGGCTGGATCGGCCATGGGAACGGAAGCTCAGCACGTGCGCGCAGCGCAGCCGACGGTCGAGACGCTCGACCCGCACGACGCCGCCGCGTGGGTGCGGTTCGTCGCGATCGAACGGGCCCGCACCTACGAGGGCAGCCTGCAGCCCGACTTCCTCGAGCAGCAGCTCGCGCGTCTCGACGACGACGCGGCAGCCCTGCGTGACGAGCTGGCGTCGGGCGTCTCCCGCATCGCCGTCGCATGGCTCGACGGCGCCATCGTGGGCGTCGCGTCGACGACCGCGAGCCCCATGGCATGGGAGGAGGGGCTCGGCTTCGCACCCGCGCCCGTCGATCGGGCGCTCGACACCCTGTACGTCGCACCCTCGCAGCACGGCACCGGACTCGCCGACCGCCTGCTGGCGCTCGTGGTCGACGACGAGCCGATCACCTTGTGGCTCATCGCAGGCAACGAGCGCGCCCGCCGGTTCTACGAGCGTCGCGGCTTCGCGATGTGGGGCGAGGAGGTCTCGACGGGGCCGACGTGGAACCACGTGCCCATGCGCAGGATGGTCCGCACGGGCGTCGACTCGGGCCGCGGCTAGGCTGGTCGGGTGCAGCGCCCGATCGGAGTCTTCGACAGCGGGCTCGGCGGTCTCACCGTCGCTCGCGCGCTCATCGACCAGCTGCCGAACGAGTCGCTCACCTACATCGGCGACACCGCGAACGGCCCGTACGGCCCGCGCTCGCAGGACGACGTGCGCAGGCTCGCGCTCGCAGCGCTCGACACGCTCGTCGATCGCGACGTGAAGATGCTCGTCATCGCCTGCAACACCGCATCGGCGGCGATGTACGACGTCGCCTACGAGCGGTACGAGCTGGGCATGGGCATCCCCGTCGTCGAGGTGATCCAGCCCGCCGTGCGCGCTGCGATCCGTGCGACGCGCACCGGGTCGATCGGCGTCATCGGCACCGCAGGCACCATCGGCTCGCACGCGTACCAGCGTTCGTTCGCGCAGGCGGGCATCGGTCACGTCGACGCCGCCGCGTGCCCGCCGTTCGTCGACTTCGTCGAGTCGGGCGTCACGACGGGCGACGAGGTGCTCGCGTCCGCGCGCGAGCTCCTCGAGCCGTTGCGCGCAGCCGGCATCGACACGCTCGTGCTCGGCTGCACCCACTATCCGCTGCTCGCGGGCGCGATCGGCTACGTCATGGGACCTGACGTGCGGCTGATCTCGAGCGCCGAGGAGACCGCATCCGACGTGTATCGGCGGCTGTCCGACGCCGGGGCGCTCGCTGCGCCGTCGACGCAGCCGACCTACGCCTTCGAGGCGACGACCGAGGCGCAGGAGCCGTTCCTGCGCCTCGCTCGTCGATTCCTCGGCCCCGAGGTGACGCACGTGGAGTTCACGCAGACGGGAGTCATCGAGCTCCCCGAGAGGATCTGACATGACACGCAACGACGGCAGGACGGCGGATGCGCTGCGCCCCGTCTCGATCGAGCGCGGCTGGTCCGCGCAGGCCGAGGGCTCCGCGCTCATCTCCGTCGGCGGCACCAAGGTGCTGTGCACCGCGTCGGTGCAGCCGTCGGTGCCCAGGTGGATGGCGGGCAAGGGCAAGGGGTGGGTCACCGCCGAGTACTCGATGCTGCCGCGATCGACGAACGAGCGCATGGATCGCGAGAGCGTCAAGGGCCGCATCGGCGGTCGGACGCATGAGATCTCGCGCCTCGTGGGTCGCTCGCTCCGCGCCGTCGTCGACATGCGGGCGCTCGGCGAGCTGTCGATCGTCGTCGACTGCGACGTGCTGCAGGCCGACGGCGGCACGCGCTGCGCATCGATCACCGGTGCGTACGTCGCGCTCGCCGACGCGATCGAGTGGGCGAAGGGCCAGAAGCGCATCCCCGCATCGGCGACGCCGCTCATCGACTCGGTGTCGGCGATCTCGGTCGGCATCGTCGACGGCGAGCCGCTGCTCGACCTCGCATACGTCGAGGACTCGCGCGCCGAGACCGACATGAACGTCGTCGTCACGGGCAGGGGGCTGTTCGTCGAGGTGCAGGGCACTGCGGAGGGGGCCCCGTTCGACCGCAGCGAGCTGGGGTCGCTGCTCGACCTCGGGGTCGCAGGCTGCGACGAGCTCGCCAGGCTGCAGCGGGAGGTGCTCGCATGAGCGAGGCACGCACGCGCATCGTCGTCGCGACCCACAACGCGCACAAGGTCGCCGAGCTGCAGCGCATCCTCGCCGACGACCTGCCGGATGCCGTGCTCGAGGCGTACGAGGGGCCCGAGGCGGTGGAGGACGGCGTGACGTTCGCCGAGAACGCGCTCATCAAGGCACGCGAGGCGTTCGAGGAGACAGGCGTCGCGTCGATCGCCGACGACTCCGGCATCGCCGTCGACGCGCTCGAGGGTGCGCCCGGCATCTTCTCTGCCCGCTACGCGGGGACGCGAGACGACCGCGACAACCTCGAGCTGCTGCTGCGCAACCTCGAGGGGGTCGCCGACCGCGGCGCCGCATTCGTGTGCGCCGCAGCCTACGTCGACGGCGAGCGCGAGCTGGTCGAGATGGGCGTCTGGCGCGGCTCGGTGCTCGAAGCCGCTGCCGGCGAGGGAGGCTTCGGGTACGACCCGATCTTCCAGCCGGACGACGCGCCCGTCTCGGCGGCGCAGCTGTCGCCGGAGGACAAGGACGCGCTGAGCCACCGGCGGCGCGCGTTCCGCGCGCTCGCGGCTGCGCTCGCCGCGTCCGCGTCCGTCGCGCACGCGCCTGCCGAGGGATAGCCTCCCGCCATGCAGACGACCGCCGTCGAGGACTACGTGAAGGCGATCTACGCCTACACGGAGTGGCAGCCGGAGCCCGTGACGCCGTCGCGGCTCGCGACGAACCTGGGTCTCGCGGCGTCGACCGTGACCGAGATGGTGAAGAAGCTGAGCGCGCAGGGGCTCGTCGACCACCGCCCGTACGGCACGATCGCGCTCACCGACGAGGGGCGTGCGCTCGCGTTGCGGCAGGTGCGCAGGCATCGGCTCATCGAGACGTGGCTCGTGCAGCAGCACGGCTACGCGTGGGACGAGGTGCACGACGAGGCGGAGGTGCTCGAGCACGGCATGAGCGACCGGCTCGTCGAGTCGATCGCGCACGCGCTCGGCGATCCGGAGCGCGATCCGCACGGCGACCCGATCCCCGCAGCCGATGGCACGACGAGGCAGCCGAGCGCGACGCTGCTCGCAGAGGCGCACGACGGCTACGTGGGCACGGTCGTGCGCATCTCGGATGCCGACCCCGAGCTGCTGCGGTTCCTCGCCGACCAGGGCGTCGAGCTCGACGAGCGCATGCGCTACGTCGGTCGCGGACGCTTCACCGGCGGTCTCACGGTCGAGGTCGACGGCGCGGAGCACACCGTCGGCGACGACGTCGCAGCCGCGATCTGGCTGTCGGCGCCGTGCCAGGAGCCCACGCACACGCACGAGGGCTGAGGCCTGCGTCGTGCCCGCGGTGCCCGCCGACCTCGTGCTCGTGCACGGTGCGGGTGCGGCGGGTGCCGCTGCGTGGCGACGCTCGGGGGTCGCTGGCGGGCATGCGCTCGACCTCACGGGTACGCGAGACGTGCTCGCGCAGGCCGAGGTCGTGGCGGCGGCGACCACGGAGCGGTCCACCGTCGTCGCGCATTCGCACGGTGCGATCCCGGCAGTGCTCGCCCTCTCGATCGTGCGGCCGCGTCGGCTGGTGCTCCTCGAGCCTGCGCTGTACGACGTGGCGCGCGGCGACCCGGCGATCGAGGCGCACGTGACCGGCATGGGCAGGGCGCACCGCGCCCTCGCAGACGACGGCATCGAGGCGTTCTGGCGCGCTGCGCGGCCGATCCTGCTCGGCGGTCCCTTCGACGACGGACGATGGGACGCGGAGCGGGCGACGGCCACGTGGTTCGCCGGCGTGCCGTCGCCGTGGGGCCACGGCATCGTCGCCGACGACGTGCGCGGGGTCGCGACGACGGTCGTCACCGGCGCGTGGAACGCGGAGTACGAGGCGATCGCTGCCGCGCTCGTGACGGCGGGCGCGACGCATCGGGTGCTGGTCGGCGCCGGACATCGCCCGCAGGACCTGCCGGGCTTCGCCGAGCTGCTCGCCTGAGCGACGGCGTGCGCAGGGAGCACGCTCGGCTTGACGTCAGAAGGGCGCGTCGGCGTCGTCGTGTGCGTCGCCCCAGCGGTCTTCCGGGTCGGGGGCAGCGGAGGTGGGTTGCAGGTCTGTGAAGGTCGGTCCTGCCGGTGGTGGCTTGTCGATGTATGTGTGTCCGAGTGGTGATCGCCAGCGGAGCTCGCCGGGGTGTGGGTGTGCGACGGTCCAGGCGGTGGCGTGCTTGAGGGTGTG
>NZ_CEEDMM010000017.1:0-54602 GCF_979255995.1 Agrococcus sp. AC640b
GGCGGAGGGAAGATTCCCCTCTGCCACCCCTGATCGCCTGCGAAACGCAACACCCGACGGCGGGAGGCGGCCCGCGCAGGTCAGCGCGGGCGGCGGATGCGCACCGGGCCGCGCGCGGTGCGCACGTCGACGACGGCGCCGCGCTGCGTGACCTCCACCTCGCCCGCGTCGGCGAGGCGTGCGGCGACGGCACGCGTGGCATCCATGAGGTCGCGCCACGTGTCGGCGTCGCCGACGGCGCGGGCGACGTCGCTCGGGCAGATCGTGCGATCGGGCGCGCGCTCGTCGACGAGGCGCAGCATCGTGCGCTCGAGCTCGTCGTCATGGTCCACGTCGTCGACGATGCCCGCTGGCACGCGCATGCATCCACCCCTTGCGGCGAGGCCGTCGACGCGAGCCCAACCCTCGACCAGAGGTTGAGATACACGCCTGGCCGCGCTGCGGGGAGCGGGGGAGGGGCGGACCTAGACTCGACCACATGAGCGGTGGGACGAAGCAGACGGCAGCACTGCCGGGCCTCGACGCACCCGTGATGGGGCCGACGGGGCGGCCGCTGCGCGGCTTCGCGACGCCGGAGCCGCTCGCGAGCCACGGGCCCGCGCGCATCATCGCGATGTGCAACCAGAAGGGCGGCGTCGGCAAGACGACGACGACCATCAACCTCGGAGCGTCGCTCGCCGAGTACGGCCGCAAGGTGCTCGCCGTCGACTTCGACCCGCAGGGTGCGCTGTCGGCCGGCCTCGGCATCGACAACCACGACGCGACGACGATCTACGACCTGCTGCTGTCGTCGAAGCGCGACACGCACGAGGCGATCCAGCACTCGAGCGTGCCCGGCCTCGACGTCGTCCCCGCGAACATCGACCTGTCGGCTGCCGAGGTGCATCTCGTGAGCGAGGTCGCTCGCGAGCAGATCCTCGCACGCGTGCTGCGCCAGGTCTCCGACGAGTACGACGTGATCCTCGTCGACTGCCAGCCGTCGCTCGGCCTCCTCACCGTCAACGCCCTCACCGCTGCGCACGGCGTGCTCGTGCCGCTCGAGTGCGAGTACTTCGCGCTGCGCGGCGTCGCGCTGCTGAAGGAGACCATCGACAAGGTGCAGGACCGCCTCAACCCCGCGCTGCGGCTCGACGGCATCCTCGCCACCATGTACGACTCGCGCACGCTGCACTCCCGCGAGGTGCTGCAGCGCGTCGTGGAGGCGTTCGGCCCGTCGGTGCTCGAGACGGTGATCCGCCGCACCGTGAAGTTCCCGGACGCCTCGGTGGCTGGCACGCCCATCACGCAGTACGCGCCCGAGCACGCCGCGTCGGAGGCGTACCGGCAGGTCGCCCGCGAGCTCATCGCGCGCGGCGCCGTCGCCTGAGGCTCGGCACGTGGCCGAGCAGACCGCGCCGGTCGATCCGGACGCGGCGCCCGTCGAGGAGGTCGCAGGCGGCTTCCGCATCCATCAGGCGCACTTCGACGGCCCGTTCGACCTGCTGCTGACCCTCATCGGCAACCGCAGGCTCGACGTCACCGAGATCGCGCTCGGCGAGGTCACGAACGCGTTCATCGCGTACCTCTCGACCCTCGAGGGCGAGGGGCTGCTCGACGAGGCCAGCGAGTTCATCGTCGTCGCCGCGACGCTGCTCGACCTCAAGGTCGCGAGCCTGCTGCCCGCCGGCGAGGTGGTCGACGCGGAGGACGTCGCGTTGCTGGAGGCCCGCGACCTGCTGTTCGCCAGGCTCCTGCAGTACCGCGCGTTCAAGGGCGCGGCGGCGTGGTTCGACGAGCGCCTCACCGCCGAGTCGACGAGGCACGCGCGCTCCGTGCGGCTCGAGGAGCGGTTCCGCACGCGCACGCCCGAGCTGCGGTGGACGCTGTCGGCCGACGACTTCGCGGCGCTCGCGCTGCTGGCGATGACGCCGCGCGAGGTGCCCACGGTGGGCCTCGACCATCTGCACGCTCCGCTCGTGTCGATCCGCGAGCAGGCCGCGCACGTCGTCGCGACCCTGCGCGGTGCGGGCACGCGCACGTTCCGCGAGCTCGTCGCAGGTGCAGACAGCCGTGGCGTCGTCGTGGCGCGATTCCTCGCCGTGCTCGAGCTGTACCGTCGAGGGGCGCTCGCCTTCGAGCAGATCGAGCCGCTCGGCGAGCTGTCGATCACGTGGACCGGCCACGACTTCCGCGACGACCAGCTGAGCACCCTGGGAGCCGACTATGACCACTGACGCATCCGTCGCCTCCGACGCGACGACCGACGACGCCGCGCACCCGGACGCGGACGCGGCGCCTGACCGCTCGCACCTGCCGCTGCAGCGCCGACTCGAGGCGATCCTGCTCGTCGCCGACGAGCCGCAGGGCGTCGTGCACCTCGCGAGCGCGCTCGCAGCCCCCGTCGCCGCCGTGCGCGACGCCGTCGAGGCGCTGCGCGCCGACTACGACGGCGAGGGCGACGGCCCGGAGCGCGGCTTCGAGCTGCGCGAGGTCGGCGGCGGGTGGCGCATGTACGTGCGCAGCGTCTACGACGCCGACGTCGAGGGGTTCGTGCTCACCCAGACGCCGACGCGGCTGTCGCAGGCGGCACTCGAGACCCTCTCCGTCATCGCCTACAAGCAGCCCATCACCCGCGGTGCGATCGCGGCGATCCGTGCCGTGAACGTCGACTCGGTCGTGCGGACCCTGCTGGGTCGCGGCCTCGTCACCGAGGCCTTCACCGACCCCGAGACCGGCGCCATCCACTACGAGACCACCGACCTGCTGCTGCAGCAGATGGGCCTCGGCTCGATCGAGGAGCTGCCTCCGATCTCGCCGCTGCTGCCCGACCACGACGAGGACGACGCGTGAGAGACGACCACGACCAGCACGACGCCACCCACGCGGGCGGCGACGCCGCGGCGGAGGGGGAGCGGCTGCAGAAGGTGCTCGCCGCAGCGGGCGTCGCCTCGCGCCGCGTCGTCGAGGACATGATCGTCGACGGCCGCATCGAGGTCGACGGCGAGGTCGTCACCGAGCTGGGCAGGCGCATCACGCCCGAGGCGCGCGTCACGGTCGACGGCACGCCCGTGCAGCTCGACGTGTCGAAGCGGTACGTGATGCTGAACAAGCCCACGGGCGTCGTGTCGTCGATGTCCGACGACCGCGGCCGCCCCGACCTCACCATCTACACGGCAGCGTTCGACGAGCGCGTCTACAACGTCGGCCGACTCGACTTCGACACGTCGGGGCTGCTGCTGCTGACGAACGACGGCGAGCTGGCGAACGTGCTCGCGCATCCGTCGTTCGGCGTCGAGAAGACGTACGTCGCGAAGGTCGCGGGCCGCGTCGACGCGCGCGTCGTGCGCACGTTGCGCAACGGCTTCGAGCTCGACGACGGCTTCATCAAGGCAGATCGCGCCCGCATCCTCGGCACCCCCGGCAGGCAGGCGTCGATGCTCGAGATCACGCTGCACTCGGGACGGAACCGCATCGTGCGTCGCATGCTCGAGCATGTCGGACACCCGGTCGTCGAGCTCGTGCGCCGCCGCTTCGGCCCCCTGAACCTCGGCACCCTCGCCTCCGGCGCGACGCGCGAGCTCACGAAGGACGAGCGCGGCGCGATCCTGAGGCTCGCGCGCTGAGCGACCCTGCGGCGCGGATGCGGGCGCGCCCGCGCCGGTCGCCTACCATTGACCGGTGACCCATCGACTCCGCGGACCCGTGCGCATCGTCGGCACCGGGCTCCTCGGATCCTCCATCGGCATGGGTCTGACGAGACTCGGCGTCGACGTGAGCCTCGCCGACGTGAGCCCCACCGCCGTGCGCCTCGCCGCCGACTACGGTGCAGGCAGGCCCGCCGGGCTCGACGACGCGCCTGCGCTCGTCGTCGTGGCGGTGCCGCCCGACGTCACCGCCGACGTCGTCGCACGCGAGCTCGACGCGCACCGCGACGCGATCGTCATCGACGTCGCGAGCGTGAAGGCGCCCATCCTCGCCGAGCTGCGCGCCGCGGGCGCCGACGTGACCCGCTACCTCGGCACGCATCCCATGGCGGGACGAGAGCGCTCCGGCGCGCTCGCGGGCCGTGCCGACCTCTTCGTCGGCCGACCGTGGGTCATCGCCGACCACGACGGCATCTCGTACGCGCGCGGCAGCGTCGTCGACGACCTCATCCTCGACCTGGGCGCCATCCCCATCGAGATGGATCCCGACGCGCACGACCGCTCGGTCGCGACCGTCAGCCACGTGCCGCAGCTCGTGTCCACCCTCATGGCCGCTCGGCTGCAGCACGCCGCCGACGAGGCGCTGCGCCTGGCAGGCCAGGGCGTGCGCGACGTCACGCGCGTCGCAGCGAGCGACCCGAGCCTGTGGGTGCAGATCCTCTCCGCCAACGCCCCCGCGGTCGCCGAGCAGCTGCGTGCGCTGCGCGACGACCTCGATCGACTCGTCGAGGCGCTCGACGACGTCGACCGCGAGGGGGCCAGGCGCACGATCGCCGACGTGCTCGCCGACGGCCGCGCCGGCGTCGACCGCCTGCCGGGCAAGCACGGCCAACGGTCGCGCTTCACGCGCATCGCCGTGCGCGTCGACGACCGGCCCGGCCAGATCGCACGCCTCATGACCGACATCGGAGACGCGAACGTGAACATGGAGGACGTGCGACTCGAGCACGCCGAGGGGGCGCAGTTCGGCGTCGCCGAGATCCTCATCGCACCCGAGACCGAGCAGCGCCTGCTCGAGGCGCTCGACGCGCGCGGATGGGCGGTGGTCTCGTGACGACGGTCGCCATCGATGGGCCGGCGGGCTCCGGCAAGTCGTCGGTCGCGCGCGTCGCCGCCGAGCGGCTGGGCTTCCACCTGCTCGACACGGGCGCCGCGTACCGCTCGCTCGCATGGCTCGTGCTCGAGCGAGGGCTCGACCCGTACGTCGAGGCCGACGTGCTCGGGCTGCTCGGCGAGTTCGACTACGCCGTCGACGTCTCAGGCCCCGCGCAGCGATTCTCGGTCGGCGGCGTCGACGTGACCGACGCGATCCGCACCGAGCGCATCTCCGGCGCCGTCTCCGGCGTCGCCCGCGTGCCCGCCGTGCGCGAGGCCGTCAACGTGCGCTTCCGCGCCCTCATCGCCGACGCGAGCCCCGGCATCGTCGTCGAGGGCCGCGACATCACGACCGTCGTCGCCCCCGACGCCGACGTGCGCATCCTGCTCACCGCCGACGAGGACGTGCGCATCCGGCGCCGCATCGGCGACGTGGGCGATGCGGCAGGCGTCGCCGAGCGTCTCAGCGCTCGCGACCGATCCGACAACCAGGTGGTCGACTTCATGACGCCAGCACCGGGCGTCACCCTGGTCGACTCCACCCACCTCGACTTCGACGAGACCGTGCAGGCGGTCGTCGAGCTCGTTCGAACGCAGGAGCGTGCATGACCACCGACCAGCCCCAGGACCACACCGACGAGCCCGACGACGTCGAGGTGGTCGAGGCCTACCCGACCGATCCCGACGACCCGCAGCTCGACGAGCAGCGCGTCGCGGCCCTGCGCGCAGGCCTCGCCGAGTACGACCTCGACGACGACGACGCAGCGCTGCTGAGCGCCGAGATCGACGAGCACGACGTCATCACGCTGCCCGCGCTGCCGGTGCTCGCGATCGTCGGCCGCCCGAACGTGGGCAAGTCGGCGCTCGTGAACCGCATCCTCGGCCGCCGCGAGGCCGTCGTCGAGGACACCCCGGGCGTGACGCGCGACCGCGTCACGTACCGCGCCGAGTGGGAGGGGCGTGCGTTCACGGTCGTCGACACCGGCGGCTGGGAGCCCGACGCGCGCGGCATCGACCGCTCCGTGGCGCAGCAGGCGGAGATCGCCGTCGACCTCGCCGACGCCGTGCTCTTCGTCGTCGACGTCACCGTCGGCGCGACCTCGACCGACGAGCACGTCGTGCGCATGCTGCGCTCGTCCGACAAGCCCGTCATGCTCGTCGCCAACAAGTCGGACGACGCCCGCCGCGACCTCGAGGCGTCGAGCCTGTGGAGCCTCGGCCTCGGCGAGCCCTACCCGGTGTCCGCGCTGCACAGCCGCGGCGTCGCCGACCTGCTCGACGCAGCCATGAAGGTGCTGCCCGACGAGTCGGCCGTCGCGAAGGTCGAGCTCGGTGGGCCCCGACGCGTCGCCCTGCTCGGCCGCCCCAACGTCGGCAAGTCGAGCCTGCTCAACAAGGCGGCGGGGGAGGAGCGCGTCGTCGTCAACGAGATGGCCGGCACGACCCGCGACCCCGTCGACGAGCAGATCGAGCTCGGCGGCCGCGTGTGGCGCTTCGTCGACACCGCAGGCATCCGCAGGCGCGTGCACCTGCAGCAGGGTGCCGACTTCTACGCGACGCTGCGCACGCAGGCGGCGCTCGAGAAGGCGGAGGTCGCCGTCGTGCTGCTCGACGTCACCGACGTGCTGTCGGAGCAGGACGTGCGCATCGTCGACCTCGTGCTCGAGTCGGGCCGGGCGCTCGTGCTCGCGTTCAACAAGTGGGATCAGCTGGAGGACGAGCGTCGCAAGTACCTCGAGCGCGAGATCGAGCAGGACCTGCACCACGTGGCGTGGGCGCCGCGCGTCAACATCTCCGCCCGCACCGGCAGGCACCTCGAGAAGCTCGTGCCCGCGCTCGAGCTCGCGCTGGACTCGTGGGACACCCGCATCCCCACCGGCAAGCTGAACGCGTTCCTCTCCGACCTCTCCGCCGCGAACCCGCACCCCGTGCGCAGCGGCAAGCAGCCCCGCATCCTGTTCGCGACGCAGGCGGCGACGCGTCCGCCGACGTTCGTGCTGTTCACGACCGGCTTCCTCGACCCGCAGTACCGGCGCTTCATCACGCGCCGGCTGCGCGAGGAGTTCGGCTTCGAGGGCAGCCCCATCCAGGTCAACGTGCGCGTGCGCGAGCGGCGCGAGCGCCGCGACCGCCGCTGACGCGCGACCGGGCAGTTCTGCCCATCGCGCGCCGGCGCGATCGCTCCTAGCGTCGACTCCGACGAGAGGAGGCGATCATGGGCCTGAACATCCCCGGCGAGGTCGCCTGGGTCCTCGACCTGCTCGGCTTCGAGTGGCCGAGGCTCGACGAGGACGAGATCCACAAGGCCGCGGCGCTCGTTCGCGACTTCCAGGACGACATGGATGCGTCGATCGATCGTGCCGATCAGCGCATCCAGGAGGCGTTCGCAGGCGACTCGTCGCAGGCGTCGCGCGCGTACCTCGACGCGTGGGACGAGAATCGCTCCGGCACCATGCGCCAGCTGAGCGAGGCGCTCGGGCCCACGGCCGTCGGTGTCGACCTGTTCGCCGACGCCGTGCTGGCGCTCAAGCTGAAGGTCATCGCCGAGCTCGTCATCACCGCCGCGCAGATCGCCGCCGCGATCGCCTCGGCGGTCGTCACGCTCGGCGTCGGCGCCGGTGCGCAGGTGCTCATCATCGCCGCGCGCAAGAAGGCGCTCGACATCCTCACGGACATCATGGTCGACGAGGCCGTGGGCCAGATCCTGTCGCTCGTGATCGAGCCGATCCTGCAGGTGGTCGAGCCGCTGCTGTCGGCGATGCTCGAGTCGCCGCTCGTGTCCGGCGTCGTCGGCGCGGCCGAGGAGATGCACTCGGATCTCGAGGCGCTCGAGCGTGCCTCCGGCGACCTGCAGGCGAACGGCGAGGAGCAGGAGCGACTCGCCGAGGAGTACGCGAACCGGTTCATGGCGCTGCAGATCACGACGGCCTGAGGGAGACGACGATGGGTGGGTCACGCAGGCTCGACGAGGCGGGCGAGCAGCTGCGCGAGGACTTCTTCCGCATCATGCGGGAGGTGGGGCGCAGCCACAGGAAGCGCTCCGACGATCAGGTCGCGGAGATGCAGGGCTTCGTGCAGCGCTGGCGGGACTGGGATCGCCGCAACGGCGGCGACGGCGGCGCGAACCGCACGCCGAACCCGGTGCTCGCGACCGACGGCGTCGGCGACGGCAGCCGCGACGGCGGCTACGACGCCTTCGTGCTGGCGGCGCACGACGTCGCTCCCGACTGGGTGGCGCACCCCGACGGCTACTCGGTGCCGACCGCCCAGGAGATCGCCGCCGCTCGAGAGACGTACGACGGCTCGAGCTCGATCCCGCGGGGCCACCACGTGCTGCCGCTCGCAGACGGCGGCGCACCGCAGGGACCCATCACCTACACGGGCGAGACGATGGTCGATCGTCGCTACCCGCATCACAGCCCGTCGCCCGGTGCTCCGCTCGTGCCTGGGTGGAATCCCGATCACTCGGCCGCGACCGCACTGCAGTCGCTCATCCACTTCTGGCAACGGGGCAACGGCATCCGATGACGCCCGCATTCGATAGCGTGTGTTGGCACGCTGGTGGCGATCGAGGGGGAGTCTCGTGACGAGCAGGTTCGGACCGACGTCGTACGGCGCGGCACGTGGCGACCGGGAGACCGCGCACGCGGCCTGGGCGGCGTCGACGGACGTCGAGGCCCGGGTCGAGGCGGCGATCGAGCTCGCCAAGCACGGTGACCTCTCGTCGCGCGACACCCTGCTCGAGCTGCTGGTGGAGGGCATCCCCGACGAGGAGCTGCACCTGGACGCGCAGCATCTGCTGCTGTCGACCGCATCGGCATCGCTCGCGCTCGACGATCGACTCGTGCACTACGCCTCGGCCCTCGAGGGCCGTCCGCTCGCGACGTTCGCAGGCTCGGGCGCCGTGCTCCTCGCCCGCGACGCCGTGCCCTTCTACCTGGGTCTCGCGCAGTCGCTCGAGCACTACGAGGAGATGCGGGTGCGGGCAACCGACAGCGTCATGGCCCTGACCGGCATCGTCTACGACGAGTACGACGAAGACGCGACGATCGAGGAGTACGGGGCGCAGGCGATGGACGTCGCGCATCGCATCGATGCTCCCTACGCGATCGACGGCCAGGCCTTCGCTCCTGCCAGCACCGCGAAGCGCGTGACGGCGATGGCGATGCAGGCCTCCGACGCCGGGACCCCGTTCGTGGCGGACGCCGCGCTCCAGCGGCTCGCGACCTGGTCAGGGATCCCGAACCCCACGCGGGCGAACGTGGTGCCCACGGAGGCCGACGTACGGGCGATCGTCGCCTATGCCGTCACGCTCTCGAAGCTGCCGTGGCGTCCGGGCGTGAAGTACTTCTACGGGCACGACGTCGACGGCGGGCCCGGGCTGCACGCGACGCCGCCGGCGTAGGCACCAGCGCTGCGGGGAGCGGAGGCGACGGCGCCGCGCACAACGAGCGTCATGCAGATGGCGAGGAGGCCTCCTGCTCGTCGGCGTCCGGCAGCGCGACCGGCAGGTAGTACAGGCCGCGCTCGTCCTCGAAGACGCGCGCCGTGAGCGTCGAGCCCTCCGGCACGTACGCATCGACGTCGACGTGCCCGTCGGTGGGGGCGAGCGCGCGCACGGCGAAGGCGGGGATGAGACCCTGTCGGCCCTCGTCGTCGACGGCGAGCGCGTAGCGCGGCCCCGTGGAGCGCACCGTGACCTCGCGGATGGGGATGCGACCCGACTCCGCACGAGGCCGACCGTCGGCGGGCTCGGTCGTCGCGACGTCGAACTCGCCTGCGAGGTCGTCTGCGAGGCGGTCGACCTCCGCGAGCAGGTTCGCCATCGTCCGACCCACCGACCGGTGGAAGTCGCTCGGCCGCAGGCCGCCGCCCGGCTTGTAGAGGTCCTCGTGCGTCAGCTCGCCCCACGCATCCTGCACGCGCGTCTTGATCTGCACCTCGACGGCGACGACGGTCGCGCCGTCCGGCAGCGGCACCTCGACGTCGACGAGCGCATGCACCGCCCGGTAGCCGGACGGCTTCGGCTCGGCGACGTAGTCGCGCATCTCGACGAGGTGGATGCCGGGGGTGACGGTCGTGGCGACGTCGGCGGCGAGCAACGCCTGGTCGCGCGTCGACTTGCACAGCACCTTCACACCGACGACGTCGCGCACGAGCTCCTCGACCTGCTCGACGGTCACCTCGGCGATGGCGAGCTCGGTCGCGGCACGCGTGAGCCGGTCGATCGTGCGCGCCTCGTCCTTGATGCGGCCCGGCAGCACGTACAGCCGCATGCGGTCGGCGTCGGCGAGGAGGTCGTCGGCGCGAGCGTCGAGCCAGCCCTCGACCATCGCCATGGCCGCATCCCACGCATCGCCGCGCGTCGCGTACGCTCGGCGCACGACCTCGGTGGCGTCCGCTGCGGACCGGTCGGCGCCGCGCTCGTCGGCGGAGGTCATCGGACCTGGCGCACCGCGAACTGGCGGCGGGGGTGCGCGTACGCCTCCTGGGCCTCGACCAGCTTGAGCTCGCGCTCGCCGGAGTCGAGGGTCGTCTGCAGCAGGTCGAACACGCTCGACACCGTCGCCTCGAGCGCATCCCACGCGAGACCCGACGTGCGGTAGTGGGCCGTGAAGAGGGCGGCGGTGACGTCGCCGGAGCCGTTGGCCTTGAACGGCAGGAACGGCGTCTGCACGATCCACGCACCCTCGTCGTCGACGGCGAGCATCTCGATGGTGCCCTCCGGACGGTCGGGGCGCTCGACGCTCGTGACGAGCACCGTGCGCGGCCCCATGTCGCGTGCGCGGTCGACGGACTCGAGCGTCTCCTCGAGGGAGGCGGGCTCGGTGCCGGTGAGGAAGCCGAGCTCGAACTGGTTGGGCGCGATGATGTCGGCGACCGGCACGACGCGCTCGCGGATGAGCGCCGGGATGGCGGGTGCGACGAAGCAGCCGGAGCGCGCGTTGCCCATCACGGGGTCGCACGTGTACGTCGCCGCCGGGTTGAGCGCCTTGGTGCGTCGCACGGCGTCGACGACGACGTCGACGATCTCCTCGCCGCCCAGGTAGCCGGAGAGCACGGCGTCGACCTGCGCGAGGCCGCCGCGCTCCTCGACGCCGAGGATGACGTCGGCGACGTCGCTCGCGGGCAGCAGCGGCCCGCGCCACGAGCCGTAGCCGGTGTGGTTCGAGAACACGACCGTCGAGACGGGCCACACCTCGTGCCCGAGTCGTTGCAGCGGGAACACCGCGGCGGAGTTGCCGACGTGACCGTATGCGACCGACGACTGGATCGACAGGATCTTCATCCTTCGATCGTCCCACGACCCGCCGACGGGCGCGGCATCGGCGCGGCTCGCCTCGACGCGCTCGGCCCGCGCGCACGAGCGCGAGGTGATGCCGAGCGGGCCGCCGCGCGCCATGGGCACGCGCCGTCTCGCTGTGCATCACCTCGCGCGGGCTAGCCTCGACGCGTGCCCGCATCCCTCGCCGCGCGCCTCGAGCGGCGTCAGGCGCCGATCCTGCTCGGGGCCATCGCGCTCGGGCTCGGCATCGGTGCGTCGTGGAGCGGCGCGCACGCCCTCGAGCCCGTCATCGACCCTGCGATCGCGGGCATGCTGCTCGTCACGTTCCTCGCGGTGCCGTTCGGAGCGCTCGCCCGCGGGCTCCGGCACTGGCGGCTGCTGCTCGCACTGCTGGCGACCTCGTTCGTCGTCGCGCCGCTCGTCGCGTTCGCGCTCACCCGACTCGTGAGCCACGATGCCGGGCTGGTCACGGGTGCGCTGCTCGTGCTGCTCGCCCCCTGCGTCGACTACGTCGTCGTGTTCACGGCGCTCGCGCGTGGTGCGCACGCGAGCCTGCTCGCCGCGACGCCCGTGCTCATGCTCGCCCAGGTGCTGCTGCTGCCGCCGCTGCTCGGCATCACCGCAGGGGAGGAGGTCGTCGCTGCCCTCGACGTCGGCAGGCTCGCGACGGCGTTCGGCGTGCTCGTGCTGCTGCCGCTGGCGATCGCGGCCCTCGTCCGCATCGTCGGGCGTCGCGCGCCCGCCGTCGATCGCGCGGCGTCGACGGCGACCGTCGCGGTCGTGCCGGCCACTGCCGTCGTGCTCGTCGTCGTCACAGCGTCGCAGGCGCAGCGCATCCTCGCCTCCGCCGCCGACCTCGCAGCGCTGCTGCCCGTCTACGTCGGCTTCGCCGCGGTCATGGTCGCCGCCGGCATCGCCGTCGCGCGCATCGCTCGGCTCGAGCCCGCGGATGCGCGCGCCGTCGTGCTGAGCGGCCTCACGCGCAACTCGCTCGTCGTGCTGCCCGTCGCGCTCGCCCTGCCGCCGTCGCTCGCCCTCGCCGCCCCAGCCGTGGTCACGCAGACCGTCGTCGAGCTCGTGCTGCTCGTCGCGCTCGTGCGCCTGCTGCCGCGACTCGTGCGAGACCGCCCCGGCACGGGCTGAGGCGTCTCAGCCCTCGCTCGTCGCCGCCTCCACGAGGCTGCCCTGCGCGAAGCCGAGCCAGTCGACGACCGCCTGGAACTGCGCGAGATCCTCTGGCGAGAGGTCGAGATGGTTCTCGGGGCCCTGCTGCACGCGCGTGTGCAGCACGAGCCGGATGTCGCCGATGCCTGCGAGCCACGCATCCACCGACGCCTCCGGCACCGAGACGCGCACGCGCTCGTCTGCGACCGTCGCGTGCGCGGCGAGGTCGCGCGCCATCGCCCGCTGCCGATCGAGCCGCAGCGCAGCCTGGTCGTCGGAGGTGAGCCTGCGGAACTCCTTCGCGTTCGCCTCGTCGTCGTAGGCGTCGGGGAACAGGCGCGTCACGACGGGGTCTGCGATGTCGGCCTCGCCGTCGCGCACCGCGACGAAGACCTGCCGCACCTGCGACACGAGCCGCGTGAGCATCGTCGCCTCGTCGGCGGTGAGCTCGAGCACGAGGGTGTCGCCCTCGCGCGCCCACGGCTTCACGGCTCCACCCGCTCGAGCGTGGCGAGCAGGCCGTAGCCGTGCATGGCCGACACGTGCAGCTCCTGCTGCTCGCGGCCGCCAGCCGACACGATGGCGCGACCCTTCGTGTGCACCTGCAGCATGAGGCGCTCCGCCTTCTGCTCGTCGAAGCCGAAGTACGAGCGGAACACGTAGGTGACGTACGTCATGAGGTTGACGGGGTCGTCCCACACGATCGTGACCCAGTCGCCGTCCGTCGCAGCCAGGACGTCGTCGTCGACCTCGAGGTCGACGTCGGTCGCGGTGCCCTGCATGCCCACGAGCCTACGCAGCGCGCCCTCGACGCGTCACGCGTGCTCGACGACGGCGCGCTGCTCGTGCGTCTCGAGCCTGCGGATCGATGCGCTGCGCCGGTCGAGCAGCACGCTCACGACCGCGAGCCCCATGCCGGCCGTCGCGAGCAGCACGCCCACCCAGCCGGGAGCGAGGTAGCCGAGCCCTGCGCCGATGACGGCGCCGCCGACGGCCGCGCCGAGGCTGTTGCCGACGTTGAACGCCGCGTGGTTCATCGCCGCGCCCAGCAGCTGCGCGTCGCCTGCGATGTGGATGATGCGCGTCTGGATCGACGGCACGAGCGTCGACGTCGTGAGACCGAGCAGGAACGCGAGCACGAACAGCCACACCGGCTCGCCGCCGAGCACCGAGTAGAGGCCCATGACCGGGATGACCGTGACGAAGCCGCCGAGCATCGTGGGCACGAGCGCCTTGTCGCCCGCGACGCCGCCGATGACGTTGCCGATCGTCATGCCGATGCCGAGCGTCGCGAGCACCCACGGCACCGCGCCCGTCGGAAGGCTCGCGACGCGCGTCACGGTCTCGGCGATGTACGAGTAGATGGCGAAGAACCCGCCGAAGCCGACGGCGCCGACCGCGAGCATGAGCCAGAGGCGGCCGCTGCGCAGCGCCGAGAGCTCGCGCAGCGGGTCGCGGTCGGGGTTGCCCTCCACCTGGGGGAGCGTGCGCAGCGCGAGCACGAGCGTGAGGGCGAAGACGCCTGCGATGGCGACGTACGACCAGCGCCAGCCGGCCACCTGGCCGAGCCACGTGCCCAGCGGCACGCCGATGACGTTCGCGATCGTGAGGCCCGACAGGGCCAGGGCGACGCCGGCGCCCTGCCTGCCAGGGCCCATGATGCGGGCGGCGAGCAGCGAGGCGACGCCGAAGTAGGCGCCGTGCGGCAGGCCGGAGACGAAGCGCGACAGCATCGTGAGCTCGAACGTCGGCATGAGGGCGCTCGAGAGGTTCGCGACCGTGAAGGCGGCGACGAGGATGAAGACCAGACGCGTCTGCGACATGCGCGCGGCGAGCACCGCGATCGCGGGGGCGCCGACGACGACGCCGAGCGCGTAGGCCGAGATGAGCCACCCGGCGGTCTGGATGCCGCGCTCGGGGTTCGCGGCGAACCCGGCGACGAGGTCGTCGCCGATGAGCGGCAGCAGCCCCATGGAGGCGAACTCGGTCGTGCCGATCCCGAACCCGCCGAGGGCGAGGGCGACGAGCGCGAGGACGCGACGGGTGGGGGTGAGGTGCTGCATGGCGGAGTCCTGACGGGTGCGGGAGACGGGCTGTGCAGCGTTGCGCGCCTCCATCGTATTCCGTGGGGGATGTCGGCGTCGCGCGTCGAGGGTCGACGCGGCAGCGGCCCGTCGGCTAAGGTGAGGGTTGCCTTACCCCCTCCCCGCATGTCAAGGAGCCCCCGCATGGCCGGACCCGCCCGCGTCGCCGCCGTCGCACCTCGCTTCATCGAGCTCGAGGTGCTCGGCAACGAGCAGATCTCCCCGCACCTGCGTCGCGTGACGCTCGGCGGCGAGGACGTCGCGAACATGACGCCGCAGGGCTACGACCAGTGGTTCCGCTTCTTCATGCGGCGCCCCGGCCAGGATGCGCTGCAGGTGCCCACGAGCCCGAAGCAGTGGTTCCCGCAGTACCTCCTCATGAAGGAGGCGCAGCGTCCGCACATCCGCAACTACACGATCCGCTCGTTCCGTCGCGACGTGCAGGAGCTCGACATCGACTTCGTCGTGCACGAGGACCCGGGCCCCGGTGCGCAGTGGTCGATCGATGCGCAGGTCGGCGAGCGCGCCGCGCTGCTCGACGAGGGCCTGCTCTACAACGACGACGGCGTCGAGGGCGACGTGCTCATGGTCGGCGACGAGTCCGTCATCCCCGCGATCGCCGGCGTGTGCGGCTCGATCGACCGCGCCACGCGCGGCATCGCCGTGATCGAGGTCGGCCACCTCGACGACGTGCAGGACCTCGGCCAGCCCGACGGTGTCGACGTGCACTGGATCCACCGCGGCTCCGAGCGGGAGGGCCAGGCTGGCCTGCGCGCGCTCGCCGACCTCGATCTGCCTGCGAACGTCGGCTACGCGTACGCGGCGGGAGAGCAGTCGCTCGCGACCGGCGCGCGCCGTCACCTCGTGAAGCACCGCGGCGTCGACAAGGGCAGCGTGACGTTCACGGGCTACTGGCGCCTCGGCAAGGCGTACGTCTCCTGACGCGCTGACGCGCTGCAGCATCGACGAGGACCCCGGTGAAGAACCGGGGTTCTTATCGTCTCGGCAAGCCTGCGCGCCGTCGACGCGCGGATTCTGCGCCCATCCTGCGCGAGCGCGAAAGGATGGGGAGGTGGCGAGATCCGCCGCACGAGCAGCGCCGACGCGCACGACGCGCGTGGCCGAAGGAGCGAAGAGCGAGTGACGGACGCAGTGCAGCGATCCCAGGACGCCTGGTTGGAGCGCGTCGCGATGGCCGAGTCGGCCATCCCCCTCATCGGCAGGCTGTACCGCGAGCGGAACGTCATCCCGCACGTGCACGGTCGCAAGATCATCAACCGCTCCGCGATCGACGTGCTGCGCGCCCACCGATGGGCGCGTCGCGTCAGCGAGTCCGAGCTCGACGTCGCCCACTCGCTGCTGGCGCTGCAGGTCGCCGACGAGCAGCGCCTGCAGGGCGTCTCGCTCGACCTCGGCCGCCTGCTCGACGGTGCTCCCGCAGACCCCGCCGACCTCGAGGCGTACGTGCGCGACGCGATCGGGTCGCTGCAGTCGTGGGAGCACCAGGAGCCGACCGACGTCGTGCTCTACGGCTTCGGTCGCATCGGCCGCCTGCTCGCCCGCATCCTCGTCGGCCACGCGGGCAACGGCCTCGGCCTGCGCCTGCGTGCGATCGTCGTGCGCTCCGGCGGCGCGAACGACCTCGAGAAGCGCGCGAACCTGCTGCGCCGCGACTCGGTGCACGGGCCGTTCGACGGCACGATCCAGGTGGATGCCGAGGCGGGCACGATCCTCGCGAACGGCACGCTCATCCAGGTGATCCACTCGGACGATCCCGCGACGGTCGACTACGCCGCGCACGGCATCCGCGACGCGATCGTCGTCGACAACACGGGCCGTTGGCGCGACGAGGCGGGACTGTCGCAGCACCTGCAGGCGCGCGGCGTCGCCCGCGTGCTGCTGACGGCGCCCGGCAGGAGCCCGCTGAAGAACGTCGTGTTCGGCATCAACCAGTCGATGATCGCCGAGGACGACCGCATCGTCACGGCCGCCTCGTGCACGACGAACGCGATCACGCCCGTGCTGAAGGTGCTGCACGACGCGTACGGCATCGAGCACGGCCACGTCGAGACGGTGCACTCGTACACGAACGACCAGAACCTCATCGACAACTTCCACAAGGGCGACCGTCGAGGTCGCTCGGCGGCGCTCAACATGGTGCTGACCGAGACGGGGGCGGCGAAGGCCGTCGCGAAGGCGCTGCCCGAGCTCGAGGGGCGGCTCACGGGCAACGCGATCCGCGTGCCCACGCCCGACGTGTCGATGGCGATCCTCAACCTCACGCTCGACGAGGCGGTCGAGCGCGATCAGGTGAACGAGCTGCTGCGACGGGCGTCGCTCAAGGGGCGGCTGCGCACGCAGATCGACTTCGTCGACTCGCCCGAGGTCGTCTCGACCGACTTCGTCGGCAACAACCGTGCGGGCATCGTCGACGGGCTCGCGACGATCGCGACCGGCAGGCACCTCGTCGTGTACGTCTGGTACGACAACGAGTACGGCTACTCGTCGCAGGTCGTGCGCGTGCTCGAGCACATGGCGGAGCAGATGCAGGCGACGCGCGTCGAGCGTCCGCGGGAGCACGTCGACTCCTGAGCCTGGCTCAGCGTTCGCCACGCCCGAGGCCGGTCTGGGATCCAACCCGCGACCCGGTTCGTCCCGAACGACGCTGTGTGCCCAGCCGGGCACGAGACGCTCTGGAGGGAATCCCATGAAGAAGACCACGCGAGCCATGAGCGGCGCCGTCGCGGCAGCCGCACTCACCGTCACGGGCCTCGCCATCGGCGGACCGGCGGCCATGGCATCCGACGGCACCTCCTCCGTGGCATCCGCCTCCTCGTGGAGCGCGCCCTCCGCCGTCGCGACGCCGACGGCCGCCGCGCCCACGAACGCAGCCCTCATCAACGGGCCGCTCATCGACGGACCGCTCATCGACGTCGGCGGCATCCTCAACTTCCTGCAGATCGGCCAGTTCCAGTAGGCCACGCGCCTCACCGACCGACCAGGACCACGAGGCCCCGCGCAGTGCGCGGGGTCTCGTCATGAGGAGACCCACGCGTGACGAGCACGACGCACGACGACCTGCAGCCCGAGCCCACGGGCGCCGACCACCGCATCCCCCTCACCGCCGCCCAGCGCGGCATCTGGTACGCGCAGCAGCTCGACGCCGACAACCCCGGCTACGCCATCGGGCAGTTCCTCGACCTGCGCGGCCCCATCGAGCCGCGGCTCATGCGCATCGCGATGACGAAGGTCGTCGCCGACCTCGACGCCGTCAGCATGCGCTTCCGGCAGGACGAGGACGGCCCGTACGGCATCGTCGCGCGCCCGAGGCCCACCGACGACATGCTCGAGGTCGTCGACCTGCGCGACCAGGGCGCGGATGCCGCGTTCGCGCAGGCGCGCGAGCGGATGGACGCCGAGATGGCGACGCCGCGCGACCTCGAGGGCGACGAGCTCTTCGGCGCGATCCTCTTCCGCCTTGCAGGCGACCGTTCGCTCTTCTTCCAGCGCGTGCACCACATCGTGCTCGACGGCTACTCGGCCGTCATCGCCCTGCGCTACCTCGCGGGCGTGTACACGCGGCTCGCGAAGGTCACGCCGGGCGGGCGCCTGCTCGACCTCACTGCCGGTCCCATCGCGCGGCTCGCCGCCCGCGTCGCCTCGCCGCTGCCGTCGCTCGCGGCGCTGCACGAGACCATCGCCGAGTACGAGTCGTCCGAGCAGCAGGAGGCCGACGCCGCGTACTGGCGCGAGGCGCTCGCCGACGACGTCGCCGTCGAGGGGCTCGAGGGCACGACGGGATCCGTCGCGCGCGAGGTCGTGCGTGCCTCCGTCGCGCTCGACGGGGACCGCACGGCACGCCTGGCGGCGCTCGGGCGCGACCTGCCGAAGACGATCGTCGGCATCGCCGCGCTCTACATGGCGAAGGTGACGGGGGAGGAGCGCGTGTCGCTCGGCCTGCCCGTCACGGCGCGCCGCGGCGTCGTCGCGAAGACCACCCCGTCGATGCTCTCGAGCATCCTGCCGCTGCGCATCGACGTCTCGGCGTCGGCGACGGTCGCCGAGACGATCGCGCACGCGGGCGACGTCGTGCGCGGCGCCGTGCGCCACCAGCGCTTCCGCGTCGAGCGCGTCGACGGCGCACCCACGCACGCGGGACCGTCGGTGAACCTGCTGCCCGTCATCGACGCCCTGCGCTTCGGCGACGCGACCGGCGAGGTGCAGATCCTGTCGACCGGGCCCGTGCACGACCTGTCGATCGTGCTCTCCGGGCTCGAGAGCGACGCCGCGGAGGCGCGGCTGCAGCTCGAGGGCGACGCCGCCCTCCACACGGCGGACAGCCTGCTCGAGCACGCCGAGCGGCTGCTGGCGCTCGTCGACGCCGCGCTCGACGACCCGGAGGGGCTCGTCGTCGCCGACGCATCCATCGTCGACGCGGACGAGGCGCGCGCGCTCGTCGAGCGCGGCGCGGGGGAGCGGGTCGCGCTCGAGGCCGAGACGGTGCTCGAGGCGTTCACCCGCGTCGCCCGTGCCAGGCCGCACGACCCCGCGGTCGTCGCGGACGACGGCATGGTGACGTTCGCGATGCTCGACGCAGACGCCGCGCGGCTCGCGCACCACCTCGTGGCGCAGGGCGTCGTGCCAGGCAGCCGCGTCGCCGTGCGCATCGAGCGCAGCGTGCTGCTGCCGACGCTCGTGCTCGCCGTGCTGCGCGCGGGCGGCGCCTACGTGCCGCTCGATCCGGAGTACCCCATCGACCGCGTCGTCGGGATGGTCGAGGACTCGGACCCCGTGGTGCTGCTGACGAGCACGAGCCAGCTCGAGCGCGACCGCGCCGCCGGCGCGTCGTGGTCGGTGCCCACCCTCGCGGTCGACGCCGACACCGCCACGTGGCGCAGGCGCTCGAGCGACGCGGCGACGCTGCCCGTCGCGACCGGCGACGACCTCGCCTACGTCGTCTTCACCTCCGGCAGCACGGGGCGGCCGAAGGGCGTCGGCGTCGACCGCCTGTCGCTGCGCAACCTGTTCCAGCAGCACCGCGCCGAGATGTTCGACCCCGCGGCCGAGCGCCTCGGGCGTCCGGTGCGCGTCGCCCACACCGCCGGCCTGTCGTTCGACGCCGCATGGGACCCGCTGCTGTGGCTCTTCGCAGGCCACGAGCTGCACATGATCGACGACGACGCGCGCCGCGATCCCGAGCGGCTCGTCGCGCACCTCGCCCGTCACCGCATCGACGCGATCGAGACGACGCCGTCGTTCGCGGAGGCGCTGCTGGCCGCAGGCATGCTCGACGCAGACCGGCACCCCACCGAGATCGCGCTCGGCGGCGAGGCCGTCGGCCCCGCGCTCTGGGATGCGCTCGCCGCACGCGACGACGTGCACGCCGTGAACCTCTACGGCCCCACGGAGACGACCGTCGACAGCCTCGTCGCCGTCATCCGTCCCGGGGAGCAGCCGCACATCGGCGCCTCCGTGCGCAACAGCCGCCACTACGTGCTCGACGCGAGCCTCGCGCCCGTGCCCGACCGCGCCGTCGGCGAGCTGTACCTCGCAGGCACGAACGTCGCACGCGGCTACGTCGGCCAGCCCGGCCTCAGCGCCGAGCGGTTCGTCGCCGACCCGTTCGCGCTCGACGGCTCGCGCATGTACCGCACCGGCGACGTCGTGCGCCGCCGCCGCGACGGGTCGCTGCGATTCGTCGGCCGCATCGACGACCAGGTGAAGATCCGCGGCTACCGCGTCGAGCTCGACGAGGTCGAGGCCGCCATGCGCCGCCAGGACCGCGTGACGCGTGCGGCTGCCGTCGTCGCGGGCGAGGGCGCCACCGCGCGCATCGTCGGCTACGTCACCGCCGACGGGGACCTCGACGGCCTCGGCGCCGCCGTCAAGGAGGGCATGCGCTCCTCCGTGCCCGACTACATGGTGCCCTCGACGATCATGGCGCTCGACGACCTGCCCATGACGCCGAACGGCAAGCTCGATCGTCGCGCGCTGCCGACGCCGGAGCGATCGAGCGCCGATCCCGCGCAGCAGCCCCGCACCGCGGTGCAGCGCATCGTCGCCGAGGCGTTCGCGGAGGTGCTGGGCGTCGACGCCGTCGGCATCGACGAGGACTTCTTCGCCGCGGGCGGGCACTCGCTGCTCGCGACGCGGCTCGCATCGCGGCTCAGCGAGCGGCTCGAGCGCACCATCGCGGTGCGCGACGTCTTCGAGCACCCCACGGTCGCAGCCCTCGCAGCCCGCGCAGGGGACGCATCCGTCGACGACCGCCCATCGCGACTGTCGCGCGCGACGCGCCCCGACCCCATGCCCGTCTCGCTCGCGCAGCGACGCCTGTGGTTCCTCGGCCGGCTCGAGCCGGACTCCGCCGCGTACAACATCCCCGTCGTGCTGCGGCTCGACGGACCGCTCGACGTGGCCGCGCTGCGCGCCGCGTTCGTCGACGTCGCGACGCGCCACGAGCCGCTGCGCACCGTGGTGCCGCTCGTCGGCGACGAGCCCGTGCAGCGCATCCTCGAGGGTGCGGGCGCCGAGCCGCCGTTCGTCGCGATCGACGTGCCCGAGCACCGCGTCGACGACGTCGTGCGCCAGGAGGCGCTGCGACCGTTCGACGTCACGACGCAGACGCCGCTGCGCGCCGTGCTGCTGCGCATCGCCGACGACCGGCACGTGCTCGTCGCGACCATGCACCACATCGCCTCCGACGGCTGGTCGCTCGCACCGTTCGCACGCGACCTCGGTGCCGCGTACCTCGCACGCGCAGCGGGCGCGGAGCCCGCATGGACGCCGCTGCCGGTGGACTACGCCGACTTCGCGCTCTGGCAGCGCGAGCACCTGGGCGACGCGAGCGACCCCAGCAGCGAGCTCGCACGCCAGCTCGCCCACTGGCGCGACGCCCTCGCTGGCGCACCCGACGAGATCGCGCTGCCGCGCGACCGCGCCCGCGGTGCCGCCGACACCGCCGACCCGCAGCAGCAGGGCGTCGGCGAGCTGACGCTCGAGCTCGACGCCGCACGCCACGCCGCCGTGCGCGAGCTGGCGGCCGAGCACCGCACGAGCCTGTTCATCGTGCTGCACGCCGCGGTCGCCGCGATGCTGGAGCAGCAGGGTGCGGGCGACGACGTCGTGCTGGGCACGCCCGTCGCGGGCCGGTCCGACGCGCAGCTCGACGACCTCGTCGGATTCTTCGTGAACACCGTCGTGCTGCGCACGTCGCTCGCAGGGGATCCGACGCTCGAGGAGCTGCTCGAGCGCGTGCGCGCGAGCAACACCGACGCCTACGCGCACCAGGACGTGCCGTTCGACGCCGTCGTCGACGCGCTGCGCCCGCCGCGCGTCGCCGACCGGCCCCCGCTGTTCCAGGTGCTCCTCACGCTGCAGTCGACGGAGCCCGCCACGCTCGACCTCGGCGACGTCGCCGTGACCGTGCCCACGCAGATGACGAGCGCAGGTGTGAAGGCCGACCTGCTCGTCGACGTCACGACCCCCGCAGGCGACGACGGCGCGCTGCTGGTGACGCTCGGCTACGACCGTGCGCTGTTCGACGCGGCGACGGCGGAGCGCATGCGCGACGCCCTCGACCGCGTGCTCGCTGCGTTCGTCGACGCGCCGCACCGCCGACTGTCCGACATCGCCGCCGTCGACGCCGACACGCTGCGCACGCTCGAGGCGCAGGCGACCGGTCGTGCGGTCGACGTCTCCGGCACCGTGCTCGATCGCCTCGCCGAGACCATCCACGCGCAGCCGAGCGCACCCGCGCTCGTCGACGCGTCCGGCACCGCGACGTTCGCGCAGCTCGGCGCCCGCATCGACCGGCTCGCCGCCGGCCTCGCCGCGCTCGGCGTGGTGCTCGGCGACCGCGTGGCGATCGCGCTGCCGCGCAGCGCCGACGCCGTCGTGCTCGTGCTCGGCGCGCTGCGCGCCGGCGCCGTCGCCGTGCCCGTCGACGTCGCCTACCCCGACGCCCGCATCGGCCGGATCCTCGAGGGGGCACGTGCGAGCGTGCTCGTGACGGCGGACCGGGAGCGCCTCGGTGGCATCGCCATCGACGGCGCAGCGCCGCGCATCGTCGCGGTCGCCGACGTCGACGCCGCGGGGGAGGGCGCGCGCGTGCCAGACGCTCCGTCGGCCGACGACCCCGCCTACCTCGTCTACACCTCCGGCACCACGGGCGTCCCCAAGGGCGTGCAGGTGGCGCACGCCGCGCTCGCGACCGTGCTCGCGCAGCACGAGCACGCCATGATCGGCCCCGTGCGCCGTCGGCTGGAGCGGACGCCGCGCATGCTGCACCTGTCGGGGCTCGGCTTCGACGCCGCATGGGACCCGATCCTGTGGCTCGCCGCAGGCACGACCCTCGAGGTCGCCGACGATGCGACGCGCATCGACGCGGAGGCCGTCGTGCGCGCGATCGTCGACCACGACGTCGACGTGCTCGAGACGACGCCGTCGTACGCGCAGCAGCTCGCGACCGTCGGCCTCGTCGACGCGATCGAGCGACGCGGCACGCCGCTGACGCTCGCCGTCGGAGGCGAGGCCGTGCCGCAGTCGCTCTGGGATCGGCTCGCGGCATCCGACGCCATCGACGGCTGGAACCTCTACGGACCGAGCGAGTCGACCGTCGACGCCGTCGTGGCCCGCATCGAGCCCGGCACCGTCACGATCGGCGCACCCGTCGCAGGCGTCACCGCTCGCGTGCTCGACGGCCGTCTGCAGCCCGTGCCGCACGGCGTCGAGGGCGAGCTCTACCTCTCGGGTGCGACCCTCGCGCACGGCTACCGCGGCCGCGCAGGCGAGACGGCGGCACGGTTCGTCGCCGACCCGCACGGCGACGGCACGCGCATGTACCGCACGGGCGACGTCGTCCGCAGGCGCGTCACCGGCGAGCTCGAGTTCCTGCGCCGCGACGACGACCAGGTGAAGCTGCGCGGCTACCGCATCGAGATCGGCGACGTCGAGCGCACGCTCGAGCGCGTCGCAGGCGTGCGTGCCGCCGTCGCGCGCGTCGTCGCACCAGCCGGCCCCGACTCGGCGCGCCTCGTGGCGTGGGTCGTCGGCGACGTCGACGTCGACGCCGCACGGCTGGCCGCCACCGACGAGCTTCCCGACTACATGGTGCCCACGGCGATCGCCGCCATCGACGCCGTGCCGCTCACCCCGAACGGCAAGGTCGACGTCGCAGCCCTGCCAGAGCCCTCTGCGAGCGGCGGCTCCCGCGAGCCCGAGACCGACGGCGAGCGCGCCGTGTGCCGCATCGTCGGCGACGTGCTCGGCGTGCATGACGTCGGCCTCGACGACGACTTCTTCGCGCTCGGCGGGCACTCGCTGCTGGCCGTCGCGCTCATGGGCCGCATCCGCGACGAGCTCGGCGCGGCGCTGCCGCTGCGCACGATCTTCGACGCACCGACGCCCGCCGGGCTGCTGGACGCCATCGGCGACGGCACGGCGGCCGACCTCGACGCGCCCCGCGCCTCCGCGACGCCCGCCCTGCGCGCATGGGTCGCGGAGCACCCGCGCGTCGACGGCGAGCCGCTGCCGCTCTCGCCGAACCAGGCGCGCCTGTGGTTCCTCAACCGGCTCGACCCTGACTCGGCGGAGTACGACGTCGTGCTGCAGGCGACGTTCGAGGGCGACCTCGACGTCGCGGCGCCGAGCGCCGCGATCGACGACCTCGTCGCGAGGCACGAGGTGCTGCGCACGACCTACCCGGAGGTCGACGGCCAGCCGGTGCAGCGCATTCACGAGCCCGTGCCCGGCGTGCTCGGCGACGCACCCGTCGACACGACCGCCGGCTTCGACCTCACCGTCGACCTGCCGGTGCGCGCAGCGCTCGTGCGCATGGGCGAGCAGCGGTGGCGCATCGACCTCGTCATCCACCACATCGCGACCGACGGCGCCTCGCTCGCGCCGCTCGCCCGCGACGTCGCCACCGCCTACGCGGCCCGCGCGGGCGGCACCGCCAGGGTGCAGCGTCCGCTCGCGGTGCAGTACGCCGACTTCGCACGCATGCAGCGTGCGCTGCAGGACGCAGACGGCGGCAGGCACGACGCCTCGCTGGCAGCGTGGACCGAGCAGCTCGCCGGCATCCCCGACGAGCTCGAGCTGCCCGCGGACGGCAGGCGCGCCGAGTCCGCGACGCGCGCGGCCCGGCAGGTGCGCTTCACGATCCCCGCGAGCGTCGCATCCGCGATGCAGGCTGCGGCGACGCAGGGCCGGGCGAGCGGATTCCACGCATGGCTCGCAGGCCTCGCAGGCTTCCTGCACCGCATCGGCGCGGGCGACGACGTCGTGATCGGCTCGCCGTCGGCGGGCCGCACCGACCCCGACGTCGCCGAGCTCGTCGGCTTCTTCGTGAACACGCTGCCGCTGCGTCTCGACCTCGACGATGCGCCGAGCCTCGCCGAGGCGATCGAGCGCGCACGCGCGGCGACCCTGCACGCGATCGAGCACGAGTCGGTGCCGTTCGAGCGCATCGTCGAGGCCATGGCGCCGGAGCGTCGGCTCGGCAGGCATCCGCTGTTCCAGACCATGCTCGCCGTCGAGGAGCCCACGGGCGTCGCGCTCGAGCTGCCGAACGTCGCCACGACGCCCATGACGCCCGACTCGACGGGCGCTGCCAAGGTCGACCTGTCGTTCACGCTGCGTCCGCAGCCCGACGGCACCGTCGAGGGCGTGCTCGAGCACGACGCGACCATGTTCAGCGACCGCGCCGCGCACGGCCTCGTCGAGCGGTGGATCGCCTTCCTCGACTCGGCAGCGCAGGCGCCCGGGCAGTCGCTGCGCGACGCCGTCGTGGAGCCGCGCGTCGACCGGCTCGATGCATGGCCGGCGGTCGACGACGATCGCGTCGGGCTGCTCGATGCGCTCGCCGCGTCCCTGAGCGCCAGGCCGCACGAGCCCGCGATCGTCGCGCCCGACGCCGCGCTCGACGGCGCTGCGCTCGCGACCCGCATCGAGGCGCTCGCCGCGGGCCTCGTCGACGCCGGCGTTGCACCCGGCGACGTCGTCGCCGTGCGCCTGCCGCGCTCGAGCGACACGCTCGCCGCGCTGCTCGCCGTGTGGCGTGCCGGCGCCGTCGTCGCGCCCGTCGACGCCGAGCTGCCGCGTGCGCGCGTCGCCACGATGCTGCGCACCGCACGTGCACGGCTCGTCGTGCACGCCGGCGCGGACGACGTCGACGGCGTCGACCTCGCCGTCGCGGCCGCGGCCGACGCCGACATCGCTCCCGAGCATGTCGTCGACATCGCCACCCTGCACTCCGACGCGAGCCTCGAGCCGCGTGCGACGAGCCTCGACGCGCCCGCATACCTCATCTTCACGTCGGGCACGACGGGCGAGCCCAAGGCCGTGCAGGTGCCCCACCGGGCGCTCGCGAGCCTGCTGGCCAGCCACCGCTCCACGCTGCTGCCGGACGCCGCCGAGCGCCGCATCCGTCTGGCGCACACGACGGGCGTCGGCTTCGACGCCGCGATGGACCCCGTCGTCTGGCTCGCCGCCGGCCACGAGGTGCACGTCGTCGACGACGCGACGCGCCGCGACCCGCAGGCGCTCGTGACGCTGCTCGACGAGCGCGGCATCGGCGCGTGGGAGACGACCCCGAGCTACGTCGCAGCCCTCGCGGCGCAGACGGGGCTCGCCGACGTGCTCGATCGCCGCGACGCCTCCGACCCGTTCGTCATGCTGCTCGGCGGCGAGGCGCTCGACGCCGGGCTGTGGACGTGGCTGCGCGAGCGGCCCGCGGTCGACGCGTGGAACCTCTACGGCCCCACCGAGGTGGGCGTGGACTCCATGGTCGCGCGCGTCGCGGACGCCGCCTCGCCGGAGCTCGGCGCGCCCACGGTCGACACGCTCGGCTACGTGCTCGACGCTCGACTGCGACCGGCGCCCGTCGGCAGCGTCGGCGAGCTCTGGCTCGCGGGTGCGCAGCTCGCGCACGGCTACGCGGGCCAGGCCGGCACGACCGCCGACCGGTTCGTCGCCGACCCCTTCGCCGCCGACGGCAGCCGCATGTACCGCACGGGCGACCTCGTCGTCGTGCGCGACGCCGAGCCGGGGGAGCGCGCGAGCGTCGTCTCGCTCGGACGCTCCGACGGCCAGGTGAAGATCCGCGGTCACCGCGTCGAGCCCGGCGAGGTCGAGGCGCTGCTGCGCGGCGTCGACGGCGTCGCGCAGGCCGTCGTGCGCGCGATCGACACGACGCGCGGCACCGCGCTCGGTGCCTGGGTCGTCGTCGACGACGGCGTCGACGCCGACGCGCTCGTCGCCGCGATGCCCGATCGCCTGCGCGGCCGCGTGCCCGACTACATGGTGCCGGCAGGCGTCGCCGCCATCGCGGCCGTGCCGCTCACGCCCAACGGCAAGGTCGACGCGCGAGCGCTGCCCGAGCTGCGTACGGGCGGCGGCGACGGACGCGCTCCCGAGGGTGCTGCGGAGGTCGCGGTCGCTGCGGCGTTCGCCGAGACGCTCGGCGTCGACGACGTGCGCGCCGACGACTCGTTCTTCGCGCTGGGAGGGCACTCCTTCGTCGCCCAGCCGACGATCCAGGCCGTCAACGCCGCGCTCGAGGCGAGCCTGCCCGTGCAGGCGTTGTTCCAGGCGCCGACCGTCGCAGGTCTCGCCGCGCTCGTCGCCTCCGGCGGCGCGGACGTCGCCGAGAGCCTGCGCACCATCCTGCCGCTGCGGCGCGAGGGAGACGGCGAGCCGCTCTTCGCCGTCCACCCCGCCAGCGGCGTCGCGTGGAAGTTCACGACGTTCGTGTCGCGACTGCAGACCACCCGCCCCATCCTCGGCGTGCAGATGCCCGGCATCGCACCCGACGAGGAGGAGCCGCCCACCGCCGCCTCGTTCGACGAGCTGCTGGATGCGTACGTCGCGGCGATCCGCGCCGAGCAGCCGCACGGGCCCTACCACCTGGCGGGCTTCTCGTTCGGCGGCAGGCTCGCGCACCACATCGCCGCACGCCTGCAGGCGGAGGGCGACGAGGTCGCGATGCTCGCGGTGCTCGACGCGTACCCGACCGCGGGATCCGCGCTCGAGGGCGTCGCGCATCCGGACGACATGTGGCGGGGCTTCCTCGACGCGAACGGCGTCGCGCCCGGCGAGGGCGAGCTCGACGTGCACCGCGTGCTCGCGTTGCTCGACGAGGCCGGCAGCCCGCTCGCCGACGTGCCCGCCGAGGCCGTCGATCGCATGGTGCGCCGGTTCCTGCGGCTCGGCGAGCTGCTCGACGCAGCACCCGTGCCGACGTTCGACGGCGCGATGCACGTGTTCGCCGCGACCGAGCAGGTGCCCGCCAGTCGACCGGAGCCGGAGGCGTGGCAGCCGTTCGCGACGGGTGAGATCACCTCGAGCACGGCCGGGGTTCGACACCAGGACATGCTCTCGGACCGTGCGCTCGACGACGTGGGGCCGGTGCTCGACGGACTGCTGCAGCGATCGTGACCTCCGGGCCCCCGGCAGTCGTGGATGCGACACGCCCGCGAGGGTGAGGACGCCTCGTCTTCGAACCATCCTTCGCGGCGTTCCGAACGACCTCGTGTCGAGGACAGAACGACACCGACGTGAATCGAGGCAGCAGATGACGAACCCCTTCGACGACCAGGACGGCACCTTCCGGGTGCTGGTGAACGAGGCGAACCAGCACAGCCTGTGGCCCGAGTTCGCCGACGTGCCCAAGGGCTGGGTGGCCGTGTTCGGTCCGGCCTCGAAGGCCGACGCCCTCGCATACGTCACCGAGCACTGGACCGACATCGCGCCCGTCGTCGACCGCGCGCAGGGCCGCGCCGCCTCGTGATCTCGATCCAGGGCATCACGAAGCGGTTCGGAGACCATCAGGCTCTCGCGGGCGTCGACCTCGAGGTGCCGGAGGGCACGGTGCAGGGCCTGCTCGGTCCGAACGGCGCCGGCAAGACCACGACGGTGCGCGTGCTGACGACGCTGCTCGACCCCGACGCGGGCGAGGCGATCGTCGCAGGGCACTCCGCCCTCACCGCCGGGCACGAGGTGCGCAGGCGCCTGGGCGTCTCTGGCCAGTACGCCGCCGTCGACGAGAAGCTCACGGGCTTCGAGAACCTCACGATGGTCGGCGAGCTCTACGGCATGCGCAGGCGCGACGCGAAGACGCGCGCCCGCGAGCTGCTGCGCGACTTCCGACTCGACGACGTCGGCGACACGCGTCGCGCGGGCCAGTACTCCGGTGGCATGCGCCGCCGCCTCGACCTCGCGGGCGCCATCGTCGCGCGCCCGCCCGTCGTCATCCTCGACGAGCCCACGACGGGCCTCGACCCCCGCGGACGCCGCGACACGTGGGATGCGATCGCCTCGCTCGCCTCCGACGGCACGACCGTGCTGCTCACGACCCAGTACCTCGAGGAGGCCGACCAGCTCGCCGACTCCATCGCGGTCATCGACGCCGGCCGCATCATCGCGGAGGGCACGGCCACGGACCTCAAGGCGCAGGCGGGCGGCACGCGCATCGACGTCGCGCTGCTCGACGGCGCCGACGTGCACGCCGCACTCGCGGCCGTGCGTGCGACGCTGCCCGACGCTGCCGTCGACGAGCGTGCGCGAGCCCTCACGGCCGCCGCCCCTGGCGGATCCGCCTCCCTGCGCCACGCGCTCGAGGCGCTCGAGCGCGCAGGCATCGAGGTGGCGGAGGCCGCGCTGCGGCAGCCGACGCTCGACGAGGTGTTCCTGCGCCTCACGGGCAGCCCCGCCGCGCAGGGCGACGCCGAGCAGACGCTCGCCGAAACGAAGGAGGAGGTGCCCGCATGAGCTCCATCGTCTCCGCGGTGCGCGACGGCGGCATCGTCGCCCGCCGCAACATCACCGGCGTGCGGCGCACGCCCGGCGCGCTCGTCACGGGCGTCGCGCAGCCCATCATCTTCGTGCTCATCCTCGCGTTCGTCTTCGGCGGCGCGCTCGGGGGCGACGACTACCGGCAGTTCCTCATCGGCGGCATCCTCGCCCAGACGCTCACGTTCAACTCGTCGTTCACAGCCGTGTACCTCGCGAAGGACCTGCAGACGGGCCTCATCGATCGCTTCCGCGCGCTGCCGATGTCGCGGGTGGGCGTCATCCTCGGCCGCACCACGTCGGACCTCGTCACGAGCGTCATCTCGATCCTCGTCATCGTCGCGTGCGGCTTCGCGATCGGGTGGCGGCTCGAGTCGAACGTGCTGCAGATCGTCGTGGTCTTCCTGCTGCTGCTGCTGTACGCGTTCGCGATCTCGTGGATCGGCGCGTTCATCGCGATGACGGCGCGCAGCGTGGAGGTCGCGCAGAGCCTCGGCCTGCTGTGGCTGTTCCCCGTCTGCTTCATCTCGGGTGCGTTCGTGTCGGCCGACATGCTGCCAGGTCCGCTGCGCGTCATCGCCGAGTGGAATCCTGTGACGGCCGTCGCGACCGCCGTGCGGCAGGGCTTCGGCAACGACGCGCCCGACGGCTTCGCGACCGCGGGCGGCTGGCCGGCCGACAACGCGCTGCTGTACGCGTTCCTGTGCTGCATCGCGATCATCGCGATCTTCGCGCCGATCGCCGTCGGCCAGTACCGCAGGATCAGCAAGCGGTGATCGACGTCCTGGTCGCGACCGTCGACGACGTGCATGCGCTCGCCGACCGGCTGGGGCACGCGGTGCCCGGGTCGGCTCCGGGTGCGCGGGCGCTCGTCGACGAGGGCGACTGGGTCGCGGCATCCGGGCGGCTGCGCGCGGAGGACTCGCGGCGCACGCTCGCAGGTCGCGTCGCGCTGCGGCTGCTCCTGGCGGCCAGGCTCGGCCGGCCGATCGTCGAGGCGTCGCACGTGCGCGTGGATCGCACGTGCTCGCAGTGCGGCGCCCCGCACGGGCAGCCACGCGTCGAGGGCCTGTCGGCGTCGTCGTCGACGTCGGGTGCGCACGTGCTCGTGGCGGTCGGCGACGCAGGCGCCCGCGTCGGCGTCGACGTCGAGGTGGTGCGCGACGAGCTGTGGCAGGGCTTCGACGCCTACGCCCTCCACCCCGACGA
The DNA here is from genome assembly GCF_979255995.1 of Agrococcus sp. AC640b. NCBI lineage: Bacteria > Bacillati > Actinomycetota > Actinomycetes > Micrococcales > Microbacteriaceae > Agrococcus > Agrococcus sp. AC640b. The sequence goes on from NZ_CEEDMM010000017.1 coordinate 30,312, forward strand.
GCGGGCGGACATGCCCACCGGCGCCGAGGGCGTCTCGGCGCGCATCCGTGCGTGGGCGGAGAAGGAGGCGGTGCTGAAGGCCGTCGGGCTCGGCCTGCGCGGCGCGCCGGCTCGGCTGCGGGTGTCGGGCGTGGAGACGCCGGGCGGGTGGCCGTCGGGGGCGGGGCTGCTCGATCCGGGCGCGTGGCGACCCGTGGTGTCGAGGGGGGTGCGCGATGTCGCCGGCATGTGGGTCACGTCGCTCGCTGCCGCCGCTGACGACGTCTCGGCTGCTGGCGACGCCTCGGCTGCTGGCGCGTGGCGCATGGTGGCGGCGTCTGCACCGCAGCCCATCCGCCGATGGTCGATCGCCGACCTCGCGGCCACGCATCCGACGGCGGCGCCGTCGGGCTCGCCTCAGTAGCCGCAGGCGACCGACGGCTCGGGATCCATGCCCAGCGCTGCGCGGTAGGCGGCGCCCGACGTGCCGAAGGCGTCGGTCGACGCCGTGAAGTCGACGGCCAGCAGGTCGGCCTCGGAGTCGGCGTCGATCGCGACCTGCAACGGCTGCTGCTCGAGCTCCAGCCCTGCGAGCAGCTGGTCGACGGGCCCCGCGAGCGGCTCGGGCCACACGAGGTCGGGGTTCGAGAACGCGGCATGCGCGTTCTGCACGATGTCGAGCGTCTCGCGGGCGAGCCTGACCGTCTCGTCGACGTCGGCGGCGTCGAGCGCGGCGTTGAAGTCGGCGATGCGCGCGTTCCGCGGGCACACGTACGTGAGGTACAGCTGCTCGGCGAGCTCGTCGCTCACGGCACCGTCGGCGCCGATCGTGGGCGCGGGGCCGCCCTGGTCGCCGGGGTCGCCGTCGGCGGGCTCGCTCGCCTGCGGCGACGGCGGCGTCGGCATCTGGATGCACGCGGTGAGCCCGAGCCCTGCCACGAGCGCGGCGGCGGCGATGGCGGCGAGGCGGGGGAGCGTGCGCATGCGGTCCAGGCTAGGCGGCGGTGCTGCGAGTAGGGTCGGAAGGGATGAGCGACGACGCCGAGACCACGCAGCCCGCAGCATCCACCCCCGCCTCCGAGGCCTCGCCTCCTGCCGCGCCGACGGTCGTCGACGAGCTGGTGACGACGCAGCACACGCTGTCGACGCCGCAGGGCGACCTCGCGTACACGGCGAAGGCCGGCCGTGTCGTGCTCTACGCCGACGAGGTCGACGATGGCGTGCGCAAGGGCCGCGTCGCGAAGGCGCAGGTGGGTGTGACGTCGTACACGCTCGACGGCGCCGACCCGCTGACGCGGCCGGTGACGTTCGCGTTCAACGGCGGTCCGGGCTCGGCGAGCGTGTGGCTGCACATGGGCGTGCTCGGCCCGCGTCGCGTCGTCATGGGCGACGCCGGCGACCTGCACGCGCCGCCGTATGCGATCGCCGACAACGTCGAGACGTTGCTGCACGAGTCCGACCTCGTGCTCATCGACCCCGTGTCGACGGGGCACTCGCGGGTCGTCGACGGCGGCAAGGCCAAGGACTTCCACGGCTTCACCGCCGACGTCGAGTCGGTGGGCGAGATCATCCGCCAGTGGGTGACGGCCGAGGGGCGATGGCTCTCGCCGAAGCTGCTCGCCGGCGAGTCGTACGGCACGACGCGGGCGTCGGCGCTCGCGGAGCACCTGCAGGGCTCCGGCATGTACCTCAACGGCCTCATGCTCATCTCGGCGGTGCTGAACTTCGCCGTGCACGACTTCAAGCCCGGGTCGGATGCCGCGTATCCGCGCTTCCTGTCGTTCTACGCGGCGACGGCGCACTTCCACGGCAAGCACCCCGGGCGCACGCTGCAGGAGGTCGTGGCGGAGGCTGAGGCGTACGCCGCACGCGACTACCCGTACGTGCTCGCGCGCGGGTCGCGGCTGACGGCGTCGGAGCGAGCGGAGGCGGTGTCGACGCTCGCGCGGCTCACGGGCGTGTCGGAGGACTACGTGTCGCGTGCCGACCTGCGCCTCGAGCACTGGCGGTTCTTCGGCGAGCTGCGCCGCGACGAGGGCCTCACGGTGGGCCGCATCGACTCGCGGTTCACCGGCTCCGCCGTGTCTGGCATCGCGGAGCAGCAGGATGCGGATCCATCGATCGATGCGATCCTCGGCCCGTACTCGGCGACGTACCAGCACTACCTGCGGGCCGAGCTGGGCGTGCAGGATGCATCGCCGTTCCACGTGTTCGGGCCGGGCGTCATCCAGGAGTGGTCGTACAAGGAGTTCGAGAACTCGTCGGTGTCGGTCATCGACCGCCTGTCGCGGGCGATGCGCCAGAACCCGCACCTGAAGGTGCACGTGGCGTTCGGCTACTACGACGGTGCGACGCCGTTCGGCTGCGCCGAGGACGACCTCGCGCACCTGCAGATCCCCGAGACCCTGCGCGCGAACGTCGAGCGCCGCTACTACGAGGCCGGCCACATGATGTACGTGCACGAGCCCTCTCGCGTGCAGCAGGCGGCGGACCTCGCGGCGTTCGTGCGGAGTGCGACGGCGCGCTGAGGTCGCGATTGGCGACTCCCGTCGCTGAGTGGTGATCCCCGCCCGGGATTGGTGGCGTGGGGAGGGGATTGGCGGCCCCTGCGCGCGTGTCGTCGCCAATCGTCAAGGTGCGGAGCAGACCGGCCGCGCGTGACGCGGGAGCGGTAGCGTCGGGGGATGCCCGACCGACCGCTGCCGCCCTCGCACCTGCGTGATCCGGCGAACCGCGATCCTGCGGATGCGTGGGTCGAGCTGCCCGACGGCCGTCGCTTCTGGGGCCTCGCGGGCGCCGCGGGTCTGCTCGTGTGGCTGCCGGCAGAGGATGCGGTGCTGCTGCAGCTGCGCGCCGCGTGGGGGCACCACGGCGGCACGTGGGGGCTGCCGGGCGGTGCGCGCCACTTCGGCGAGCCGGCGCTCGACGGTGCGCTGCGTGAGGCCGCCGAGGAGGCGTCGGTGCCGAGCGACTCGCTCGAGGTGCTGTTCGAGCACGTGCTCGACCTCGACGTCTGGTCGTACACGACGGTCGTCGCCCGTGCGACGCGCCGCTTCGAGCCGGTGATCGGCGACGCGGAGTCGGATGCGCTGCGCTGGGTGCCCGTCGCCGAGATGGATGCGCTCGACCTGCATCCCGGCTTCGCGGCCGCATGGCCGGGCCTGCTGGCACGGCTGCGCGAGCGATTCGCGGCCTGACAGCCCAAACGTGTCCACGGGGCCGTCTGGAAGCGGCTAGACTCTCCAAGGCCCGGTCGCGAGACCGGGTGAGCCACGGGCTGTGGCGCAGCTTGGTAGCGCACTTGACTGGGGGTCAAGGGGTCGCAGGTTCAAATCCTGTCAGCCCGACGGCGAGAGGCCTCATTCCGACTTCCACTCGGATGGGGCCTCTCTCTTCGTCGAGGCGTCGAGGATGCGCCCAGGGAGCGCGGCTACGGTGCTCGCAGTCGCCGGCACGAGCCTGCGCAGTCGTCGAGGGAGCGCACGTGGCGGTCGCAGCGGTCTCGCCCGAGACGATGTTGCAGGAGACGACGCGTCGTCTGCGGTCGAGCCCGACCACGATGCGAGCACGCGCGTGAGCGCGGCCGCGGTCGCCGAGTCCATGGAGGCGCCGGTCGAGCTGTTCTCGCAGCTCGCCGTGCTCGATGCGGCGGCGCTGACCGGGCACCCCGACGCGGCGGCCGACCTGCTCGCGATCGCGGATCGCGCCCGCGAGGCGAAGGCCGCGCTCCGCGCTGCGGAGGTGCCCTCCCCGGGGCCGAGGCCGCCGATGACGTTCGCGCCGCGCTGGATCCCGAGGACGGTGCGGATCTTCATCGACCTTCGTCATCACGTGCTCGACAAGCGCCGCTGGGCCGAGCACGATCGTGCCGTCGACGCGCGTCGAGCATGGTGGCGCAGGGTCCATGCACTCGAGGGCGCCGTGGAGCGGGAGGCGACTGCCTGGCGCGACCGGCTCGACCCGCACGCGCGCCGCGCCGCCACCGACGATCTCCACGCCGCACTGCAGGTGCTGGAGGAGCGAGGTCTGCGCTCGGCCCTCACCGAGGGCCAGCGGCCGCCCCTCGGATGGTGCACGCTGCGCGCATCGCTCGCCCACGACTGACGCGGCTCAGCGCGCGTACGCCGCCTCGAGCCTCGCCAGCCCCTCGTCGAGCGTCACCGTCGGTGACCAGTCGAGCGCGGCGCGGATGGGGCGCTGGTCGAACCAGTGCGCCGTCGAGAGCTGCTCGGCGAGGAAGCGCGTCATCGGCGGCTCGTCGGCGCCCGGGCGCACGGCCCACACGCGCTCGACGAGCGAGCCCGCGGCGCGGCCCAGCCCGGCCGGGATCGAGCGCCGCGGCACCCGCACGCCCGCCGCGAGGCAGATGCCCGCCATGAGGTCACCCACCGGACGCGGCTCGCCGTTCGTCAGCACGAACGCGCGGCCACGGGCATGCTCGGCGCGGCGCAGCGCTGCCACGATGCCGGAGGCGGCGTTGTCGACGTACGTCGAGTCGACGAGCGCGGTGCCGCCGTTCAGCAGCGGCAGCCTGCCGCGGCGCGCGCGGTCGACGATGCGCTCGGTGAGCTGCGCATCGCCCGGACCCCACACGAGGTGCGGGCGGATCGCGACGACCGGCATCGCCGCCGAGTCACGCGAGAGGGCGAGCAGCTCGGCCTCGGCCTTCGTGCGGGCGTAGTCGCCGCGGGCGTGCTCGGGGGAGGCGGGCTCGGCCCCGACGCCGATGAGGGCCGACCCCGCGTGGGCGACCGACGGCGACGACACCTGCACGAACCGCGTCACGCCAGCGGCCGCGGCGGCGTCGAGCAGCGACCGCGTGCCCTCGATGTTCACGGCGCGGAACTCGGCCGGATCGCCCGCGAGCGACACCTTCGCAGCCAGGTGCACGACGCCGTCGACGCCATCGACCGCGTCCGCGACCGCAGGCGCATCTGCGATCGAGCCCAGCACGTCCACGGCGCCCTCGACGCCGGAGGGGCGGCGCTGCAGCGTGCGCACCGTGTGCCCGTCTGCGACGAGCTCGGCGGCGACCGCGCGGCCGAGGAACCCCGACGCGCCCGTCACGAGCACGATCACGGTGCGCCCACTCGCTCGCCCGCCAGCAGGCGATCGGCCCACGCCGACAGCGCCGTGCGGTCGATCTTCGAGTTGTGGCGGATGTCGGTCGGCAGCGACGGCACCTGGAGCACCGCCACGAGCGGCACGCGGCTCGACGCACGCACGGCATCCGAGAGCGATGCGTCGGCGAGGCCTGCACGGGAGGCGCCCGCCGTCGTCTCGACGACCGCGACCGCCTGCTGCAGCCCCTTCGGCCCGACGCCCACGACCGCGGCGCGGCGCACGCCCTCGACGCGCTCGACGTCCTGCTCGGCGCCGACGGGCGCGAGGGGGCCGTCGCTCGTCACGAGCACGTGCGGCAGGCGGCCCTCGATCCAGAGGCGGCCGGAGGCGTCGAGGTGACCGACGTCGCCGGTGCGGTGCCAGCGGGGGGTCGGCCCCTTTCGAGACGGTCGCTGCGCTCCCTCCTCAAGGAGCGGAGAGGAGAGCCCCGCAACCCGGTCGGTGAGCGCGAGCCGGTCGTAGCGCTGCTTGAGGTGCGGCGCGGAGACGACGATCTCGCCGAGCACGCCCGGCTCCGCGGAGGGGGCGCCAGAGGGCAGCCCCGAGGCGTCGAGCGCCGACACGAGCACGCGGTTCGCGCCGAGGGGCGCACCGACGCACACGCCCGCATCCGCAGCATCCGAGACGGCGCGGATGCCCTCGAGCGTCACGTCGGTCACGAGCAGGCACTCGGTCATGCCGTACGGGGTGTGGGGCGTCGCGTTCGGCATGAGCGCCTGCGCAGACGCGAGGAGCGAGGGCGCCACGGGCGCGCCGGTCGACAGGAACGTCTGCACCCCCGCGAGCACCTCTCGATCGGAGGCCGTCAGCGCATTCGCGGTGGCCACGACATTGAGGATCGCGGCGGGGGAGAGGAACACGATGCGCCCCGACGATGCGCGCACGGCGGCCGCGACGGTACGTGCCGTGAGGGTGCGCGGCGACGAGACGTCCATGTCGGGCGTCGCCGAGCGCGTGCCGAGCGCGGGGCCCAGGAGCGCGAACGGCGCGAAGCCCGTCACGAGGCCCGTGTCGGCCGTGATGGCGAAGTGGTCGGCGAGCACGTCGCGCAGCGCCGACAGCTGTCCGTGCCGGTACACGACGCCCTTCGCGGGCCCCGTGGAGCCGGAGGTGAAGAGGATGGCGGCCTCGTCGTCGGCACCGGGCTCGGCGGGCAGCGGTGCGTCTGCGCCGAGCGCGGCGATCTCGCCGAGGCTGTGCGACACGTCGAGCGCCGCGGCGGCTACGGCAGGCAGGCGCCGTGCGGAGATGCGCAGGCCCGGCCAGCCGAGCGCTCGCGCCGCCGTGAGCCCCGGCACCTCGCCGATGACGACGTCGGGCCATGCGCCGCGCACGGCGCGTGTCAGCCCACGAACCCCGAGCCCCGCATCCGCGACGACGACGACCGCGCCGATGCGCAGGCACGCGTACAGCACCGCGGTGAGGGTGGGGCCCGGCGGCACCAGCAGCGACACGCGGTCGCCGCGGTGCACGCCGATGCGCGACAGCCCTGCCGCGATGCTGCGCACGCGATCGTCGAGCTGCCGCCACGTGACCTCGCGAGGCGGCTGCCCGCCGCGCACGGCCATGTCGATCACGGCGACGTCGTCGTCGCCTGCACGCGCGCCGAGCCCATGCCAGATGGGCACGAACGGCGCAGCGGCGTCGGTCACGGCAGGTTCCGCGTCGACGGCAGCCGCAGCGCCGCGCGGCAGCCGATCGCCCAGCCACGTCGTCACGGCGTCGGCGTACGGCCGGTCCTCGGCGATCAGGTGCCCCGCACCCTCGAAGCGGTGCACGTCGGCGTGCGGCAGCCGGTCGACGAGGTCGTCGAGGTAGCGGTCGGAGAAGATCGGATCGCGCGGCCCCCACAGCATGAGCGCGGGCACGCCGATCCGCGCGACGCCGGCAGCGATGCGCGCGAGCTCGGCGTGGCTCTCGTGGCGCGCGTCGACGGGGATGTCGGCGACGAAGCCGCTGATGCCGCCACGGCGGGCAGTCGACGCGTACGGCGCACGGTAGGCCGCGCGCACGCCGGCCTCGAGCGAGGGGGAGGCGAGCGCGAGGGTCGTGTCGAGGAACGCCGTCGTGCGCACCGTCGAGGCGGCGAGCATGCCGCGTGCGCCCGCGAGACGCAATGGCGCCGGGATGGGCACGCCATCGGGATGATGGATCGCGGTGTTCAGCAGCGCGAGACCCACGAGCGACTCGGGGTGGTCGACGGCCCAGCCCATCGAGACGACGCCGCCCCAGTCGTGGCCGATCGTGACGACGGGGCCGCCCAGTCCGATCGCGTCGGTGAACGCGGCGAGGTCGGCGACGCGCTGCGCGAGCGGCCGGTGCAGGGCCGCACCCCCGGACGATCCCGTGCGCTCCGACCAGCCCATGTCGAGCTGGTCGACGGCGACGACGCGCCACGCATCCGCGCCCGCGGCGGCTGCCTGCACCGTCGCGCGCGCGAGGTCGCGCCACAGGTACGACCACGTGGGGTTGCCGTGCACGGCGAGGATCGTGCCGACGATGGGGGCGCCGAGCTCCTCGAGCACCGCTGCGGTGTCGAGGCAGTGCCACCCGCGTCGCACGCCCGCGTCGGCACCGACGCCTGCCACGTCGACGGTGCGGCTCCACCGAGGGTCGAGGCCGGGGAGACCCTCCGGCGGGAGCGTGGCGGGCTGCGTCATGCGCAGATCACCACGCGAGCTCCAGCATCGCCGTGTTGAGGCCGGATCCGACGCCCATGAGCAGCACGCGGTCGCCCTTGGCGAGCGTCGCCTGCTCCTCGACGAGCGTGATGGGGATCGATGCGGGGCCGACGTTGCCGAGGCGCTCGTACGTCGTGGGCACGCGCGAGCGGTCGAGCCTCGCGGCCTTCACGATCGCGTTCGTGTGCACGGAGGAGACCTGGTGGGTGATGTAGCGGTCCATCGTGGCCCAGTCCCACTCGCTCGCCGCCTCCTTCCACGCCGAGACGACGAGGTCGAGGCCGCCCTTCAGCAGCGCCTTCGCATCGGTGAACATGCCGTCGACGCTGCCGACGCACAGGTCGTGGAACTGCGTGGCGGCGCGTGTGACGCCGCCGAGGATGCGGTGCCCGTCCGGGTGCTCGTCGGCGCGACCCAGCACGGCCGCTGCGGCACCCGAGCCGAGCGTGAGCGAGGCGAACTCGCTCATGAACGCCTCGCGGTCGCCGTCGGCGTCGACGAGGCGCCGGATGGTGTTGGTCTGGATCTCGTCGGCGTCCTCGCCGTTGACGACCATCGCGTACCGCACCTGGCCGGACTCGATCATGCCCGCCGCGAGGCTCAGGCCGCTCACGAACCCGAGGCAGGCGTTGGCGACGTCGAAGTTGATCGCGGAGCTCGGCAGTCCGAGGCCGTTGTGCAGTCGCACCGCGACCGACGGCTCGAGGTGCGGCCGCGACACGGAGGTGTTGATGATGAGGCCGATCTCGGAAGGATCGACCCCTGCCTCTGCGAGCGCACGCCGACCGGCGTCGACCGTCGCGTCGTCGGACGACTCGCCCTCGGCCCAGTTGCGTCGCTCGAGCACGCCTGCGACGCGGCGCAGCAGCCCTGGACGCAGCCGCAGTCGTGCGAGCGCAGCAGCGAGACGCCCCTCGATGTCGTCGGACGACGTCACCCTGCTTGGCAGGGTGCTCGCGACCGACAGCAGGGATGCGTTGTCGAAGCGGGTGGTGGCGTTGCCGGCCACAGGACCTCCGTCGCGCGAGCCCGACTGGCTCGCATGGTCAAGAGCGACCATTTTACGCCCCTCCCTGCAGTCCTCGTGCGGCATGTGCCCTTCGTGCGCTCGTGTGCCAGGATGCACGGCTGCCCAGCGGGCGCCGCGAGGCGCGCGTCAACGGCCTGCGAGCGCGCGCTCGGCGGCGACGAGCACCTGCGGCACGGTCGGCACGCCTGCGGCGCGCAGCAGCTCGATGCCATCGGCGTCGCGCACGATCGTGGTCGGCGACTGCGTGATGCCGTGCGCCTCGCCGACCTCGGGCTCGAAGGCCAGGTCGTGCTCGGTCACGACGGCGCCCGGCACGAGCGACGCTGCCCGCTCGAGCACGGCGCGCGTCTGCCTGCACGCGCCGCAGAACGACGTCGTGAACAGCTCGAGGCGCACGAGGGGCGCGTCGGTCGTGGGGTGGGAGGTCACGATGGATGCAACCGCGCCGCGCACGTGGCGATTCCGGGTCACTCCTCCCGCGGCGTCTTCACGAGGACGCCGGCGGTGAGGAAGAGGAAGCCTGCGACGACGTGCGCGCCGATCCACCACGGTCCCGCCTGCTCGAACGGGTAGAGGGGGTTCCACGCGACGGCGATGGCGGCGAAGAGCGGCACCCACCACCAGTGGCCTGCCTGACCGGCGAAGTACGCCTGGATGACGGCGAGGATCGCGACGACGAAGAGCACGGCGATGTGGATGTCCTGGCCGAGCAGGGCAGGGCCCACGAAGCATGCGGCCGCGCCGAGGATGCCGGGCGCGAGCGCGTTGCGCTGGAACGCCGGCTCGGCGGCGGTGCGGCGGTCGCGGCGACCTCGGCTGCTGGACGACGGCATGTGGCTCCTCGTGATGCGACGGGACCCCTCGATCCTGCCGCATCCCGGCCGCCTCGTCCGCGCTCGCTGCACGCGGCATCGCCTGACGTCCGCTTAGTCGGCGAGGCGCACGTCGATGCCCGCCTCGCGCAGGCTCGTCGCCGCGTCGGCGTCGAGCGCGGCGTCCGTCACGACGGCCTCGACCTCGTCGAGGCGCAGCGCACGGTACTTCGCGAATCGGCCGTACTTCGACGCGTCGGCGACGAGCACCGACCGCTCGGCGACCTCGATCGCGGCGCGCTTCGCCTCGACCTTCGCCTCCACCGGCGTCGTCACGCCGTGCTGCAGATCCCACGACGACGACGACACGAACGCGACGTCGATCGACAGCTCCGACAGCACGAGCCGCGCGAGCCTGCCCATCGTCGACAGGTTCGAGCGCTCGACGCGGCCGCCGACCGCGATGAGGTCGATCGAGGGATGGTCGAGGAACGCCTCCACGGTCGCGAGGTCGTTCGTGACGACCGTGAGGTCGCTCACGTCCTGCAGGTAGGGGCGCATGGCCTGCACCGTCGTGCCCGCATCGAGGTAGATCGTCATCGTGTCGCGCACGAAGCCCGCCGCGGCACGCGCGATCGCATCCTTCGCGGCCACGTCGACGCCCGCCTTCTCGGCGCGGCTCGGCTCGGCGAGCAGCCGCGGCGCGAGCTTCGCGCCGCCTGGCGTGGATGCGACGCGGCCCTGCTCCTCGAGCACCGCGACGTCGCGCCGCACCGTCATGTGGCTCACGCCCAGCAGCTCGGTGAGCTGGCGGAACGACAGCACGCGCTCGCGCTGCAGGTGCTGCACGATCGACTCGCGACGCTGCTCGGGGATCAGCGGTGCCGCCGCGGTCATCGAGCCACCCTTCGTCGGACGCATGCGTGACTGAAGCCTACGAGCGCGCGGGGTCCGCGCCTGCGAGGCTGCCGTACGCGCCCGTCCACGGCATGCCCCAGCGGTCGGCGATCGCCCGCACCTGCTCGGGTGCGATGAGCCGCCGCTCGCCGCTCGCGGTGAGCACGGCGATGCGGCACGCCTCCTCGAGCTCGATCGCAGCACCCACGGCGCCCTCGATCGTCTCGCCCGACACGATGGCGCCGTGGTTCGCGAGCAGCGCGCCGCGGAACGGGTGCGGGCAGTCGGCCACGAGGGCGCCGAGCGCAGCGTCGCCAGGTGCTGCGAACGGCAGCAGCGGCACCTGGCCCACGCGCATGAGCACGTACGGGGTGAGCGGCGGGATCGCCGACTCGTCGGACCACGGCGCGAGGCACGACAGGGCGACGGCGAACGGGGAGTGCACGTGCACGACCGCCGCGTGCTCCGGGGTGCGCGCGTACATCGCCAGATGCAGCGGCACCTCCTTCGACGGCGTCGCGCCGTCGACGAGCACGCCAGCCGCGTCGAGGGTCGCGAGCGCGTGCGCGTCGAGCGCACCGAGGCTCGCGCCCGTGCCCGTCATGACGACACGGTCGCCGACGCGCACCGACAGGTTGCCGGAGGAGCCGGGGGAGAGGCCGGCCTCGACGAGCGCGCGGCCAGCGGCCACGAGCGCCCGCACGGTGGGGTCGAGGGTGGGGTCGACGGCGGGGTCGAGGGATGCGTCGGTCATGCGAGGGCCTCCCACGCGCTCGAGAACAGGTCGGGGGCGCCGAAGTTGCCGCTCTTCAGCACGACGGCGACGTCGTGGCCATCCGAGGTCGTCACGCTGCTCCAGCAGACGCCGGGCGCGAGCTGCGGGCCGATGCGCAGCAGCCCCGCATCGAGCGCCTGCACGACGGCGCCGCTCGTCTCGCCGCCTGCGACGACGACGCGATCGACGTCGCCAGACGCGACGAGACGGGCGACGAGACCGGCGAGCGCGTGCTCGACGGCCGCGGCCGAGGCGCCGGAGGCGTCGGGGCGCACGTCGGCGAGCTCGCCGACGGAGTAGACGATCGGCAGCGCCTCGGCGTCGAGGCCGCGCACCCATGCGGCGAGGCGCTCGGCCTCCGCGTCGGCGTCGACGAGCGCGGCGTCCACGTCGACCTTCCGCATCGCGTGGCCGGCCGCGGCGGCATCGGCGACCTGACCGCGCGTCGCCTCCGACGCGGAGCCTGCGACGACGAGGCGACCGCCGCCGTAGGACGGGAGGGGCGTGGCCCCGTGGCCGCCGGTCGCGTCGATCCCGGCGCCGAGCGCCGCACCGCCGGAGAGGAGGCGCAGGTGCGCGGTCGCCTCGGCGATCGTGCGCACGTCGTCGTCGGTCACGGCATCCACGACGAGGTAGCCGGGGCCCGCGGCGTCGATCGCGGCACGCAGGTCGTCGGCGCCGGCACGCACGACGTCGAGCGCGATCTCGGCGACGGGCGTCGACGTCTGCGGCTGCAGCAGGTCGCGGACGCGGGAGCGCGTCATGGGCGTGAGCGGGTGGTGCCGCATGGGGGAGTCCTCGAGCAGCGTGCCGTGCACGCGCAGCAGGCCGCCCTCGACGGTGCGACCGTTCGCGGGGAACGACGGCACGACGACGGTGCGGTCGACGCCCAGCCGGTCGCGCACGGCGTCGAGCACGGGGCCGATGTTGCCGCGGTCGGTGGAGTCGAACGTGGAGCAGTACTTCACGAACACCCGCTCGGCGCCCCAGCCCAGGAGGCGCTCGAGCGCCGCGGCCGAGTCGGCGACGGCCCGGTCGACGGGCGCGGTGCGCGACTTCAGCGCGACGACGACCGCGTCGACGCCCTCGAGCGCTGCAGCGTCGACATGGCGGTCCTCGACCACGACGGCGGCGCGCAGGCCTCGCGCCTGCAACGTGGTCGCGAGGTCGGTCGCGCCCGTGAAGTCGTCGGCGACGGCTCCGATGTGCATGGGGCTCCTGAGGTCGGTGGCTGCTCGGCCATCGACGCATCGCCGATGACACGACCCACTCTACGTGATGATCTGTGAGGATTATTGACAGGTTGTGAATCTGCGATACCGTGGGCCTCGCTCGCGCACCCCGACGCGGCGACGAACTCGACGACGAACCAGGAACGATGGCGATCCGAAGCATCGCGCCACGGCGCAGCACCCCCATCCGCGTCGCCCTCACGGGCGCGAACGGCGGCTACGGTCGCACGCTGCTCGACCAGCTGCGTCGCCTGCCCGACATGGAGGCCGTGCAGCTCGTCGACCCCGACGTCGCAGGCGTCGGCCGCATGCTCGCCGACCTCGACGTCGCCGCCGACCGCATCGCCGCCCCCGCGACGCAGGCCGAGACCGCCGCCGCCATCGCAGACGGTCGCATCGCCGTCATCGCCGACGCTGCCGCGATCGACTTCGCCTCCATCGACGTGCTCGTGGAGGCCACCGGCCGCATCGACGCCGGCCACGCCTACGCAGACGCCGCGCTCGACCACGGCGTCCACGTCGTCATGGTCTCGAAGGAGATCGAGTCCGTCGCAGGCGTCGCCCTCGCCGCCAAGGCGCGCGAGCTCGGCCTGCGCTACCTGCCAGGCGATGGCGACCAGCCCGCCGACCTGCTGCGCCTGGTCGACTGGGTGCTCGCGTGCGGCTTCGAGGTCGTCGCCCTCGGCAAGTCGAGCGAGTACGACCTCGTCTTCGACCCCGCCACGGGCATCGTCGAGCAGCACGGCGTCGAGATCGCAGCCCCCGGCCTCGCCGATCTGCTCACGCTCGGCGACGACGCGCTCGCGACCGTCGCCGCGCGCGCCGAGCAGGTCGCGACCCTCAAGCGCTCCGCCGCCGCCGACGCATGCGAGATGAACGTCGTCTCGCTGTACACGGGTGCCGTGGCCGACGTCGAGACCATGCACTACCCCGTCGCACGGCCCGACGAGCTCGCCGACCTGTACGCCACCCGCGACGCCGGCGGGCTCATCGGCCGCAGCGGATCCATCGACGTCTTCTCGATGCTGCGCCTGCCAGGCGAGGCGTCGTTCGCAGGCGGCGTGTTCGCCATCGTGCGCACCGGCGACCGGGTGACGTGGACGACGCTGCGCGGCAAGGGGCACGTCGTGTCGCGTGCCGGAGACTTCGCCGCCATCTACTGGCCGTACCACTACATGGGCATCGAGACGCCGCTCACGATCGCCGCCGCCGTCGACGGCACCTCGCACGTGCGAGCGCCACGCCAGCACACGATCATGGCCGCCCGCACCAGCGAGGCGCTCGCAGCGGGCACCGTCTTCCGCGTCGAGGGGCATCACCACGAGATCGCAGGCGTCGCACCCGTGATCGTCGACCCCGACGCCGGCGAGATCGCCCCCTACTACCTGCTCTCGGGGGCGACGCTCGCCCGCGACGTGCCCGCAGGCGAGCTCGTGACGCTCGCCGACCTCGACGACGTGCCCGCGGCGGCCCTCGAGGCGTACCTCGCCGGCCTCGCACTCGGCGTCTGAGTCCGACCCGCGCCGCAGGCTCCGCTCCGCCACCCACGCCACCCGTCCACCACCGCACCAGCACCGCACAGCCGAGGAGATCGACGACGATGCACCTTCCCACCACCACCGACACGAGCACCGAGGCGATCGCATGATCGAGGTCATCGCCCTCGTCGTCCTCGTCGCCGTCTTCGCCATCTCGGCGATCCGCGGCGTGCACATGGGCGCGCTCGCGTTCGTCGCAGCGCTGCTCGTCGGCGTGCTCGTCGTGGGCGAGCCGCTCGACGACGTGCTCGGCGGCTTCCCCGTCGACGCCCTGCTCATCCTGCTCGGCATCACCTACCTGTTCGGCATCGCGCGCACCGTCGGCGCCGTCGACTGGCTCGTCGACCGCTCGGTGCGCCTCATCGGCGACCGCGTCGCGCTCATCCCGTGGGCCATGCTCGTCGTCGGCACCCTCGTGGCCTGCCTCGGCACGTCGCACGCGGCCTTCACGATCGTGCCGATCGCGATGAGCCTCGCGCACAAGCACCGCATCCACTCGACGATGATGGGCATCTTCATGTCGTCGGCGATCGTCGGTGGCGCGCTCGCCCCCACGAGCATCGTCGGCATCACGGTCATGACGGTCGCGAGCACCGCCGACATCGCCTACAACCCCGCGCTCATGTTCGGGCTGTCGATCGGCATCAACGCGCTCGTCTCGACCGTCGCGTTCTTCATGTTCGGCGGTCGCGAGCTCATCGCACGCGGCCGCGCAGCGAAGGCCGCGGCTGCGGACGGCGGCTCGCTCGGTGGCGGCGGCGGGTCGACCGTGCAGGTCGCGACCGAGACGACCGCGCCCGTGCGCCTCAGCCGCTTCGGCGCGCTCACGCTCGTCGCGATCCCCGTGCTCATCGCCGGCTTCGCGACCGTCACGATGCTCGAGATCGACCTGAACCTCGGCGCCGTGGCGCTGACGCTCGCCGTGCTGCTCGCGTTCGTCGACCCGAAGGTCGGCAAGGAGGCGCTCGGCAAGATCGACTGGAACACGATCCTGCTGCTGGGCGGCATCATCACCTACGTCGGCGTGCTCACGCGCCTCGGCGCCATCGACCAGCTCGGCGAGGTGGCGCGCTCGGTGAGCATCCCGCTCGTCGCCGCGTTCGTCATGTGCGTCATCGCGGCGCTCGTGTCGGCGTTCGCCTCGACGATCGGCATCATCGGTGCGCTCATCCCGCTCGCCGTGCCGCTGCTCGTGCCCGGTGGCGGCCTCGAGATGACGGGCTTCATCTACGCCCTCGCCATCTCGGCGTCGCTCGTCGACTGCGCGCCGTTCGGCACCACGGGGGCGACGATCGTCGCCTCCGGCCACGAGAGCGAGCGGCCGCGCCTCTACCGGCACCTCGCGACGTGGGGACTGTCGATGGTCGTCATCGGCCCCGTCGTCACGCTGCTGCTGTTCGTCGTGCCGTTCCTCGGCGTCGGGTAGCGCCGGGAGACCCGCATCGCTCGCGGCGACGTCCTGCTGGACGTCGCCGCGTCGGCGTGCCGCCTCCGTCGCACGCGGCACCCTCGGCGGAACGCCCGCGTGCTGCGAGGATGACGCCATGGAACGCACCAGGATCGGCACGAGCGGCCTCGACGCGTCGAGGGTGACGCTCGGCTGCATGAGCTTCGGCGAGCCCGACGTCGGCAACCACGGCTGGACGCTGCCGGAGGAGGAGTCTCGCGGCTTCATCCGCCGCGCGCTCGAGCTGGGGTTCACGTCGTTCGACACCGCCAACTCGTACTCGGCGGGTCGCAGCGAGGAGATCGTCGGGAAGGCCCTCGGCGACTTCGCCAGGCGCGAGGACGTCGTCATCGCCACGAAGGTGTACTTCCCGATGCGCGAGGGCGTCAACGGGCGCGGCCTGTCGCGCGGCCACATCCTCGAGTCTACGCATGCGAGCCTGCGACGCCTCGGCACCGACTACGTCGATCTGCTGCAGATCCACCGGTTCGACCCGACGGTGCCCATCGAGGAGACGCTGCAGACCCTCGACGACCTCGTGCGCTCCGGGAAGGTGCGCTACATCGGGGCCTCGTCGATGTGGGCGTGGCAGTTCGCGAAGCTGCAGCACACGGCGACGATGCACGGGTGGACGCGGTTCGTCTCGATGCAGGCGCAGTACAACCTGCTCACGCGGGAGGACGAGCGCGAGATGTACCCGTTCTGCCTCGACTCCGGCGTCGGTGCGCTGCCGTGGAGCCCGCTGGCGCGCGGCAAGCTCACGAGGCCGTGGGATGCGGCGTCGTCACGCTTCGCGACCGACGCGCTCGCGCCCAGGCTGTACCGCCAGGCAGAGGACTCCGACCGCCGCATCGTCGACGCCGTGCTCGAGATCGCTGCGGAGCGGGAGGTGCGACCTGCGCAGGTCGCGCTCGCATGGGTGCTGCACCAGCCCGTCGTGTCGTCGCCGATCGTGGGCGCGACGAGGATGCAGCACCTCGACGACGCGGTCGCAGCGGCCGACCTCTCGCTCACGGACGACGAGCTGCGGCGCCTCGAGGAGCACTACGTGCCCCACGCGATGGAGGGCTTCGTCTGAGCGCTTCGGGGGACAGATCGCCCCCGAGGTGTCACGATCGGCATCCGGTGCTCGTCTTCAGCACGGAGGACCCGAGTGCAACGAACCATGATCATGACGTCCGATGCGGCGTCCGCGCCCCGTGCTCCGCAGACCGCGGTCGCCGCGAAGCGGGTGGCGCAGATCGTCGACGCCGCGGCACGCATCGTCGCCGAGCGCGGCGCAGAGCGCCTCACGACCGCCGCGATCGCCCAGCAGGCGGGCCTGGCGATCGGCAGCATCTACCGCTACTTCCCCGATCGCGTCGCGATCCTCGCCGAGCTGGGTCGACGCAGTCGCGAGCGGCTGCACCAGCGGCTCGACGCGGCCTTCCGCCTCGGGCACCCCACGCTCGAGCAGGCCGTCGACGCGTTCGTCGACACCGTCGCGCAGCACTACCGCATCGAGCCCGGCGTGCGCTCGCTCGGCATGGGCGACCGCATCGACCTCGGCCCGGACCGCGAGCGCTGCGCGTGGGCCGAGATCGCCTCGCCCGTCGTCGAGGCGCTCGTGCGCGACCACGGGGTGCCGATGCCGGTCGCGACCGTCGCGCTCGACACCGCAGGGCCCATGGTCGACGCGCTCGTCGAGCTCGCCTTCCGCGAGCATGCCACCGCCGAGCCCACGTTCCTGCACCACGCACGGTTGCTCGCGAGGGGATCGATGCGCCGCGTCGTCGGCTGAGCCCTCCGCCCGTGGCGGGCAGTTCGTCGGCTCAGCCCGACGCCTCGCCTGAGCGCTGCGACGACCACGCCGACCACAGCGACGCGTAGGCGCCGCCGGCAGCCGCGAGCTCGTCGTGGGGGCCGTCCTCGACGATGCGCCCCGCGTCGAGCACGAGGATGCGGTCGGCGTCACGGGCCTGCGACAGCCGGTGCGCGACGGACAGCACCGTGCGACCGGCGAGCGCGCGGCGCGCCGCGGTCTCGAGCGCGCGCGCGTCGTGCGTGTCGGCGTCGGCGGTCGCCTCGTCGAGCACGACGACGCTCGCCGACGACAGCAGCACACGGGCGAGCGCGATGCGCTGCGCGTCGACCGCCTCCACGTGCGCGTGCCCGTCGCCGACGAGTGCGTCGAGGTCGCCGATGCGGGTGCGCCACGCGCCCGCCACGGCATCCATCGCCGCGGAGAGCGCGGCGTCGTCGGCCGACCGCGCTCCGATCGCGAGGTTCTCGCGCAGCGTGCCGGAGAACACGTGCACGTCCTGCCCGACCATCACGACCCGCTCGGCGCGCGACGCCTCGTCGAGCGTCACGGGGTCGTGGCCGTCGACGGCCACGGTGCCCGTGCGGGGCTCGAGCAGGCCGACGATCGCGCGAGCGAGCGTCGTCTTGCCGGCACCCGACGAGCCGACGACCGCGACCCACTGCCCGCGAGGCACCGACACGTCGATCCCGTGCAGCGCGTCGGGACGCTCCGGGTAGCCGGCGCGCAGCCCGGTCACGGCGATCGCCGTGGCGGTCGGCTCGTGGGCGGCGACGGCGACACCCCGATCGACGGGTGCCGAGTGCACGACGCCCACGATGCGCGACAGCGCCGCCGATCCCGCCTGCAGGTCGTCGACGAGCATCACGAGCACGCCGAGCGGGCCGAAGAGCGCGAGGAACAGCAACGATGCCGTCGTCACCTCGCCGACGCTCACGGCACCGGAGCCGGCGAGCCAGCCGCCGACGGCCAGCACCGACACGAGCCCAGCCGCCTCGGCCATGTTCATGCCGAATCCGAGCCGCGCCTGCACCAGCCGCGTGCGCAGCGCCCATCGCAGCACCGTCCACGAGCGGTCGCCGATGCGCTCGCCGGCCGCTGGCGTCCAGCCGAACGCCTGCAGGGTCGGCAACGAGCGCATGGCGGCGAGCATCTCGCGCGAGCGCGCAGCGACCGCGGCGCGCTCCGCGGCGTACACGCGCGGCGCGCGGCGCAGATACGCCCGGAGCGCGATCGCATGCACGGGCACGACGGCGAGCATCGCGACGAGGAGCAGCGGATGCAGCGCCAGCAGGCCGATGGCCGTCGCGACGACCGCGAAGAGCGCACCGGCGAACGCGGGCAGCGCCTGCGTCGTCACCTCGCCGACCGCCTCGACGTCGTCGGTCGTGCGCGCGACGAGCTCGCCGTCGGGGATGCGGTCGACGGCGACGGGCGAGAGCGACAGCGCCGCGACGACGACGTCCTCGCGCAGGCGCGCGAGCGCCGACTCGAGCACGGCCGACAGCACGATCGCGCCGGCGGCCCCCACGACGGACCCGCCCACGACGCCGACCGCGACGAGCACGATCGCCGGCCACAGGGCGCCGCCGTCGACGACGACGTCGACGAGCATGCCGAGCCCGGCGGGCACGGCGAGCCCGGCTGCGGCGGTGCCGGCGAGCAGCACGAGCGCGCCGGCGAGCGTCGCCGGGCGTCTGCGCAGGATGCGCCACGCGAGTCGCGCCGTCTGGCGACCGGATGCGATGGGCAGGGTCGCGGCGCTCACGAGATCGCTCGCACGTAGGCGGCGTTCGACGCCATGAGCGCGTCGTGCCCGTCGATCGCGGCGACGCGTCCCGCCTCGAGCACGACGACGCGGTCGGCACGTGCGAGCAGCTGCGGCGTCGAGCAGACCACCACGACGGCGCGGCCGGCGAGGGCGTCGCGCATGCGCTCCGCGATGCGCAGCTCGGTGACGGCGTCGACGGCGGTCGTCGGGTCGTGGAGCACGAGCGCGGGGGCAGGAGCCGCGTAGGCGCGAGCGAGGGCCAGGCGCTGCCGCTGCCCGCCCGACAGGGAGCGTCCCGAGGGTCCGACGTCGGTCGCGATCCCGTGCGGCAGCGTCGCGAGCGCGTCGTCGAACGCCGAGGCGGTCAGCGCGCGGCGCGCGTCGGCGTCGGTGCCGCGGCCGTGCACGTTGCGTGCGACCGATCCGGCGATCGCGTGGGCCGCATGGGGTGCGGCGACGACGTGCTCGTGGCGGCGCATGGCGGGCAGGGTGGCGAGGTCGTGCCCATCGACGTGCACCGAGCCGACGTCGGGTGCTCGGGTGCCGCCGAGCAGCGCCACGAGCTCGGCGGCCGCAGGAGCGTCGGCGACGACGCCTACGATCTCGCCGCGAGCGACGTGCAGCGACACCCCGCGGAGGTGCTCGCCTGCGACCCGCTCGACGCGGATGCCGTGCTCGCCTCCGTCGCCTCCGTCGCCTCCGTCGTCGGCGTCGCCTCCGCCGGCATCGCCAGCGGCATGCGAGGTCGGCGCCTGCAGCAGCGACAGCACACGCGACGCGGATGCCGTGGCGCGCGCCCAGGTGGCGCCCACCTCGACCGCGAGCGCCTGCAGCGGACCCATGACGACCTGCACGACGCCGACGACGGTGATGAGCTGGCCGACCGAGATGCTGCCGCCGAGCGCCAGCGCCACGGCGGCGATGCCGATGCACGCGACGAAGGATCCCGTCGAGATGCGCGACACCGCCACGAACCACGCCTCCGTGCGCCGCGCTGCGAGGGCCACATCGAGCGCGCGACCGCTCGCGCGTCGGTAGCGGTCGCCAGCCTGCGCCGTCGCGCCGAGCGCCGACAGGGTGCGGAACCCGCCGATGACGTCGGCGGCGAGCGTCGCGGCATCCGCCGTCACCTGCTGCTCGGCCTCCGCGCGCTCGCGCAGCGCCCGCCCGACGCGGTCGAGCGCGAGCAGGAACAGCGGGCCGCCTGCGATGACGGCGACGCCGAGCGGCCACGAGATGCTGACGAGCACGATGCCCGCCACGACGACGGCGGCGAGCTCGGCGAGCGGGAAGACGAGCAGCATGACGCCGCCGGAGACGGTCTGCACGTCGGAGCCGCCGATGCCGAGCAGCTCACCGGCCGAGCGCGGCCTGTCGCCGAAGCCGCGTGGGTCGAGCATGCGCCACGTCGTGCGCATCCGCAGGCCGTGGTGCGCCTCCTCCATGCCGCGCAGCCCGAAGAGGATGCCGACCTGGAACGCGAGCGCGAGGGTGAGGAACACGGCCACGAGCACGCCGAGCCATGTCCACAGCGCGATGGGATCCTGCGCGACGATGCCGCGGTCGATGACGAGTCCGACGACGACGGGCACGGCGATCTCGCACACCTGGTGCACCGTGATGCCCGCGAGACCGGGCAGCGCACGACGCCACGCGCCGAAGGCCGTGCGCGCCACGAGACGCCTGGGGCCCGCGGTGCGCTCGGGGAGGGGGGACGCGTCGGCGCGCGCGGGCATGCGGGAACCTTCCGGGACTGGGAGGCACGCGCACGATCGCAGGCGCGGCCATCAGTAAGGGTACCCTCACCGGTGCGCTGCCTGGGATGCGTGCTCGTGCTACGGTCGTCGGCACGACACGGGGTGCCCCGACCGGGGCTGAGAGCACACCCGTCGAACCTGATCGAGCTCGTACTCGCGCAAGGGATGTCATCCATGGCACACGTCCACCACGTCCACGCCACGCCCTCCGAGGCGTTGGCAGCAGTGCGGGCGGCGTCGCCGCTCGCGCAGTGCATCACGAACCACGTCGTCGCCGGCTTCACGGCCAACGTGCTGCTCGCGCTCGGCGCGAGCCCCGCGATGGTCGACATCCCCGACGAGGCCGGCCTGTTCGCGGGCGACGCGGGCGGCGTGCTCGTGAACCTCGGCACACCCACCCTCGAGCAGTGCGCCGCGGCGCGCGAGGTCGTCGTCGCCACCGACCGCTGGGTGCTCGACCCCGTCGCCGTCGGCGCCCTGCCGGTGCGCACGGCGCTCGCGCACGAGCTGCTCGGGCACGGGCCGGCGATCGTGCGCGGCAACGCCTCCGAGGTGCTGGCGCTCGCGGGCGCAGGGCGCGGCGGGCGCGGCGTCGACGCGACGGACGGACCGGATGCAGCTGCCGACGTCGCCGTGCGACTCGCGACCGACACCGGCGCGGTCGTCGCCGTCTCGGGCGCCGTCGACCTCGTGACCGACGGCGCGACGATCGTTCGCGTGCCCGGCGGCTCGCGCCTGCTGACGCAGGTCACGGGTGGCGGCTGTTCGCTGGGTGCGACGATGGCGGCGTTCCTCGCGGTGTGCGCGCCGCTGTCGGCCGCAGTCGCGGCCTCGTTCGTGCACGCGCGCGCCGCCGAGCGAGCTGCGGAGGTCGCCTCCGGGCCCGGATCCTTCGCGGTCGCGTTCGTCGACGCGCTCGCGAGCCTCGAGCCCGCCGATCTCGACGATGCTCGGCTGACGCGCACGAGCGTCGAGCAGGTGATCCCGCGATGATCTCGGCAGGGGTCGGGGGCGTGCATCTCGTCACCGACGAGCGGCTCGACGTCGATGCGCTCGTCGCCGTCGTCGACGCAGCGATGGCTGCAGGCATCGCGGTCGTGCAGCTGCGGGCGAAGCGCGCGAGCGCTCGCGAGCTCGTGGAGCAGTCGGTGCTGCTGTCGAGCGTCGTCGCGGGGCGCGCGCTGCTGCTCGTCGACGACCGGCTCGACGTCGTGCTCGCGGCCCGCGACGCCGGTGCACGCGTCGACGGCGTGCACCTCGGGCAGCGCGACGTGTCGCCTGCCACTGCACGCAGGCATCTCGGGGCCGACGCCGTCGTGGGGTGGACGGCGTCGACGCACGGGCACCTCGCCGAGGCCGCGGCGATGCCGGCCGGCACGCTCGACTACCTCGGCGTCGGCGTGCTGCGGGCGACGGCGACGAAGCCCGACCATCCGCCGGCGCTGGGCGTCGCGGGCATCGGCGCCCTCGCGGCCGCGACCGACCTGCCATGCATCGCGATCGGTGGCGTCGCCGTCGACGACGTCGCTGATCTCGCCCGTGCCGGCGTCGCAGGCGTCGCCGTCGTGTCGGCCGTGAGCGCCGCGTCCGACCCCGGTGCCGCGGCAGCCTCGCTCGTCGACGCGTGGCGTGCCGCCGTCGCGCAGGCCGGAGCTCAGGCGTGACCGGCCGGGTGCCGCGCGTCGTGAGCGTGGCCGGCAGCGACCCGTCTGGAGGCGCGGGCATCCAGGCCGATCTGAAGGCGATCGCCGCGCACGGCGGCTACGGCATGGCCGTCGTGACGGCGCTCACCGCGCAGTCGACTCGGGGCGTGCGTGCCGTGCACGTTCCGCCGCCGTCGTTCCTCGACGAGCAGCTGCGCACGCTGAGCGACGACGTCGTCATCGACGCCGTGAAGCTGGGGATGCTGCACTCGGCTCCGGTCGTCGCCGTCGTCGAGCGGTGGCTGGCCGACGTGCGGCCACCGATCGTCGTGCTCGACCCCGTCATGGTGGCGACGTCGGGCGATCGTCTGCTCGGTGTCGACGCCGAGGTCGCGATCCGTCGACTGTGCGCCGTCGCCGACCTCGTGACCCCGAACGTGCCGGAGCTCGGCGTGCTCGTCGGCGAGCAGCGAGCCGCGTCGTGGGACGATGCGCTCGCACAGGCGCGGACGCTGCACGCACGCACGGGCGCTGCGGTGCTGCTGAAGGGTGGGCATCTGGCGGGCGACGAGTGCCTCGATGCGATCGTCGACGCCGATGGGACGCACGTCGTGCGCGGGCCGCGGCTCGCGGCGACGTCGACGCACGGCACGGGGTGCACGCTGTCGTCCGCGATGGCGACGCTCGCGGCCGGCGGTGCCTCGTGGCGGGATGCGCTCGAGCGCGCGAAGCCGTGGCTCGCAGCGGCGATCGCGGCGGGGGAGTCGCTGGCCGTCGGCGGCGGGGCCGGCCCCGTCGACCATCTGCACGAGCTGCGTCCGTCGCTGCCGAGCACGTCGTGGACTGCGGGTGCGTGGATGCGGACGGCGGCGGTGCGTGCCGACGTCGACGCGTGCGCCTTCGTGCGCGGTCTGGGCGACGGTGGGCTGGAGCGGGAACGGTTCCGCTGGTATCTCGCGCAGGACGCGCTGTACCTCGGCGAGTACGCGCGTGTGCTGGCGCGTGCGAGCGCCCTCGCCCCGTCGGGGGCCGAGCAGGCGTTCTGGGCACGGTCGGCGGCCAGCGCCATCGAGGAGGAGGCGAGCCTGCATCGCAGCCACCTCGATCGTGTGCTGGAGGCGGCCGGGACGGAGGCGGCGCCGGCGACGCGTGCGTACGTCGACCATCTGCTCGCGGCATCGCACGGTGCGTACGCGGAGGTCGTCGCAGCGGTGCTGCCGTGCTTCTGGCTGTACGCCGACGTGGGGGTGCGGCTCGCGGCCCTCGACGCCGCCGACCATCCGTTCCACGACTGGCTCGGCACGTACGGCGACGAGGCGTTCGCGGAGGCGACGAGACACGCGATCGCCATCGCGGATGCCGCGGCACGTGCGGCGTCGCCGTCGGTGCGCGCCCGCATGGACGCGGCATTCGACCGCTCGATGGCGCTCGAGCTGGCGTTCTTCGAGGCGCCGCTCGCGGGGGACGTCGACGTGCTGGCGGTGCGCTGACCTGGCGCTCGTCGTCGGCATCCTGCTGCGTGCGGTGCTGCGCGGCTGGCGACGC
Organism: Agrococcus sp. AC640b; assembly: GCF_979255995.1. Classification (NCBI taxonomy): domain Bacteria; kingdom Bacillati; phylum Actinomycetota; class Actinomycetes; order Micrococcales; family Microbacteriaceae; genus Agrococcus; species Agrococcus sp. AC640b. The sequence goes on from NZ_CEEDMM010000017.1 coordinate 54,344, forward strand.
GCGGCCTGACGTCAGAAGGGCGCGTCGGCGTCGTCGTCTCCGTTGCCCCATCGGTCTGCTGGGTCGGGGCGGCTGGATGGGGGTTGCAGGTCTGTGAAGGTCGGTCCTGCCGGTGGTGGCTTGTCGATGTAGGTGTGGCCGAGTGGTGATCGCCAGCGGAGCTCGCCGGGGTGTGGGTGCGTGACGGTCCAGGCGGTGGCGTGCTTGAGGGTGTGGTGTCGTCTGCAGAGGTGGGCGAGGTTGCCGAGCGCTGTGGTGC
>NZ_CEEDMM010000018.1:0-50942 GCF_979255995.1 Agrococcus sp. AC640b
GTCGCGGCGTGCGCGAGCGCATCCGACGATCCGCCACGGTCCTGCTGGCCGTCGTCGCCGCCGCGTCGTTCGCCTACGCGCTCGTGGCCGTCTCGACCGATCACGTGCTGGCCTACTTCGACACCGGCGCTCGCGCATGGGAGCTCGCGCTCGGCGGGCTCGCGGCGCTGCTGGGATCGCGCATCGCATGGTCGGCGGTCGTGCGCACGATCGTCGGCGTGCTGGGCCTCGCGGCGATGCTCCTCGCGGGCCTCATGCCCGTCGAGTGGAGCCACCCGGGCCTTCCCACGCTCGTGCCGACCCTCGCCGCGGTCGCCGTGCTGCTGTCGGGCTCGGGCGTGACGGCCCCCGTCGGCGTCGGCAGGCTGCTCGCCCTGCGACCGCTCGTGTGGCTCGGCGGCATCTCGTTCGGCCTCTACCTGTGGCACTGGCCGCTGCTGTGGCTCTACCTCGAGCGCGGCGGTGCGCGGGCGCAGTCGGTCGGCCTCGTCGACGGCGGCGCGATCCTCGTCGTCTCCGTGGTGCTCGCCTGGCTCTCGAGCAGGCTGCTGCGTGCCCTCTCGCAGCCACTGCCGCGTGTGCGGGTGCCGTGGACGACCGTCGCCGTGCCCGCCGTCGTGTGCGTCGCGCTCGTCGCGACCGTCGCCGCCCCGCGCATCGAGGCGATCGCCACCGACGTCGCCGTCACGCCCGTCGTCGACGCACGCGAGCTCGACGCCCGCATCCAGGATGCGCTCGCAGAGCCCGGATTCATGCTCGACGGCCTCGACGTCGGCGAGGCGGGGCTGGGGCCCGAGTGGCGGCTCGACGGATGCTCGGAGGTCGACGTGGACCATCTGGAGGACTGCACGTACGTCGACGCCGACCCCAGCGGCGAGGAGATCTGGATCGTCGGCGACTCGCAGGCGACGACGTGGGCGCCCGCCGTGCGCGCCGCCGTCGCCCCGGAGACCACGGTGCAGCTGCTCGGCAGCGAGATGTGCCCGTTCGCGTCCGGCCCCGTGGTCGCGGCGCAGACGGGCGAGTGGTTCGAGCAGCGCTGCGCCGACCGCAACGATCAGGTCGTCGAGCTCGCCCAGGAGCGCGAACCCGACCTCGTGGTCGTCTCGTACGGCGCGTGGTGGGTCGGCGAAGGCTACGAGGATCGCACCGACGACGTCGCGGGGCTGCTCGCGGCGTCGACGAGCAGGTACGTCGAGCGGCTCGTCGGCGCGGGCGTGCCGGTGCTGTGGCTCGACGCGCCACCTCCGGCCATCGGCTTCTCCACCTGCATCGACGGGCTGCGGTCCGAGGATCCGACGCCCTGCGCCTTCGAGCTGCAGGACGCGCAGCTGGATCGCCGCGACGTGCTCGCCGAGCGGCTCGCCGAGGCCGGGGCATGGGTCACGCCCACCCTCGGATGGTTCTGCGACCTCGAGCTGGGCGAGTGCCCGATCATCGTGGGCGGCGTGCCGGTGTACGCGGACGACGGCCACATGACGTGGGCGCAGTCGCTCGTGCTGCAACGCCTCGTGCGCGACGCTCTCGACGCCGCCCGCGAGGGCGCGCGAGGGTGACGCGGCGTCATCTGCGCGACGCACGCCGCCGCTAGCGTCGAGGGCGTGCCCACCATCGCCATCGACCCTCGCATCGCCGACGACGTCGTCGCCTTCCTCGACGAGCATCTCGCCGACATGCGCAGCGTCTCGCCACCCGAGTCGGTGCACGCGCTCGACGTCGCCGCGCTGCGGGCGCCAGGCGTGCGGCTGTGGGTGCTGCGCGACGACGACGAGCTCGTGCTCGGCACCGTCGCGCTCGCGCCGGTCGCAGACGGCCACCTCGAGCTGAAGTCGATGCGCGTGACCGGCGCACGCCGTGGCGGCGGGCTCGGTCGGCTGCTGCTCGACCACGTGCTCGCCGAGGCGGTCGCAGCAGGCGCGGCACGCGTGAGCCTCGAGACGGGCGCCGAGCCGTACTTCGCCCCCGCCCGCGCCCTCTACCTGCGCACCGGGTTCGCCGAGTGCGCGCCGTTCGGGTCGTACGTGCCCGACCCGCACAGCGTCTTCATGACGCGCGAGCTCTGCGGCGACGCTACGCCCGGATGCCCCCCGGGGGCTGCGAGCGGCGAGCAGCCAGGCGCGCGCTGAGCTCGGCGGCGACCTCGACCACGAGCCCCTGCAGCGCAGGCCACGCATCGGCGCCGTCGGCGTCGTCGAGACGCACGGTGACCCCCACGCCCGCGACGGGGTCGCCCACCGCGTCGATCGCGGCGGCCGCCACCGAGCCGTACGCCGCATCGACGTCGCCGCGCTCGATCGACCATCCGCGCCTGCGGACCTCCGCGAGCATGCTGGCGAGCGCGGCACGCGTCGCAGGCTCCCCGCCTGCCAGGTCGACGTCGTGCGGCACGAGAGCCCGCACCTGCGCGTCGTCGAGCGCCGCGAGCAGCGCCCTGCCCGTCGCGGTGCGCACGGCGGGCAGCCGCACGCCGACGCTCGACACCGTCGTGGGGGAGCGCCGGGCCGACCCGCGACCCGCGTAGCGCACGTCGATGCCGGACAGCACGGCCAGATGCGCCGTCGCCGGCACGGGCGAGGCCCGCACGAGCCGGTCCAGCAGCGGCTGCCCGAGGCGCTCGATGCGCGTCGCGGCATCGACGCGCGAGCCGATGCGCGCAACGCGCGCACTCGGCCCCCACGCGCCCAGCTCCGGGTAGTGCACGAGGAACCCCTCGTCGCGCATGACCGCGAGCAGGTCGTACGTCGTCGAGCGCGGGATGCCGAGCTCGCGTGCGATCGTCTGCGCACGGACGGGGCCGAGGTGCTCTGCGAGCAGCCCGAGCACGCGCAGCGCATGGCGCGCGGCGGGCATGCGCGGCGTCGGCACCGCCACCTCCCATCGTCGAGCGTCCGAGATCTCGGACACCAGTGTCGCGCACGCCCATGCGCGCCGCACGCTTCCGGGCTGAGATGGGGTCATGGTCGAGATCGTCATCGGGGCAACCCCCATCGCAGCAGCAGACGTCGTCGCCGTCGCCAGGCACGGCGCGACGGTGCGCATCCATCCGGACGCCCTCGCGGCGGTCGCCGAGACGCGGACGCTCGTCGACGCGCTCGCCGACGACGTCGCACCCCACTACGGCATCTCCACCGGATTCGGCGCGCTCGCGACGACCGCCATCGCACCCGCCGATCGCACGCGGCTGCAGCAGAGCCTCATCCGCTCCCACGCCGCGTCGTCCGGCGCCGCCGTCGAGGACGAGGTCGTGCGCGCCCTCATGCTGCTGCGCCTGCGCACGCTCGCGACGGGCCGCACGGGCGTGCGCCCCGTCGTCGTCGAGACGTACGCGGCGCTGCTCGGCGCCGGCATCCACCCCGTGATCGGCGAGCACGGCTCGCTCGGCTGCTCCGGCGACCTCGCGCCGCTGTCGCACGTGGCGCTCGCGCTCATGGGCGAGGGCGACGTGCGGGTCGACGGCGTCGTGCAGCCGGCTGCCGACGCGCTCGCAGCCGCAGGCATCGAGCCCGTCGTGCTCGCCGAGAAGGAGGGGCTCGCGCTCGTCAACGGCACCGACGGCATGCTCGGCATGCTGTGCCTCGCGCTCGCCGACCTCGCGCGCCTGCTCGACACCGCCGACCTCGCCGCGGCGATGAGCGTCGAGGGGCTGCTCGGCACCGACGCCCCGTTCGCCGCCGACCTGCAGGCGCTGCGCCCGCACGTCGGCCAGGCCGCCAGCGCCGCGCGCATCGCGGGCCTGCTCGCGGACAGCCCCATCGTGCACAGCCACGCAGGCCCGGAGGACACGCGCGTGCAGGACGCCTACTCGCTGCGCTGCGCACCGCAGGTGCACGGCACGGCCCGCGACACCGCCGACCACGCAGCACGGGTCGCCGCCGTCGAGCTCGCCTCCGCCATCGACAACCCCGTCGTCACGCTCGACGGCCGCATCGTCTCCAACGGCAACTTCCACGGCGCCCCCGTCGCCGCCGTGCTCGACTTCCTCGCGATCGTCGTCGCCGACGTCGCCTCCATGAGCGAGCGACGCACCGACCGCTTCCTCGACCCGGCACGCAGCCACGGCCTGCCGCCCTTCCTCGCCGCCGAGCCGGGCGTCGACTCCGGCCTCATGATCGCCCAGTACACGCAGGCGGGCATCGTCTCCGAGCTCAAGCGCCTCGCCATGCCGGCCTCCGTCGACTCCATCCCCTCCAGCGCCATGCAGGAGGACCACGTGTCGATGGGGTGGGGTGCCGCACGCAAGCTGCGCCGTGCGCTCGACGGCCTCGAGCAGGTGCTCGCGATCGAGGTCATGACCGCGGCGCGCGGCATCGACCTGCGCGAGCCGGCAGCCGGTCCGCGCACGGGCGCCGTCGTCGCGGCGATCCGCGAGCACGTGCCGCCCGCGGGGCCCGACCGCTTCCTGGCACCCGACATCGCCGCGGTGCGCGCGCTCGTCGCCTCCGGCGACCTGCTCGCCGCCTGCGGCATCCACGAACTCGCGCCGGCATCCGCCGACGCCGACGCAAGGAGCGACCGATGACCTCTGGCACCACGAGCGGGCCGCGGCCCGTGCGCGCCCACCGCGGCACCCGGCTGCACACGAAGGGGTGGCAGCAGGAGGCGGTGCTGCGCATGCTGCAGAACAACCTCGACCCCGAGGTCGCCGAGCATCCCGATGCGCTCGTCGTCTACGGCGGCACCGGCAAGGCGGCGCGGTCGTGGGAGGCGTTCGACGCGATCGTGCGCACCCTCGAGACGCTCGGCGACGACGAGACGATGCTCGTGCAGTCCGGCAAGCCCGTCGGCGTGCTGCGCACCCACGAGCGAGCGCCGCGCGTGCTCATCGCCAACTCGAACCTCGTCGGCGACTGGGCGACGTGGCCCGAGCTGCGCAGGCTCGAGGCCGCCGGTCTCATGATGTACGGCCAGATGACCGCGGGCTCGTGGATCTACATCGGCACGCAGGGCATCCTGCAGGGCACGTACGAGACGTTCGGCGCCGTCGCCCGCGCGCTCGGCCGCGAGTCGCTCGCGGGCACCATCACCCTCACGGCAGGCCTCGGCGGCATGGGTGGCGCGCAGCCGCTCGCCGTGACGATGCAGGGCGGCGTCGCGATCTGCGTCGAGGTCGACGCGTCGCGCATCGATCGCCGCATCGAGCACCGCTACCTCGACGAGCGCGCCGACGACCTGGACGACGCGGTCGCGCGGGCGATCCGCGCTCGCGACGAAGGACGTGCCGTCTCGATCGGCGTGCTCGGCAACGCCGCCGACGTCGTGCCGCGACTGCTGGCGATGGGTGCGCCCATCGACGTCGTCACCGATCAGACGAGCGCGCACGACCCGCTCGCGTACCTGCCGATCGAGGTCGCCTTCGACGAGTGGGATGCAGCGCGCGAGGCCGACCCTGAGGGATTCGCCGCCATGGCGCGCGCGTCGATGGCTCGCCACGTCGAGGCGATGGTGGGCTTCCAGGACGCGGGCGCCGAGGTGTTCGACTACGGCAACTCGCTGCGCGCCGAGGCGCGCGAGGGCGGATACGAGCGCGCGTTCGACTTCCCGGGCTTCGTGCCCGCCTACATCCGACCCCTGTTCGCGCTCGGCAAGGGACCGTTCCGCTGGGTCGCGCTCTCCGGCGATCCCGCCGACATCGCCGCGACCGACCGCGCGATCCTCGAGCTCTTCGGCGACGACCCGCACCTGCGGCGCTGGATCGAGCTCGCAGGCGAGCGCGTCGCGTTCCAAGGGCTCCCGGCGCGCATCTGCTGGCTCGGTGCCGAGCAGCGGCACCTCGCGGGACTCCGCTTCAACGAGATGGTCGCCTCCGGCGAGCTCTCCGCCCCGATCGTCATCGGGCGCGACCACCTCGATGCGGGCTCCGTCGCCAGCCCGTACCGCGAGACGGAGGCGATGAAGGACGGCTCCGATGCCATCGCCGACTGGCCGCTGCTCAACGCCCTCACCGCCACGGCCTCGGGTGCGAGCTGGGTGTCGATCCACCACGGCGGCGGCGTCGGCATGGGGCGCTCGATCCACGCGGGGCAGGTGACGGTCGCCGACGGCACGCCCCTCGCCTCCGAGCGGCTCGAGGCCGTGCTGCGCAACGACCCCGCGATGGGCGTGCTGCGGCACGCGGACGCCGGCTACGACGAGGCGACCGAGTTCGCCGACGCGCACGGCATCCGCATCCCCATGTTGGAGGGATGATGGGCAGCCGCGCCGCGTCGACGCTCGTCACGGGCATCGGCGAGCTCACGACCCACGACGACGCCCACGACGGTGGTCGGCTGCGGGATGCCGCGGTCGTGCTGGAGGGTGCCCGCATCGCGTGGGTCGGGCGCGCCGCCGATGCACCCGCTGCCGAGACGCGCGTCGACGTCGCAGGCCGGGCGGTGCTGCCGGGATGGGTCGACAGCCACACGCACCTGGTGTTCGCAGGCGACCGGTCGGCGGAGTTCGAGGCGCGCATGGCGGGGGAGCCGTACGCGGCTGGCGGGATCGCGACGACCGTCGCAGCCACGCGCGCCGCCTCGGATGCGCAGCTGCAGGCCCGGTACGACGTGCTCGTCGACGAGATGGCGCGTGGCGGCACGACCGCGTTCGAGACGAAGACGGGGTACGGGCTCACGGTCGTCGACGAGGAGCGGTCGGCTCGCATCGCCGCGACGCGCGCCGACGCCGTGACGTTCCTCGGCGCGCACCTCGTGCCCGACGGCCGCGACGCCGACGGCTACCTCGACGACGTGGTCGGGCCCATGCTCGACGCCGTGCGCCCCCACGTCGACGCCATCGACGTCTTCTGCGAGCGCGGCGCGTTCGACGAGGCGCAGTCACGGCGCGTGCTCGAGGCGGGCCGGGATGCGGGGCTCGCGCTGCGCGTGCACGGCAACCAGCTGGGCCCCGGGCCCGGCGTGCGGCTCGCCGTGCGGCTCGGCGCCCGCAGCGTCGACCACGTGGGGTTCGTCGACGACGAGGAGATCGCGCTGCTCGCCGCGTCGTGGGCGGACGGGGCGCGCGGCACGGTCGCGACGCTGCTGCCCGCGTGCGACCTGTCGACGCGCATGCCGCTCGCGCCGGCCCGTGCCCTCGTCGATGCTGGAGCCGTGGTCGCGATCGCGTCGAACGCGAACCCGGGCACGTCGTACACGACGTCGATGGCGTTCTGCGTCGCGACGGCCGTGCTGCAGCAGCGCCTGACGGTCGCGGAGGCCGTGCGCGCGGCGACGCTCGGCGGCGCCATGGCGCTCGGCCGCGACGTGCCAGCGCCTGGCCTGCCGGATCTCGGCCGCATCCGCGTCGGCGCCCGCGCCGATCTGCACGTGCTCGACGCGCCGGCGGCCGCCCACCTCGCCTACCGACCGGGCGTGCCCCTCACCCACGCGGTGTGGCGGGCGGGGGAGCGGGTGGTCGAGGGCGAGAGCCGGATCGCAGGGTCCCCTTCGTCGTGCACGAGGTGACGCCGAGCGGGTCTCCGTGTGCGATGTGCAGGCGAGGGCCTGCTCGGCGTCACCTCGTGCATGCGCGCATCTCGAGGGCCGGGACGAAGCGAGCCGGAGCGACGCAGGTCAGCGGTCGCGCTCGGCGAGGCCCGCGAGGGCCTCGAGCACGCACAGCGCCGTCAGGCGCACCGTGCGGCCGTCGGCGGCGTCGGCGGTCGCATCCACCTCGGTGAGGTCGAGGGATCGCACGCGCGGATCCCGTGCGAGGGCCCGCACGAGCGAACGCAGCCGCCACGCCGAGATGCCGCCGGGCACCGATGCGGGGCAGGCGGGCACGGCCGCCCGGTCGACGACGTCGACGTCGACGTCGACGTGGATCGGGCCGCCGTCGCCGCCCGCGATCGTCAGCGCCCGCTGCGCGACGACGCAGACCGGCTCCTCCTCGACCGCGGCGCGCGTCTCGACCGCGATGCCGAGCTCGACGGCTCGCTGCGCGTAGCGGTGCGAGTTCGCGAAGTCCTGGATCCCGATCTGCACGGTCCGCGTGCCCTGCAGCCCTGCCTCGACGAGCCTGCGCACCGGGGAGCCGTTCGAGCGTCCGTCGCGCAGGTCGTGGTGCGCGTCGAGCGTCACGAGGCCGGCTCCGGACGGCTCGGAGCCGGCGCCCCGCCATGCGCCGAGCGCTGCGGGCACGGTCGCGGCGTTGTCGCCGCCGACGACGATGACGAGGCGGGAGCGCTCGGCGGCGCGTGCGACGAGCGCTGCAGCCGCATCCTCGTCGGCATCGGGGTCGACGGCGTCGCCTGCGTCGGCGATGCGCAGCGCGGCGAGGTCGGCGCCGGCGGCGTGCGACGCGAAGCGAGCCAGCGCCTCGCGCACCGCGAGCGGCGTCGCGTGCGCGCCCGTGGGGCTGATGCTCGTCGCGTGGGTGCCGATGCCGACGAGCACGGCGTCGACGGCATCGTCGCCGAGGTCGGGCCAGCCCCCGGCGCGCGGCCACAGGGGGTCGAGGTGCATGGCGTCGCGGGTGCGTCGTGCGGCCTGTCGTGCGTCATCGCCCATGCGGGCAACGCTACCGATCCGTGGTCCGCCGCCGTGGTGGTGCGCTCCCTTCGAGGCTCGCTGCGCTCGCACCTCACGGAGCGGGTGGGTCGGCGCCTCGCACGGAGACGGTCCCTGCGGGGAGCGCAGCGACCCGCATGCCGGCGGGCGGCGCTACGCTCGGACCCGACGGCGCGAGCACCTGCCGACCGGTGACGGTGGCCGCGAAGCGGGGTCACGCACATCGCGCGCCCGGTGGTCGCCGAGACGCCCTGCGACTCGGTCTCCCAGTGCTGGCGCGGCCGGGGCGGTGGCCGCGAAGCGGGGTCACGCACATCGCGCGCCCGGTGGTCACCGAGACGCCCCGCCGCTCGATCGACGAGTGCTGGCGCGACCGGGGCGGTGGCCGCGAAGCGGGGTCACGCACATCGCGCGCCCGGTGGTCACCGAGACGCCCCGCCACTCGATCGACCAGTGCTGGCGCGCGATGCGACACGCCCGGGTTGCACGCACCTCCCCATGCGTGCGAGAATCGTCAGGTTGCAGACGCCGCGATCGCGGCTCACTGCCTGGCTGTGCACAGGAGTAGAGATCCTGGGCCGCGGGCAGATCGACATCACTTCGCCGAAGCTCGATGCAGGCATGTCCTGCGGAATCTCCGGCATGCCCCTCGTGGGCGTTGACAGAAGAACAGGGCGCACGGCAGTGCGGCGCACAGCAATGTGAAGCGTGGTCGGTGACGGCCGCGCGTCGATGAGAGAAGGACACAGCCATGGCGGGACAGAAGATCCGCATCCGACTGAAGTCGTACGACCACGAGGTCATCGACTCGTCGGCGCGGAAGATCGTCGACACCGTGACCCGTGCGGGCGCGACGGTGGTGGGCCCTGTGCCGCTGCCGACCGAGAAGAACGTGGTGGCGGTCATCCGCTCTCCCCACAAGTACAAGGACAGCCGCGAGCACTTCGAGAAGCGCACGCACAAGCGCCTCATCGACATCATCGACCCGACGCCCAAGGCGGTCGACTCGCTCATGCGCCTCGACCTCCCTGCCGACGTCAACATCGAGATCAAGCTCTAAGGAATCGCATGTCCACCCTCGCAACGACTCAGGGTCTGCTGGGCCGGAAGCTCGGCATGACGCAGGTGTGGGACGAGCAGAACAAGCTCATCCCCGTCACCGTCGTCGAGATCACGCCCAACGTGGTCACGCAGATCCGCACGCCCGAGCGTGACGGCTACGACGCGATCCAGATCGCGTTCGGCCAGATCGACCCCCGCAAGGTGAACCAGCCCAAGGCCGGTCACTTCAAGGCCGCGGGCACCACGCCGCGCCGCCACCTCACCGAGGTCCGCACCGCCAACGCCTCCGAGTACTCGCTCGGCCAGGAGATCGCGGTCGACGCGTTCCAGGCCGGCCAGAAGGTCGACGTCGTCGGCACCTCGAAGGGCAAGGGCTTCGCCGGCGTCATGAAGCGTCACAACTTCGCTGGCGTCTCGGCGTCGCACGGTGCGCACCGCAACCACCGCAAGCCGGGCTCGATCGGTGCGTCCTCGACGCCGAGCCGCGTCTTCCGCGGCATGCGCATGGCCGGCCGCATGGGCGGCGACCGCGTGACCGTGATGAACCTCACGGTGCACGCCGTCGACCTCGAGAAGGGTCTGCTGCTCGTCAAGGGCGCCGTCCCCGGTGCTCGTGGCCGCATCGTCTTCGTCCGCAACGCCGTGAAGGGAGCCTGACCATGGCGAACAAGGTCGACGTCCTCGACGCCAAGGGTGCGAAGGCTGGCTCGCTCGAGCTGCCCGAGTCGCTCTTCGACGTCCAGACGAACGTTCCCCTGATCCACCAGGTGGTCGTCGCGCAGCTCGCTGCAGCCCGTCAGGGCACGCACAGCACGAAGAACCGCGGCGAGGTCTCCGGCGCAGGCCGCAAGCCCTTCAAGCAGAAGGGCACCGGCCGTTCGCGCCAGGGCTCGATCCGCCAGCCCGAGCACCGTGGCGGTGGCGTCGTGCACGGCCCGACGCCGCGCGACTACTCGCAGCGGACCCCCAAGAAGATGATCGCCGCCGCGCTCCGCGGTGCGCTCTCCGACCGCGCTCGCGGTGGCCGCCTCCACGTCGTGGAGTCGTTCGGCACCGACGAGGCTCCCTCGACGAAGGCAGCCGTCGCGCTGCTGGCGTCGGTGGCGTCGTCGAGGAACGTGCTCGTGGTCCTGCACCGCGACGAGGAGTCGGCATGGCTCTCGGTGCGCAACCTGGGCAACGTCCACGTGCTCACGTGGAGCCAGCTCAACGCGTACGACGTGCTCGTGAGCGACGACATCGTCTTCTCGAAGGTCGCCTACCAGGCGTTCGTCGAGGCTCGCACGGGTGAGCTCGTCGAGGTCGAGGCCGCGAAGAAGGCTCCGAAGGCGAAGGCTGCGAAGGCCGACGCCGACGAGACCGTCGAGGCCGAGCCCGCCAAGAAGGCTCCGAAGGCGAAGGCTGCGAAGGCCGACGAGACCGTCGAGGCCGAGCCCGCCAAGAAGGCTCCGAAGGCGAAGGCCACGAAGGCCGACGCCGCCAAGGCAGATGCCGAGAAGGGTGAGGACCGATGAGCATCCACAAGGACCCGCGCGACGTCATCCTGCGCCCCATCGTCTCGGAGAAGAGCTACTCGCTCATCGACCGCGGCAGCTACACGTTCGAGGTCGACCCCCGCGCCTCGAAGACCGAGATCCGTCTCGCAATCGAGAAGATCTTCGGCGTCAAGGTCGAGCGTGTGAACACGCTGAACCGTCAGGGCAAGACCCGCCGCACGAAGTTCGGCCTTGGCAAGCGCAAGGACACCAAGCGCGCCATCGTCACGCTCCGCTCCGGCTCGATCGACATCTTCACGGCCGTCGGCTGAGGATCTGAGGACTAGACACATGGCTATTCGCAAGTACAAGCCGACGACCCCGGGTCGTCGTGGCTCGTCGGTCGCCGACTTCGCGGAGATCACGCGCTCGACGCCCGAGAAGTCGCTGCTGCGCCCGCTGCCCAAGACCGGTGGTCGCAACAACACCGGTCGCATCACGACGCGTCACATCGGTGGTGGCCACAAGCGCCAGTACCGCGTGATCGACTTCCGTCGTCACGACAAGGACGGCATCGACGCCCGCGTCGCGCACATCGAGTACGACCCGAACCGCACGGCGCGCATCGCGCTGCTGCACTTCGCGGACGGCACGAAGCGCTACATCATCGCGCCGAACAAGCTGTCGCAGGGTGACGTGGTGGAGTCGGGCTCCGGCGCCGACATCAAGCCCGGCAACAACCTGCCGCTGCGCAACATCCCCACGGGTACGGTCATCCACGCCATCGAGCTCCGCCCGGGTGGCGGCGCGAAGCTGGCTCGCTCGGCGGGCGCCTCGGTGCGCCTCGTCGCGAAGGACGGCCCCTACGCCCAGCTGCGTCTCCCCTCGGGCGAGATCCGCAACGTCGATGCACGCTGCCGCGCGACGATCGGCGAGGTCGGCAACGCCGAGCAGTCGAACATCAACTGGGGCAAGGCCGGCCGCAACCGTTGGAAGGGCATCCGCCCGACGGTCCGTGGCGTGGCGATGAACCCGGTCGACCACCCGCACGGTGGTGGCGAGGGCAAGACGAGCGGTGGCCGTCACCCGGTGAGCCCGTGGGGCAAGCCCGAGGGCCGTACCCGTCGCCCCAACAAGGAGAGCGACAAGCTCATCGTCCGTCGCCGGTCCACGAACAAGAAGCGGAAGTAACCCAAGATGCCTCGCAGCCTCAAGAAGGGCCCGTTCGTCGACGACCACCTGTTCCAGAAGGTGGTCCGTCAGAACGAGGCCGGCAGCAAGAACGTCATCCGTACCTGGTCGCGCCGCTCGATGATCGTGCCCGCGATGCTCGGTCACACGATCGCCGTCCACGACGGTCGCAAGCACATCCCGGTGTTCGTCACCGAGTCGATGGTGGGTCACAAGCTCGGCGAGTTCGCGCCGACGCGTACCTTCCGCGGCCACGTGAAGGACGACAAGAAGGGCCGTCGCCGCTGACGCGGCGACGCTGACAGGAGGAAGAGATGATCGAGTCGATCGCTCGGGTGCGGCACATCCGCATCACCCCGCAGAAGGCCCGACGTGTCGTGGACCTCATCCGCGGCAAGCAGGCCGAGGAGGCCATGGCCATCCTGAAGTTCGCGCCGCAGAGCGCCGCTGAGCCGGTCCGCAAGCTCGTCGCCTCCGCGGTGGCGAACGCGCGTGTGAAGGCAGACGCGCAGAACCAGTACCTCGACGAGCAGGACCTGTACGTGTCCCGCGCATTCGTCGACGAGGGCACCACGCTCAAGCGGTTCCGTCCGCGTGCGCAGGGCCGTGCATTCCGCATCAACAAGCGCACGAGCCACATCACCGTCGTGCTGGCCACGCCCGAGACGGAGGTCTAGGAAGCAATGGGACAGAAGGTCAACCCGTACGGGTTCCGCCTCGGCATCACCACCGACCATGTGTCGCGGTGGTTCGCCGACTCCTCGAAGCCTGGTCAGCGCTACGCCGACTACGTGGCTGAGGACATCAAGATCCGCGAGATGCTCAAGAAGAGCCTCGACCGGGCCGGTGTCGCACGCATCGAGATCGAGCGCACCCGCGACCGCGTCCGCGTGGACATCCACACGGCACGTCCGGGCATCGTCATCGGCCGCCGCGGTGCGGAGGCCGAGCGCATCCGCTCCGAGCTCGAGAAGCTCACCGCCAAGCAGATCCAGCTGAACATCCTCGAGGTGAAGAACCCCGAGGCCGAGGCGCAGCTGGTCGCGCAGGGCATCGCCGAGCAGCTGAGCGCCCGCGTGGCGTTCCGCCGCGCGATGCGCAAGGGCCTGCAGAGCGCCCAGCGCGCTGGCGCCAAGGGCGTTCGCGTGCAGGTCTCCGGTCGCCTCGGCGGCGCGGAGATGAGCCGCAGCGAGTTCTACCGCGAGGGCCGCGTGCCCCTGCACACGCTGCGCGCCAACATCGACTACGGCTTCTACGAGGCCAGGACGACGTTCGGCCGCATCGGCGTGAAGGTGTGGATCTACAAGGGCGACATCACCAACCGCGAGCTCGCTCGCGAGCAGGCGAACCAGAAGTCGCAGCGTCCGGAGCGTCGCGGTCCCCGCCGCGACTCCGCGAACGCCGGATCGGAGGGCTGATCATGCTCATCCCGCGTCGCGTCAAGCACCGCAAGCAGCACCACCCCAAGCGCACGGGCCAGGCCACCGGCGGCACGAAGGTCAACTTCGGCGAGTTCGGCATCCAGGCCCTCACGCCCGCGTACGTGACGAACCGTCAGATCGAGTCCGCTCGTATCGCCATGACGCGTCACATCAAGCGTGGCGGCAAGGTGTGGATCAACATCTACCCCGACCGTCCGCTGACGAAGAAGCCTGCCGAGACCCGCATGGGCTCCGGCAAGGGCTCGCCCGAGTGGTGGGTCGCCAACGTCAAGCCGGGTCGCGTCCTCTTCGAGGTCGCCGGCGTCGACGAGGCCCTGGCCCGCGAGGCCATGACCCGTGCAATCCACAAGCTGCCGCTCAAGGCGCGCATCATCACCCGCGAGGAGGCTGACGCATAATGGCGATCGGAACGAAGGAGCTGCTCCCCGTGGAGCTGGCCACGTTCGACGACGAGCGTCTCGTCGCCGAGCTCAAGCGTGCCAAGGAGGAGCTGTTCAACCTGCGCTTCCAGGCCGCGACCGGGCAGCTCGAGAGCCACGGCCGCGTGCGTGCCGTGAAGCGCGACATCGCGCGTCTCTACACCGTGATCCGCGAGCGCGAGCTCGGGATCAGCGCCTCCCCGGCGCCGGTGGAGAAGACCGCGGAGAAGAAGAAGTCCAAGAAGGCCACCGAGGCCGAGAAGGCTGAGGAGAGCTGATGGCCAAGCAGGCTGATGCCGCTGAGGCGATCCAGCGCGGCTACCGAAAGTCGCGTCAGGGATTCGTCGTCAGCGACAAGATGGAGAAGACCATCGTCGTCGAGGTCGAGGACCGCGTGAAGCACCCGCTGTACGGCAAGGTGATCCGCACGTCGTCGAAGGTCAAGGCGCACGACGAGCAGAATACCGCCGGCATCGGCGACCGCGTCCTGATCGCGGAGACTCGACCGACGAGCGCCACCAAGCGCTGGCGTCTGGTCGAGGTCCTCGAGAAGGCCAAGTAGGCCGCAAGGAGATCCGGACATGATCCAGCAGGAATCCCGCATCAAGGTGGCCGACAACACGGGCGCCAAGGAGCTCCTGACCATTCGCGTGCTCGGCGGCTCCGGCCGTCGCTACGCAGGTCTCGGCGACACCATCGTCGCGACGGTCAAGGACGCCATCCCCGGTGGCAACGTGAAGAAGGGCGACGTGGTCAAGGCCGTCGTCGTCCGCACGAAGAAGGAGACGCGTCGAGCAGACGGCTCCTACATCAAGTTCGACGAGAACGCCGCCGTGATCCTGAAGACCGATGGTGACCCCCGTGGCACCCGAATCTTCGGACCGGTCGGCCGTGAGCTGCGCGACAAGCGATTCATGAAGATCGTCTCGCTCGCGCCGGAGGTGCTGTGATGGCGACCATCAAGAAGGGTGACACCGTCCAGGTCATCTCGGGTGGCCGGGAGAGCCGCGGTGGAGACCGCGGCAAGACCGGTCGCGTGCTCGAGGTGCTCAAGGAGCAGGACCGCGTGATCGTCGAGGGCGTGAACCTCGTGACGAAGCACGTGAAGGTCGGCCAGACGCAGCGCGGCACGAAGACGGGTGGCATCGAGACCCACGAGGCCCCGATCCACCTCTCGAACGTCGCGCTCGTCGACCCGGAGACCAAGAAGCCCACGCGCGTCCGCGCCTCGATCGCAAAGGTCGAGAAGGATGGCGTGCAGGTGACGACGAAGGTGCGTGTGAGCACGCGCTCGGGCAAGGAGATCAAGAGCAATGACTGACACGGCAGTGCGCTTGCCGCGCCTCAAGGCGCAGTACCGCGCGGAGATCGTGGACCAGCTGCGCTCGCAGTTCGAGTACGCGAACGTCATGCAGGTCCCCGGCCTCGTGAAGATCGTCGTGAACACGGGCGTCGGCGACGCAGCCCGTGACTCGAAGGTCATCGACGGCGCGGTGAAGGACCTCACGGCCATCACCGGTCAGAAGCCGATGGTGACGAAGGCACGCAAGTCGATCGCGCAGTTCAAGCTGCGCGAGGGCATGCCGATCGGCGCCCACGTGACGCTGCGCGGCGACCGCATGTGGGAGTTCCTCGACCGTCTGCTGACGCTCGCGCTGCCCCGCATCCGCGACTTCCGCGGCCTGAGCCCGAAGCAGTTCGACGGCAACGGCAACTACACGTTCGGTCTCCAGGAGCAGTCCGTGTTCCACGAGATCGACCAGGACCGGATCGACCGTGTCCGTGGCTTCGACATCACCGTCGTCACCACGGCCAAGTCGGACGACGAGGGTCGCGCGCTGCTCAAGGCGCTCGGCTTCCCCTTCCAGGCCTGACCGAAGCATCTCGGCGCCGTCGGCGTCGAGCACGTATCCAGGTCGCCGTCCGCGGAACGGCCGGCGAAACCAGAACTATTGGAGACATCCATGACGATGACCGACCCGGTCGCCGACATGCTGACGAGGCTCAGGAACGCCAACACGGCGTTCCATGATGAGGTCTCGCTGCCGTCGTCGAACATCAAGACCCACATCGCCGAGATCCTCGAGCGCGAGGGCTTCATCGATGGCTGGAAGGTGGAGGACGCCCGCGTGGGCAAGACCCTCACCATCGGCCTCAAGTACGGCCCCGAGCGCCAGCGCTCGATCGCCGGCATCAAGCGGGTGTCGAAGCCCGGCCTCCGCGTGTACGCGAAGTCGACCGAGATCCCTCAGGTGCTCGGCGGCCTCGGCGTCGCGATCCTCTCGACGAGCTCGGGCCTGCTCACCGACCGTGAGGCTCAGCAGAAGGGCGTGGGTGGGGAAGTCCTCGCCTACGTGTGGTGATCTGACATGTCACGAATCGGACGACTCCCCATCGACATCCCCGCAGGTGTCGAGATCACGGTCGACGGCGCAGCCGTCACCGTCAAGGGCCCGAAGGGCGAGCTGAGCCTCACCGTCGCGAAGCCGATCGAGGTCGAGGTCGCTGACGGTCAGGTGCAGGTCACGCGCCCCGATGACGAGCGCGAGTCGCGTTCGCTCCACGGCCTCACGCGCACCCTCATCGCGAACGACATCGTCGGCGTGACCGAGGGCTACTCGAAGGGCCTCGAGGTCGTCGGCACGGGCTACCGCGTCGCGTCGAAGGGCGCCGGCATCGAGTTCGCGCTCGGCTACTCGCACCCGATCGCCGTCGAGCCCCCCGCGGGCATCACGTTCACGGTCGAGGGCAACACCAAGGTCACCGTCAGCGGCATCTCGAAGCAGGCCGTCGGCGAGGTGGCAGCCAACCTCCGCAAGCTCCGCAAGCCCGAGCCCTACAAGGGCAAGGGCGTCCGCTACGCGGGCGAGCAGATCCGCCGCAAGGCTGGAAAGTCAGGTAAGTGATGGGACTCGGTACCCGAGGCACCAGCAAGTCCGCTGCCCGCGGCCGTCGTCACTCGCGGCTGCGCAAGCGGATCGTCGGCACGGCCATCGCGCCGCGCCTCGTCGTCACGCGCTCCGCGCGGCACCTGTTCGTGCAGGTCGTCGACGACGCCCAGGGCCACACGCTGGCCTACGCCTCCACCATGGAGGCTGACCTGCGCGCCCTCACCGGCGACAAGTCCGAGAAGGCGAAGCGCGTCGGCGAGCTCGTCGGCGAGCGCGCGAAGGCTGCGGGCGTCGAGCGGGTCGTGTTCGACCGCGGCGGCAACCGCTACGCCGGCCGCGTGGCCGCCGTCGCAGACGGTGCACGAGAGGCAGGTCTGGAGCTGTGAGCGAAGAGACGAAGGAGACGCAGGTGAGCGACACCACCGCGACTGCCGCTGCGGAGACGGTGCAGGGCACCGACACGCGCAGCGAGCCCCGCGAGCAGCGTCGCGGCAGCCGCGATCGCGGCACGCGCGGCGAGCGCGGTCAGCGTGACCGCGGCAACGACAGCCAGTTCCTGGAGCGCGTCGTCACGATCAACCGCGTGTCGAAGGTCGTGAAGGGTGGTCGTCGCTTCAGCTTCACCGCCCTCGTGGTCGTCGGCGACGGCAACGGCATGGTCGGCGTCGGCTACGGCAAGGCCCGCGAGGTCCCCACGGCGATCTCGAAGGGCGTCGAGGAGGCGAAGAAGAACTTCTTCCGCGTCCCGCGCGTCGCAGCGTCGATCCCGCACCCCGTGCAGGGCGAGGCGGCTGCAGGCGTGGTGCTGCTGCGTCCGGCATCTGCCGGTACCGGCGTCATCGCGGGCGGCCCGGTTCGTGCCGTCCTCGAGTGCGCTGGCATCCACGACGTGCTGTCGAAGTCCCTCGGCTCGTCGAACACCATCAACATCGTCCACGCGACGGTGAAGGCGCTGAAGCAGCTCGAGGAGCCGCGCGCCGTCGCAGCTCGTCGTGGCCTCGACATGGACCGGGTCGTTCCCGCGTACCTGCGTCGTGCCGAGTCCGATGCTGTGCAGCACGCGGCGGAGATCGCGGAGGCAACCCGATGAGCAAGCTCAAGGTGACCCAGATCAAGTCGAAGATCAGCGAGAAGCCGAACCAGCGCGAGACGCTGCGGTCGCTCGGCCTCAAGCGCATCGGCCACACGGTCGTGCGTGAGGACGATGCGCAGAACCGCGGCTACGTGAACGTGGTTCGTCACCTCGTGCGCGTCGAGGAGGTCGACGAATGAGCGAGAAGAACAAGGACGGCGAGCAGCTGCCTGCACTGAAGGTGCACCACCTTCGCCCCGCGCCCGGTGCCAAGAAGGACCGTCAGCGCGTGGGTCGCGGTGAGGGCTCGAAGGGCAAGACGGCCGGTCGTGGCACCAAGGGCACGAAGGCGCGCAACACCGTGCGCCTCGGGTTCGAGGGTGGCCAGCTGAACTCGGTCATGCGCGCCCCGAAGCTGCGCGGCTTCAAGAACCCGTTCCGCACGGAGTACCAGGTCGTCAACGTCGGCCAGCTCCAGGAGCTCTTCCCCGAGGGTGGCGACGTGACCGTCGCGGCGCTCGTCGAGAAGGGCGCAGTGCGCAAGAACGAGCTCGTGAAGGTGCTCGGCGACGGCGAGCTGACGGCTACGCTGAACGTGACGGTCGACAAGGTGTCGGCTGCTGCGGAGCAGAAGATCGTCGCCGCCGGCGGCTCCATCCAGTAAGCATTGGGGATGGGGTGGCCCGCGTGGCCACCCCATCCCTTCTTCTGCGTCCACCGGAAGGCTCACGTGTTCAAGGCAATCGGCAGGATCTTCAAGACTCGCGATCTGCGACGGAAGATCCTCTTCACGCTCGCCATCGTGGCGGCGTTCCGGCTGGGATCGTTCATCCCCGCCCCGTTCGTCGACTACAGCAACGTCCAGGCGTGCCTCGACACGGCTGCGACGGACACGGCAGGCCTCTACCAGCTCGTCAACCTGTTCTCCGGTGGTGCGCTGCTCCAGCTGAGCGTCTTCGCGCTCGGCATCATGCCGTACATCACGGCCTCGATCATCGTGCAGCTGCTGCGCGTGGTCATCCCTCGCTTCGAGGCCCTCTACAAGGAGGGCCAGTCCGGTCAGTCGAAGCTCACGCAGTACACGCGCTACCTGACCATCGGTCTCGGCGTGCTGCAGTCGACGACCCTCATCGCCGTCGTGCGCTCCGGCCAGCTCTTCTCCCAGGGCGGCACGGTGCCCACCGGCCCCTGCGCGACCCTGCTGACCAACGAGTCGTGGTGGGCGATCGTGCTCATGGTCCTCGCGATGACGGCGGGCACGGGCGTCATCATGTGGATGGGCGAGCTCATCACCGAGCGCGGCATCGGCAACGGCATGTCGCTGCTCATCTTCACGTCGATCTCGGCGACCTTCCCGAGCGCGCTGCTGCTCATCGGCGACACGAACGGCACCGAGATGCTCGTCGCCGTCCTCGCGGTCGGCGTGCTCATCATGGGCGCGGTGGTCTTCGTCGAGCAGTCGCAGCGCCGCATCCCCGTCCAGTACGCCAAGCGCATGGTCGGCAGGCGCATGTACGGCGGCAAGTCGACGTACATCCCGATCAAGGTGAACATGGCGGGCGTCGTGCCGGTCATCTTCGCGTCGTCGCTGCTGTACTTCCCGGCGCTCATCGCGTCGTTCAACTCCCCGGCGAACGGCGAGCAGCCCGCCGAGTGGGTGCAGTGGATCAACGACAACCTGACGACGGGCGACCACCCGCTGTACATGGTGCTGTACTTCCTGCTCATCATCGGCTTCACGTACTTCTACGTCGCGATCACGTTCAACCCGGACGACGTCGCCGAGAACATGAAGAAGTACGGCGGCTTCATCCCGGGCATCCGCGCTGGTCGTCCGACGGCCGAGTACCTCGACTACGTGCTGACGCGTGTGACGTTCCCCGGATCGATCTACCTCGGCGTGGTGGCGCTCATCCCGCTCATCGCCCTCGCGACGGTCGGCGCGAACCAGAACTTCCCGTTCGGCGGCGCCTCGATCCTCATCATCGTGGGCGTGGGTCTCGAGACGGTCCGTCAGATCGACGCGCAGCTGCAGCAGCGCCACTACGAGGGGCTGATCCGCACGTGACGCAGCTGCTGATCGTCGGCCCTCCCGGGGCCGGCAAGGGAACGCAGGCGTCCCGCATCGGGCACGCGTTCGGCGTGCCGACCGTCTCGACCGGCGACATCTTCCGCTCCAACATCAAGGAGCAGACGGAGCTGGGCAAGCAGGTCACGGCGATCCTCGACGCCGGCGACTACGTGCCCGACTCGCTGACCAACGATCTCGTCGAGGATCGGCTGTCGCAGCAGGATGCCCGCTCGGGATACCTGCTCGACGGATACCCGCGCACCGAGGGCCAGGTCGAGTTCCTCGACGCCCTCAACGCGCGACGCGGTCGCGACCTCGACGCGGTCGTGCGTCTGGTCGCCGATCACGACGAGGTCATCCGCCGTCTGCGCATCCGCTCGGAGCAGCAGGGGCGCAGCGACGACACCGACGAGGCCATGCGGCACCGCCTCGAGGTGTACGAGCGCGAGACGGAGCCGATCCTGGCCGCGTACGCGGGTCGTGGCGTCGTCGTCGAGATCGATGGCCTCGGCGACATCGACGAGGTGACCGAGCGCATCTTCACGGCGCTGTCGCAGCGCGGCCTCGCGACGCGCTGACCGTGCGTCGCATCTACAAGTCGCGATCGCAGCTGGCGGCGATGCGGGCGCCCGGCGCCCTCACGGGCCGTGCGCTCGAGGCGGTGCGAGCCGCGATCCGTCCGGGTGTCACGACGCTCGAGCTCGACGCGATCGCCGAGGACGTCGTCCGCTCCGGCGGCGGCATCCCGAACTTCCAGCTCGAGCCCGGCTATCGGCACACGATCTGCGCCAACGTCAACGACGTGGTGGTGCACGGGATCCCGGACGCGCGGCCGATCGAGGCGGGCGATCTCGTGACGATCGACTGCGGGGCGATGGTCGAGGGGTGGAACGGCGACGCCGCGTTCTCGCTCGTGGTGCCCGGTGGCTCCGGCGGCCTGGTCGAGGAGCGGGAGCGGCTGTCGTCGGCGACGCACGATGGGCTGTGGGCCGGCATCGCGGCGCTCGCGTCGGCGCGGATGCTGGGCGAGGTGGGTGCCGCGGTCGAGGATGCGATCGGGGCGGCGGGCGACTTCTCGATCAGCGACGACTGGATCGGCCACGGCATCGGCAGGTCGATGCACGAGGACCCGCCGGTGTTCAACTACCGCACGCGCGCAGTGGGTCCAGCGGTGAAGCCGGGCCTGTGCGTCGCGATCGAGCCGATCGTGATCGCGGGAGACCAGGCGACGCGCATCCTCGACGACGGCTGGTCGGTCGTCACGGTCGACGGCAGCCAGGCGTGCCAGTGGGAGCACTCGGTCGCGGTGCACGCCGACGGCATCTGGGTGCTCACGGCCGCCGATGGCGGTGCAGCGGGACTCGCGCCGTTCGGCATCGAGCCCCGCCCGATCCGCGAGCGCTGACCGTCACCGCGTCGTCGCCTGCGCAGCCGCTGGCACGGGCGCGGGCGCGGGCGCGACCAGCGTGAGGTAGGCGCGCACGACGTCCTCGGTCAGGTCGAGCTCGTCGGCGAGCTCTGCCGGCTCGTGGCTCCATCTGCTGGCCTCACGCAGGGCGGCGGGGTCGACGAGGAGCCGCGCGGCGAACGCGTCGGCGATGCGCTCGTTGGCTGCGCACCCGTCGACGTGCCGGTGGTGCGCGTGGCCGAGCTCGTGCGCGAGCACGCAGCGCCGCTCCACGGGCGTGAGGCCGTCTGCGAGGAC
Source organism: Agrococcus sp. AC640b (assembly GCF_979255995.1). Classification (NCBI taxonomy): domain Bacteria; kingdom Bacillati; phylum Actinomycetota; class Actinomycetes; order Micrococcales; family Microbacteriaceae; genus Agrococcus; species Agrococcus sp. AC640b. The sequence continues at coordinate 21,809 of NZ_CEEDMM010000018.1, forward strand.
GATCTCGTGGTGCTCGGCGTCGTAGAGCCCGAGCAGGCCGGGCTCGAGGGGAGCGGCGACGACCCGCACCCCGATGCGCCGCGCGAGGCGCTCGAGGTCAGTCTGCGTGGCGCTCGTCGCGGCGGGCGGTGCCGCGCTTGGCTGCGATGGGCTGCGATCCATGGTCCCTCTGCATCGACTCGACGATGCGCGGGATGCTAGCCGTCGCCTCCGACGTGCCCGATGCGCGCACGTGCTCCGCGATCGCGGCGATGGCCGCGTCCGCGGCAGCGCCGCGCGCATCCTCGGGCACCGACAGCAGCAGCGACTCGAGGATCGCCATCCACTGCTCGACCTCCGAGTCGTCGTGCGACACGTCGGTCGCGATGCCCAGCGCGCCCAGCAGCCTGCGCAGCACGTCGGGCTGGGGAGCGCCGGCGCCGCGCTCGACGTTGCTGACGGTCGTGCGGTCGACGCCGGCGATCGTGGCGAGCTCGAGCTGCGACATGCCGACGCGCAGACGCCCGGGACGCACGAGCTCGGCGAAGCGAGCGCGCTCCTCGGCGCTCGCTCCCTTGAGGTTGATGCTCACGTCGTCATCCTCCGGCGTGGTCGACGGTCGAGCACGAGCATAGGCGGGTCGTCCACAGCCTCGGGGGACGAGGCTGCGAGCGCGTCGAAGATATGGCACCCTCTTCGACATGGGCAGCAGGCGACGCGTGGGCGACTCGCTCCGCACCTTGCGAGAGGCCGTGGGGATGACGCAGGACGAGCTGGCCGCCGCCGTCGGCGTCGGCGCCGGGCACCTGCAGGCGATCGAACGCGGCGACGCCGTGCCGTCCGCGGCCTTCCTCGCGGCCGCGGCGGCTGCGCTCGGCGCGCACCTGCGCGCGACGGCGGGCGACGGCGACGACCGCTGACGTCGCGGGCGGTCCTGCCGGCTCGAGCCGCCGCGCGCCGCGCGTACGATCGTCTCCGTCCCGCGTCGCGTCGCACACCTCGCCCGGCGGCATCGAGGGGGTACGTCGGATGCTAGGTTCGACACCGAGATTCCCGTCGATCAGGAGCCCCCAATGGCCGAGCGCACCGTCACCGTCGCATCCTCGCAGGGCCTGCACGCCCGCCCCGCCTCGCTGTTCACGCAGGCAGCCGCGAAGGCGTCGTCGCCCGTCACCATCGCGAAGGGCGACAAGCAGGTCAACGCAGCCTCCATCCTGTCGGTCATCTCGCTCGGCGTCGCCAAGGGCGACACGGTGGTCATCGCAAGCGACGACGAGGCGACCCTCGACGCGCTCGAGGAGCTCCTCGCCACCGATCACGACGCCTGATCCCACCACTGCACCAGAGAGGTCGACGATGACCGCCACCGCACCCGGCGTCGAGCAGAGGGGCGGCGCACGAGTCGCCGTCCAGAAGTTCGGCACGTTCCTGTCGGGCATGATCATGCCCAACATCCCCGCGCTCATCGCGTGGGGCATCCTCACGGCCCTGTTCATCCCCAAGGGTCCGTTCCCGAACGCGGGCATCGACGAGTTCGTCGTCGGACCGGTCATCCACTACCTGCTGCCGCTCATCATCGCCAACACCGGCGGGCGCATGGTCTACGACCAGCGTGGCGGGATCGTCGCCGTGGTCGCGACCGGTGGTGCGATCGGCGGCGCCGACTACATCGCCTCGCTCGTGCCCGACGGCCCCGGCTCGCCCCACATGTTCATCGGCGCGATGATCCTCGGCCCGCTCTCGGCATGGGTCATGAAGTCGCTCGACCGCCTCTGGGACGGCAAGGTCAAGGCCGGCTTCGAGATGCTCGTCAACATGTTCTCGGCGGGCATCGTCGCGTTCCTCATGGCGCTGTTCGGCTTCTTCGTCATCGCGCAGGTCGTCACGTTCATCATGCGCGTGCTCGGCGGTGCCGTCGGCTTCCTCGTCGACACGGGTCTGCTGCCGCTCGCGAGCATCATCATCGAGCCCGCGAAGGTCTTCTTCCTCAACAACGCGCTCAACCACGGCGTGCTCACGCCGCTCGGCGTGCAGCAGGCCTCCGAGACGGGCCAGTCGATCTTCTTCCTGCTCGAGGCGAACCCCGGCCCCGGTCTCGGCGTGCTGCTCGCCTTCTCGATCTTCGGCGTCGGCATCTCGCGGGCCACGGCACCGGGTGCTGCGATCATCCACTTCTTCGGCGGCATCCACGAGGTGTACTTCCCGTACGTCCTCGCCAAGCCCGTGCTGCTGCTGGCGATGATCGCGGGCGGCGCCTCGGGCGTCGCGACGAACGCGATCCTCGGCACGGGGCTCGGGTTCCCCGCCGCGCCGGGCTCGATCATCGCGGTCTTCGGCGCCGCGGTGTCGGTGTCGGTGATGAACCTCGTGGGCGTGCTCGCGTCCGTGCTCGTCTCCGCCGTCGTCACCTTCCTCGTCGCGTCGGTCATCCTGCGCGCGTCGCGGAAGCGCGACCTCGAGCGCGAGGCAGCCGGCGCCGACGACTTCGGTGCCGCGATCGCGCGGACCGAGGCGAACAAGGGGAAGTCGTCGGACGCGCTGTCCGGCCTTCGCACGGCCGCGGGAGGCGGGGTCGCCACGGCGACGCTCGCAGGCCCGATCTCGAAGATCGTGTTCGCATGCGACGCGGGCATGGGCTCGAGCGCCATGGGTGCGAGCGTGCTGCGCAGCAAGATCAAGCAGGCGGGCTACGGCGACGTGAGCGTGACGAACCTCGCGATCGCGAACCTCGACGCGACGCCCGACGTGATCGTGACCCAGAAGGAGCTGACGGACCGCGCACGCCAGCGCACGCCCGACGCCGTGCACGTCTCGGTCGACAACTTCATGAACAGCCCGAAGTACGACGAGGTCGTGCGCCTCGTCGCCGAGAGCCGCGAGTCGGCACCCGCCCAGGAGGCGTCGGCACCCGCTGCTGCCGCTGCAGCGGCGCCCGTCTCGCACGGCGACGACGTGCTCACCCTCGAGCGCATCACGACCACGCCGACGGCGACGACGAAGGAGGCCGCCATCCAGGAGGCCGCCGACGCGCTCGTCGCAGCAGGTGCCGTGACGCCGGCCTACGCCGACGCGATGCGCGAGCGCGAGGCGACCGTCTCGACGTACATGGGCAACCTGCTGGCGATCCCGCACGGCACGAACGAGGCGAAGGGCGAGGTGCTCGCCTCTGCGATCTCCGTCGCCCGCTACCCCGAGCCGCTGTCGTGGGACGGCAACGAGGTGCGCTTCGTCGTCGGCATCGCAGGCAAGGACGGCGGGCACCTCGAGATCCTCGCGAAGATCGCCACGGTCTTCAGCGACGAGGAGCAGGTGCAGCGGCTCGTCGACGCGCCTGACGAGCAGGCGATGCTCGACATCCTGGGTGCGGTGAACGACTGATGCGAGCCGTCCACTTCGGTGCAGGCAACATCGGCCGCGGATTCGTCGGGCTGCTGCTCCACGAGGCCGGCTATCACGTGACGTTCGTCGACGTGAACGCCGACCTCATCGGGATGCTGCAGGCTGCCGACTCCTACGCCGTCACCGAGGTGGGCCCCGATGCGACTCGGCACGTCGTCACGGGCTTCGACGCGATCGACTCCCGAGCCGACGAGGCCGCAGCGGTGCGGGCGATCGTCGACGCCGACGTCGTCACGTGCGCCGTGGGACCCACGGTGCTGCGCTTCATCGCGCCGGTCATCCGGGCGGGCCTCGCGGCCCGCCCGGACGACGCGGCGCCGCTCGCCGTCATGGCGTGCGAGAACGCGATCGGCGCGACCGACACGCTCGCGGGCTTCGTGCTCGAGGGCGTCGAGGAGCTCGCCGAGCGGGCCGTGTTCGCGAACACGGCGGTCGACCGCATCATCCCGGCGCAGGACGCGTCCGGCGTCGACGTCGTCGTCGAGGACTTCTTCGAGTGGTCGATCGACCGCACGCCGTTCGCGGGCGAGGAGCCCGCGATCCCCGGCGCGCACTTCGTCGACGACCTGACCCCGTGGATCCAGCGCAAGCTCTTCACCGTGAACACGGGCCACGCGACGACGGCGTACCACGGCCATCTCGCGGGCGCGGAGACCATCGCCGACGCGCTCGCGCTGCCCGCGGTGCGCGCGGAGGTCGAGGCCGTGCTCGCCGAGACGAGCGCACTCCTCGTCGACCGCTTCGGCCTCGATGCCGACGAGCACGCCGCGTACGTGGCCCGAGCGATCCAGCGGTTCGAGAACCGCGCGCTGCCGGACACGTGCGCACGCATCGGCAGGCAGCCGCTGCGCAAGCTCTCGCGCGACGAGCGCTTCATCGGCCCGGCGGCGGCGCTCGCCGAGCGAGGTCCGGTGCCCGCCGCGCTCGTGCGTGCCGTGGGCGCCGCGCTCGCGTTCGACGCCGCCGACGACGAGCAGGCCGTCGAGCTGCAGCGGCTGCTCGGCGAGCTCGAGCCCGCCGACTTCGTCGCGGAGGTCTGCGGCATCGGCGCCGACCACCAGCTGCAGCCGGCGCTCGTCGCCGCCGTCGCCTCGCGCTGACGACGACACGGGCCAGGGCGCCGCTCGCTCCCAGGCCCCGCGCCTACGATGGCGGCATGCCCAGGCGCCCACAGCAGTCAGCCGTCCGCGTCGCGCGCTCGGACGGCTGATGCCCATCCGCCGCGGGGTCTCCGGTCGCACGAGCGCGACGCCGAGGCACCGCCTGCTCTACGGGTGGGACATCGAGGACGAGCAGATCGAGCTCGCGCTGCTCGCCCCTGGCAGCCGCGTGCTCGCGGCCGCGGGGGCCGGAGAGCTCGTCGCGCACCTCGCATCCGCCGGCCACCGGGTCGTGGCGGTGACCGCGAACCGCGAGCAGCTGGAGTACGCGCGCAGGCGCTCGTCGGGCGGCGCCTTCGAGGCAGGCTCCGCGGAGCGCGTGCTGGAGGCGGGCAGGTCGCTCATCCGTGCCGCGAGCCCGGCGTGGCAGCGTCGCCGCGTGCGCGCGCTGCTGTCCGACGCCTCGCCGCAGCGCGTGCAGCAGCAGTGGCGCAAGAGCTTCGACAACCGCACGTTCCGCAGCGTCCTCCACGCGACGATGGCGCCGGCCGGCATGCTCGCCGCCGCGGTGCAGCGAGACTTCTCGACGGCGCTGCCTGCGCACTTCACCGACACGGTGCGGGCTCGCATCGACGCGCGGCTCGGGCTGCACCCCTCGCCAGGCAATCGGTTCGCGTGGCGACTGCTCGCGGGGGAGGACCCTCCCGGCTACGCGCCGCCCGTCGCGCCCGAGGGTTCGATCGAGTTCGTCCTCTCCGACGCCATGACGCATCTGGAGGGCGTGGAGCCCGGCTCGTTCGACGCCGTGACGCTGTCGAACGTCGCCGACGGCACGCGCGCCGACGTCGTCGAGCGCCTGGGTCGCGCAGCGCGTCGAGCGGTCGTGCCGGGCGGTCCGATCGTGGTGCGATCGTTCGCGGCGTCGGCGGATGCGCGCGTCAGCGTCCTCGCCGACGACGACCGCAGCCTCATCTGGGGCGGCATCTCCGTGCAACGCTGACGTGCCACGCGCACTCGGCGACACGCCCGAGTTGCAGCACGCGTCGATCCCCGCGTACAGTAGACCCTTGGTGTCCTGGCACGACTGTGCCGGGCCACTCGCATGACCAGCAACCAACGGAACCTGCAGACGAGGCTATGGCTAAGAAGGACGGCGTCATCGAGATCGAGGGCTCGGTGATCGAGAACCTCCCCAACGCGATGTTCCGCGTCGAGCTCACCAACGGACACGTCGTCCTCGCGCACATCTCGGGGAAGATGCGGCAGAACTACATCCGCATCCTCCCAGAGGACCGCGTGATCGTCGAGCTGAGCCCGTACGACCTCACGCGCGGCCGCATCGTCTACCGGTACCGCTAGGACGCTGAGAAGGAACGGCTCCATTCGGAGCACGAGGCCAGCGAGAAGAGAAGAACATGAAGGTCAACCCCAGCGTCAAGCCCATCTGCGACAAGTGCAAGGTCATCCGCCGGCACGGTCGCGTGATGGTCATCTGCTCCAACCCTCGCCACAAGCAGCGGCAGGGCTGAGCCGGCGGCGCTGAGATCGGCGACGCCGATCTCGACGCCATCGGCACAGGGTCGACGGCCCGCGACACGGTCGCAGCCGTCACAGGACCCGAGTCGCGATCGGTCCGCAGGGCCGTGGCGACGCACCGCACAAGCACCGCAAGAACCTCCGTCAGGAGGGGACACCCAGGGCTGGAGAGGCCCTGGCACCGCGGCAGCATCACACCTCCCCACGACTCCGAGAAGGAGCACAGATGGCACGTCTTGCAGGCGTCGACATCCCGCGCGACAAGCGCGTGGTGATCGCCCTCACCTACATCTACGGCGTCGGCCGTACCCGAGCGGTCGCGACCCTCGAGGCCACCGGCATCGACGAGAGCATCCGCGTCAAGGACCTCACCGACGAGCAGCTCGTCGCACTCCGCGACCACATCGAGGGCGCCTACAAGGTGGAGGGTGACCTCCGTCGCGAGGTCGCAGCAGACATCCGCCGCAAGGTCGAGATCGGCTCGTACGAGGGTGTTCGTCACCGTCGTGGCCTTCCCGTCCGCGGTCAGCGCACGAAGACCAACGCTCGTACCCGCAAGGGCCCGAAGCGTACGGTCGCCGGCAAGAAGAAGGCCCGTTAAGGGCCCCGGGAGGTAGAGGAACATGGCAGCTCCCAAGTCCGCAGTGCGCAAGCCGCGCCGCAAGGACAAGAAGAACGTCCCCGTCGGTCAGGCGCACATCAAGTCGACCTTCAACAACACGATCGTGTCGATCACCGACACGACCGGTGCCGTCATCTCGCAGGCGTCCGGTGGCGCGGTCGGCATGAAGGGCTCGCGCAAGTCGACGCCCTACGCCGCCCAGCTCGCCGCCGAGTCGGCTGCGCGTCAGGCGCAGGACCACGGCATGAAGAAGGTCGACGTGTTCGTCAAGGGCGCAGGCTCCGGTCGCGAGACCGCGATCCGCTCGCTCCAGGCCACCGGCCTCGAGATCGGCGCGATCCACGACGTCACGCCGCAGGCGCACAACGGCGTTCGTCCGCCGAAGCCGCGCCGCAACTGACCCATCGACGCGCGGGGGCTCCAGGCCCCCGCGCGTCGCATCCTGCCGCCACCTAGCCACACGCGAGTCATATAGCGGACTCGCAGAACAGGAACGCATACCGTGCTGATCGCCCAGCGCCCGACCGTCTCAGAAGAGGTCATCTCGGAGCACCGCTCGCGGTTCACCATCGAGCCGCTCGAGCCCGGATTCGGGTACACCCTCGGCAACTCCCTCCGCCGCACGCTGCTCTCGTCGATCCCCGGCGCCGCCGTCACCGGCATCCGCATCGACGGCGTGCTCCACGAGTTCACGACCATCCAGGGCGTGAAGGAGGACGTGACCGAGATCATCCTCAACCTCAAGGGCCTCGTCGTCTCGAGCGAGCACGACGAGCCGATCGTCGCGTACCTGTCGAAGCAGGGTGCAGGCAGCGTCACCGCCGCCGACATCACCGCTCCGGCCGGCGTCGAGATCCACAACCCCGAGCTCGTCATCGCCACGCTCAACGACAAGGCGAAGTTCCAGCTCGAGCTGACGATCGAGCGTGGCCGCGGCTACGTGTCGGCGGCGCAGAACCGCGACGAGTTCGCGGAGGCCGGCTCGATCCCGATCGACTCGATCTACTCGCCCGTCCTCAAGGTCACCTACCGCGTCGAGGCGACGCGTGCCGGTGAGCGCACCGACTTCGACTCGCTCGTGGTCGACGTCGAGGCGAAGCCGGCCATCACGCCGCGCGACGCCGTCGCATCGGCAGGCCGCACGCTCGTCGAGCTCTTCGGCCTCACGCGCGACCTCAACGCAGCAGCAGAGGGCATCGAGATCGGCCCGGCTCCGGCCGCAGAGCAGCTCTCGGGCGAGCTCGGCACGCCGATCGAGGAGCTCGACCTGTCGGTCCGCTCGTACAACTGCCTGAAGCGGGAGGGCATCAACACGGTGTCCGAGCTCGTCGCCCTCAGCGAGACGCAGCTTATGAACATCCGCAACTTCGGCCAGAAGTCGGTCGACGAGGTCAAGGACAAGCTCACGGAGCTCGGCCTGAGCCTCAAGGACGCGGTGCCCGGCTTCGACGGCGCCCACTTCTACGGCTACGACGACGAGGAAGCCCTCTAAGGGCTCCGGAACACACCAAGGAGCATCACCATGCCCAGGCCCACGAAGGGACCCCGCCTCGGAGGCGGACCGGCACACGAGCGTCTGCTGCTCGCGAACCTCGCCGCTGCGCTGTTCACCCACAAGGCGATCACGACGACCGAGACGAAGGCCAAGCGCCTGCGTCCGATCGCCGAGCGTCTCGTGACGTTCGCGAAGCGCGGCGACCTGCACGCCCGCCGTCGCGTGCTCGCCGTCATCGGCGACAAGGGCGTCGTGCACGAGCTCTTCACCGAGATCGCGCCGCTCGTCGCCGAGCGCGAGGGTGGCTACACCCGCATCACGAAGCTCGGCTTCCGCAAGGGCGACAACGCCCCGATGGCGCGCATCGAGCTCGTGCTCGAGCCCGTGCAGAAGAAGGTCTCGCGTTCGAAGGCCGCGGCTGCCGCCGCGACCGCCGACGCCGACCAGTCCGCTGCCGAGGAGCGCGACGCCGAGGCCGACGAGGCCGCCGTCGAGGCGCCCACGGAGTCGACCGAGGAGACCGTGGAGGCCGACACGGCCTCCGCGCCCGAGTCGGACGCCACGGAGGGCGACGCCGAGGCGTCGGCCGACGAGGCTGCGGCTGACAAGGACGAGACCAAGTAGGTCACGGACCACCGGTCACGAGGGCGGGAGCGCGATGCGCTCCCGCCCTCGTCGCGTGTCGGCGAGCTCCGGCGCGGGTACCGTGAAGGCATGCCCCGCGTCCGCCTCGACATCGCATACGACGGCACGGACTTCTCGGGCTGGGCTGCGCAGCCCGGGCTGCGCACGTGCCAGGGCGTGCTCGAGACGGCGCTGGCGACCGTGGAGCGCTCGCCGGTGCCGGTGACGGTCGCGGGTCGCACCGATGCCGGCGTGCACGCCACCGGGCAGGTCGCGCACGTCGACCTGGCTGCAGCGCCCGATGCGCGCCTCGCGCGTCGCCTGTCGTCGCTCGTGCGGGAGGGCGACCTCGTCGTCCGCGGCGCCGCGGTGGCACCGGCGGGCTTCGACGCGCGGTTCTCGGCAGTGCATCGTCGCTACGAGTACCGGATCCAGACGCGCATCGCCGATCCGCTCGCACGCAGGACCAGCGCGTTCGTGCCGCGTGCGCTCGACGTGGAGGCGATGACGCGCGCTGCGGAGGCGCTCGTGGGCCTGCACGACTTCGCGGCCTTCTGCAAGCCGCGCGAGGGCGCGACGACCATCCGCACGCTGCAGTCGTTCACGTGGGCGGCCGAGGGCGACCTGCTGATCGCCACGGTGCAGGCTGACGCGTTCTGCCACTCGATGGTGCGCTCGCTCGTCGGCGCGTGCGTCGCCGTGGGGGAGGGGCGCATGGGGCTCGCGGCGGCCGCCGAGCTGCTGCAGGCCCCTCGCCGCTCGAGCGCGTATCGGCTCATGCCCGCAGCGGGGCTGACGCTCGTCGAGGTCGGATACCCGAGCGACGACGAGCTCGCGGCGCAGGCGGAGCGGGCGCGCGCTCGGCGCACCGTCGACGAGGTCAGGGCAGCAGCAGTCGCCTGAGCTCGTCGACGTGGGCGACGACATGCTCGGCGCCCGCCGCCTCGAGCTCGTGGCGCGACCCGTAGCCCCACGTCACGCCGATCGCGGCGACCCCGGCCGCGTGCGCGCCCTCCACGTCGTGCCTGCGATCGCCGACCATGGCGACGCCGCGCGACGCCTGCACGCCGAGCTCGTCGAGCGCGCGTGCGATGAGCGGCGCCTTCGACGTGCCATCGTCGCTCGCGATGCGGCCGTGGACGGCCCCGAGGCCGGCGCGCAGCCCGAGGTGGTCGGCGACGGCCTCGGCGTCCGCCTGCAGCTTGAAGGTGACGATGCTCGTCGGGACGCCCTGCGCGGCGAGGTCGTCGACGAGTCCTGGGATGCCTGCGTAGATGCGCTGATCCCACAGCCCGCCGCCGTCGACGAGGTGCTCGCGGAACAGCGCGATGCCGCGCTCGACGGTCGCTGCGTCGTGGCCGAGGCCCGCGAGCACCGTCGCGGTCGGCGGTCCGAGCCATCCGCGCAGCTCGTCGTCCTGCGGCACGGGCCATCCGAGGCCCTCGTGCATGTGGCGCAGCGATGCGATGAGGCCGGGAGCCGAGTCGGTGAGGGTGCCGTCGAGGTCGAGGAGCACGGCAGCGGGAGTCACCTCGCCATCCTCGCATCCCGGCCGCTCGCTACGATGGGCGCGTCGGTTCCGATGGCGAGTGGATGAGGCGACGATGACGGACGTCCAGGAGTTCAAGCAGGCCTTCCGCGGCTACGACCAGGCGCAGGTCGACGCGGAGGTGCAGCGGCTGCGCGACGCGGTCGAGCAGTCGCGGCGCTCCGCCCAGGCCGCGGCGCAGGACCTGCAGGCGCAGGCCGAGCACCACCGCACCGACATGTCTGCAGCCGAGCAGCGCATCACCCGCCTCGAAGGCGAGCTCATCGAGGTGCGCAGCCGCCTGCAGGCTGCGGAGTCCCGCGCCGAGATCCTCGGCCGCGAGGTCTCGGAGGACGGTGAGGAGCCGCGCTTCGAGGAGATCCTGCGGGTCGCGGAGGAGCAGGCGTCGAAGCTCATCGACAACGCCGTGACGCAGGCCGATCGCATCGTCGCCGACGCGACGAGCCAGATCGCGAAGGACCGCACGGCGCAGAAGGAGGAGTCGGACCGCATCCTCGAGCACGCCAAGCACGAGGAGGCGCAGGCCCGCATCCGCATCGAGACCGACCGCAGCGCCCACGCTGCCGAGCTGGAGTCGCGCGAGGCGAAGCACCAGGAGCGCGTGGCCCAGGCGGAGTCGGAGGCGAACGTGCTCATCTCCGAGGCCGAGCGCGGTGCATCGGCCCTGCGCCAGCAGTCGACGGCGGAGGCCGACGCGCTCAAGGCCGAGGCCGAGCGCATCCTCCGCGAGTCGAAGGCGCGTCAGCTCGAGCTCGACGCGGCGGTGAAGCGCAGGCAGGAGGAGGCGCAGCAGGAGTTCCTCCGCCTCCACAACCACGCGATCCAGCACGCGGAGCGCATCACGGCCGACGCGAACGACAAGGTCGCATCCGCGTTGCAGCACGCCAACCACATCGCGGAGCAGGCGCAGGCCTTCGAGGACCTCTCGCAGGCGCAGGCGGCGCACGTCGAGCGGCAGGCGGTCGCGAAGGCGACCGCGATCCTCTCAGAGGCGCGCACCCGGGCGCAGGGCATCGTCGAGTCGGTGCTCGGCCACTCGAAGGACGTGCTGCACGAGGCAGAGGACCGCGCACGCACGTTGCGCTTCCAGCAGCAGCAGCTGCAGGGCTTCCGAGCCGAGCTCGGGCAGCTGATGGCGATCGCCGAGTCGACGCGTGCCGCGCTGCCCACGTTCGGCGACGACGTCGCACCCGCCGGCGACGCACCCTCGTCCTCGTCCTCGTCCTCGTCGTCGTCGTCGTCGACGGTCGCGTCGGGCGAGACGACGCCGGCAGCCGACCCCGGCGATGGCGCCGACGACGTCGCGGACCTCGAGCCGAGCGTCGAGCAGGACCCGCACGCGCAGCACGTGGAGGTCTCCGACGACCTCGACGACCTCACGATCGTCACGGGCGAGGGCGAGCCGGTCGAGCAGTCGCACGCCGAGGGCGGCATCGTCAGCGAGCAGGTCGAGGTCGTCTGGCACGAGGACCGCGACGACCGCTGACGCCGCGACGCGCCGCGCGGAGCCGGGGCGAGATTGACCCCGCAGCCTTCGAGCCGGTAGTGTCGACCCTTGGTGCTCGCCGCCGTGCGCGCCCCGAGCTGAGCCCTCCAACCGGGATCTTCCGCAGGAAGCCCATGGAGCGGGATGCACGACCATCTCAACTTCGACACATGAGGTACGCATGACTCGCACCTACTCGCCCAAGGCGAGCGACGTCCAGCACGACTGGATCGTCATCGACGCCAACGACGTGGTGCTGGGCCGTCTGGCCAGCCACGCCGCCGCCATCCTGCGCGGCAAGCACAAGGCGACGTTCGCGCCGCACATGGACATGGGCGACCACGTCATCATCGTGAACGCCGAGAAGGTCGCGCTCACGGGCCAGAAGCGCGAGCAGAAGCTCGCCTACCGGCACTCGGGCTACCCGGGCGGCCTCAAGGCGACCGGCTACGTCGAGATGCTCGAGCGCTTCCCCGTGCGCACGGTCGAGAAGGCCATCCGCGGCATGCTCCCGAAGAACTCCCTGGGCCGCGCCCAGATCAAGAAGCTCAAGGTGTACGCGGGTCCCGAGCACCCCCACGCTGCGCAGCAGCCGACCCCGTACACGTTCGACCAGGTCGCCCAGTAGGCGCGAGAGGGAACCGACACATCATGGCGAAGATCGCAGACTCCATCGAGACGCCGGAGAGCTTCTCGACCGAGACGCCCGAGGCCGCAGCGCCTCGCGCACCCCGTGTCCTCACCGTCGGCGGCCAGGCCGTCGGCCGACGCAAGCAGGCCATCGCCCGCGTGCGCCTGGTCCCTGGCACCGGCGCGTTCGAGGTGAACGGCCGCACGCTCGAGGACTACTTCCCGAACAAGCTGCACCAGCAGCTCATCAACGACCCCTTCACGATCCTCGAGCTCAACGGCAGCTACGACGTGGTCGCGCGCATCTCCGGCGGTGGCCCCTCGGGTCAGGCCGGCGCGCTGCGCCTCGGCATCGCGCGTGCGCTCAACCAGATCGACGTCGAGAACAACCGCGCCGACCTCAAGAAGGCGGGCTTCCTCTCGCGTGACGCTCGCGTCATCGAGCGCAAGAAGGCCGGTCTCAAGAAGGCTCGCAAGGCGCCCCAGTACTCGAAGCGCTGATCTTGTCGCGCCTGTTCGGCACGGACGGAGTCCGGGGCCTTGCCGGTGCGGACATCACGGCCGAGCTCGCGCTGTCACTCGCTCAGGCGGGTGCAGCCGTGCTCGGCCGTGCTGCACGTCTGGACGGTCGTCGGCCCGTCGCCGTCGTCGCCCGCGACCCGCGCGTCTCGGGTGAGTTCATCGTGGCCGCCGTGTCGGCCGGGCTCGCATCGAGCGGCGTCGACGTGCTCGACGCCGGCGTCATCCCCACGCCCGCGGCGGCGTTCCTCGTCGGCGACGTCGACGCCGACTTCGGCGTGATGATCTCGGCATCGCACAACCCTGCGCCGGACAACGGCATCAAGTTCCTCGCGCGCGGCGGCGTCAAGCTGCAGGACGCGACCGAGGACGACATCGAGCGCGCGATGGCCGAGCAGCCCATCCGCGCCATCGCGGGCGACGTCGGTGGCATCCGGCGATTCGCCGACGCCGAGGACCGCTACGTCGTGCACCTGCTCGGCACCCTCGACGCGCGGCTCGACGGCATCCACGTCGTGCTCGACTGCGCGAACGGCGCTGCCTCGGGCGTGAGTCCGGATGCGTTCCACGACGCGGGCGCGACGGTCACGGTCATCGGCGCCGAGCCCGACGGGCTCAACATCAACCGCGACGTCGGCTCGACGCACCTCGAGCTGCTCCAGGAGCGCGTCGTGGCGCTCGGCGCCGACCTCGGCATCGCGCACGATGGCGACGCCGACCGGTGCCTCGCCGTCACGGCCGACGGATCGATCGTCGACGGCGACCAGATCCTGGCGATCCTCGCGGTCGCGGCGAAGCAGCGGGGCGAGCTCGTCGACGACACCGTCGTCGCGACCGTGATGTCGAACCTCGGGCTGCGGCTCGCGATGGCCGAGCACGGCATCGAGCTCGTGCAGACCGCCGTCGGCGACCGCTACGTGCTCGAGGCGCTCGGGCGCTACGGGCTCACGCTGGGCGGCGAGCAGTCGGGGCACATCATCCTCACCCGCCACGCGACGACGGGCGACGGCATCCTCACGGGCCTCCACATCGCGCAGGAGATGGCGCGCACCGGGCGATCGCTCGCCGACCTCGCGTCGGTCATGCAGGTGTTCCCGCAGGTGCTCGTGAACGTCACGGGCGTCGACCGGCTCGCGCTCGCCGGCGACGACGTCATCCATGCGGAGGTGGCGAGGCACGAGGCGGAGCTCGGCGACGCGGGGCGCGTGCTGCTGCGTCCCAGCGGCACCGAGAAGCTCATCCGCGTCATGGTCGAGGCGCGCCAGCAGCACACCGCCGATCGCGTCGCCCACGAGCTCGCGGAGCTCGTGCGCGACCGGCTCGGCACGGCAGCGGGCGCGTAGACCGGCTGCAGGCCCGGCGCCCGTGCGGCGCCGGGCCGCTGCGTGCCCTCAGCGCGCGCGGGCGCGGTAGGCCGCGACGTTGACGCGCGACTGGCACGCCGTGGAGCAGAACCGCCGCGAGCGGTTGCGCGACAGGTCGAGCATCGGCAGCCCGCATCGGGGATCGGCGCAGCGCTTGCAGCGGTCGGTCTCGCCGAGCCGCACGAGGTCGACGAAGGCGATCGCGGTCTCGACGGCGATGCGCTCGGCGAACGGACGCTCGGGGTCGATCGCGTGGAGGTGCCAGTCGATGCCGTCGTGCCGCACGAGCTGCGGCGCCGCGTCGGCGGTGCGCAGCACGGCGTTCGCGAGCGCGGGGACGTCGTCTCGCTCCGCGTCCCACATCGCCAGGAGCGTCGGCACGACGTCGCGCACCTCCCGGGCCTCGGCGTCGTCGTTCGTGCGCGCGCCGGAGTAGAGCATGTGCCCGACGGCGAGGTCGAGCCCTGCCGCGTCGTCGAGCGTCCCGCCGTCGGCGGCGGTCGCGAGGGCGACGACCGCGTCGAGCGCCGCCACGGTCTCGGTCGGCAGCCGCAGCGGCGTCACCATGCTGCGCATCCCATGCCGCATACGATACCGTCATGACCGTAACGGCGAACGCCCATGACATCGGCTCGTCGCAGGCTGGACGGGGGAGGCGAGGGACCATGACCGACCGACGCGGGCTCGGCCTGCTGCTGTGCCTCGCCGCCGCGGCGACCTTCGGCCTGTCTGGCATCTTCGCGAGCTCGCTCATCGACTCCGGCTGGTCGCCGGGCGCCGTCACGACCGCGCGCATCTCGCTCGCTGCCGCCGTCATGCTCGTGCCCTCCCTCGTCGCGCTGCACGGTCGCTGGGGCGTGCTCTGGGCCGGCAGGTGGCAGGTGCTGCTCTTCGGCGTCTTCGCCGTCGCGATCTGCCAGCTCGCGTTCTTCAGCGCCGTGCAGCGCATCCCGCCTGCGCTCGCGCTGCTCATCGAGTTCCTCGGGCCTGTGCTGCTGGTCGGTTGGACGTGGGCGCGCACGCGTCGCTCGCCTGCAGCGCTCACGCTCGTGGGTGCGGGCGTCGCCGTGCTCGGCCTGGCACTCGTCTCGGGCGTCGGCCAGGCGGGCGGACTCGACCCCGTGGGGATCGGCCTCGCGCTCGTCTCGGCCGTCGGCAACGCCGTCTACTGGGCGTCTGCGGCCTCCACGAGCCACGGGCTGCCTCCTGTGACCCTCGTGGGCCTCGGTCTCGCCGTCGGCAGCCTGCTGCTGCTCGCAGCGGGTGCCGTGGGCCTGCTGCCGATGACGGTCGCTGCCGCGCCGACGATGCTCGCGGGCCTCGAGGTGCCCATGGTCGTCACGATCTCGCTGCTCGTGCTCGTCGCGACGGTCGCGGCGTACGTGCTGGGGGTCACGGGCGTGCGGATGCTGGGCGCGACGCTGTCGAGCTTCCTCGGCTACTCCGAGCCGCTGTTCGGGGTGCTGTGGATGGCGGTGCTGCTCGCGCTCGTGCCCTCGCCGATGCAGTGGGTGGGCGCGGCGGCGATCCTCGCAGGCGTCGTGCTCGTGCGTGCAGGTGAGCTGCGCAGGCCTCGCGCCGAGCGGGACCCCGTCACGGCGCCCGTCGAGCTGCCGCTCGTCGCACCGGAGCCGCCGGCGCGCGAGTGAGCGCGTCGGCGCCGCGACCGCGACGCGCACGCCCCGCGCGAGCCGCGGCTACCGACCCGGATGCGGTGCGCGGCGGGGAGGGTGGCCGGAGGTGGATGCGAGGCCGAGCGGTGCGCGGCAACGGGCGACCGGAGCGCCACGCCCCGGAACGACTCGTGCCAACTGACCCGGATGCGGTCGACGACCGGGAGGGTGGCCGGAGGTGGATGCGAGACCGAGCGGTCGCGCGGCAACGGGCGACCGGAGCGCCACGCCCCGAGACGAGTCGCGACCCTAGATCTTCCGCAACAGCACCGACCGCACCGTGTGGTCGGCGTCCTTGCGCAGCACGAGGTCGGCGCGCGACCGCGTGGGCGCGATGTTCTCGGCGAGGTTCGGCCCGTTGATCGCATCCCAGATGCCCACGGCGTGCGCGCGCGCGGCCTGCTCGTCGAGGTCGGCGAAGCGGTGGAAGTACGACTCCGGGCTCTGGAACGCGCCTTGCTGCAGCGCGAGGAAGCGCTCGACGTACCATTCGCGGATCGAGGCGGTGCGCGCGTCGACGTAGACGGTGAAGTCGAACAGGTCCGACACCGCCATGTGGGCCTTCGACGCGGGCGGCTGGAGCACGTTGAGCCCCTCGACGATCAGGATGTCGGGTCGGCGGATGACGATGCGCTCGTCGGGCACGATGTCGTAGGTGAGGTGCGAGTACACCGGCACCTCGACCTCCTCCGCCCCCGACTTCACCCGGGAGATGCACTGCAGCAGCGCGCGCCGGTCGTACGCCTCGGGGAAGCCCTTGCGCTGCATGAGGCCGCGACGCTCGAGCTCGGCGTTCGGGAACAGGAAGCCGTCGGTCGTGACGAGGTCGACGCGCGGGCTCGAGTCCCAGCGGGCGAGCAGCTCCTTGAGGAGGCGCGCCGTCGTCGACTTGCCGACGGCGACGGATCCGGCGACGCCGATCACGAACGGCACGGGCTGCACGCGCTCGCCGAGGAAGGTGGCCGTCTCGTCGTGCAGTCGACGCGCGGCCTCCTGGTAGAGGCTCACGAGCCTCGAGATCGGCAGGTAGACCTCGGCGACCTCGCGCAGCTCGAGTCGATCGCCGAGTCCGCGCAGGCGAGCGACCTCGCGTTCGGTGAGCGGGTTGGGGGTCGTCGGCGCGAGGCGCGACCACGCGACGCGATCGATCTCGACGAACGGCGTCTGCTGGTGGACCACGACCGCCGAGCCTAGCGTCGGGCACCGCACCCCGCCGGTACGCTGAGGGGCATGTGCGGCATCGTCGGGTATGCAGGTCCACGCAGCACCGTCGAGGTGCTGCTCGAGGGGCTCGGTCGCCTCGAGTACCGGGGATATGACTCGGCGGGCGTCGCGGTCGTGGGCGTCGACGGCGTCTCGTGGCGCAAGCGCGGCGGCAAGCTGGGCGTGCTGCGGTCGTCGCTCGACGACGCGCCGCTGCCGGAGTCGAGCATCGGCATCGGCCACACGCGCTGGGCGACGCATGGCGGGCCGACGGACGAGAACGCGCATCCGCACCTCGGCGACGACGGGCGTCTCGCGCTCATCCACAACGGCATCGTCGAGAACTTCGCCGAGCTGCGTGGCGAGCTCGAGGCCGCAGGCGAGGTCTTCACCTCGGAGACCGACACCGAGGGTGCGGCGCTGCTGCTGGGCAGGCTCTACCGCGAGCACGGCGACCTCACGCAGGCCATGCTCGCGCTCGTCGCGAGGCTCGAGGGCCAGTTCACGCTGCTGGCCGTGCACCTCGACCAGCCGGACGTCGTCGTGGGCGCGTGCCACAACTCCCCGCTGCTCGTCGGCCTCGCCGAGGGTGAGCAGTTCCTCGCGAGCGACGTGAGCGCGTTCGTGCGCTACACGCGGCACGCACGCGCGCTCGGCAACGACGAGGTCGCCACCATCACGCCAGAGGGCGTGACGGTCGTCGACTTCGACGGCGAGCCGCTCGAGGGCGAGACGTTCGAGGTCACGTGGGATGCCGCGGCGGCCGAGAAGGGCGGCTGGTCGTCGTTCATGGCCAAGGAGGTCGCCGAGGACCCTGAGGCCGTCGCCAACACGCTGCGTGGCCGCATCGTCGACGGGCTGCCGTCGCTCGGCGAGCTCGGCTCGCTCGACGCCGAGGTGCTGCGCGGCATCGAGCGCGTGCAGATCGTCGCGTGCGGCACTGCCGCGTACTCGGCGATGGTCGGCAAGTACGCCATCGAGGCGTGGGCGCGCATCCCGGTCGAGGTCGACCTCGCCCACGAGTACCGCTACCGCGATCCGATCGTCGACGAGCGCACGCTCGTCATCTCGATCTCGCAGTCCGGTGAGACGATGGACACGAAGATGGCGGTGCAGCACGCCATCGAGCACGGCGCCCGCACGCTGTCGATCTGCAACACGCAGGGGTCGACGATCGCGCGCGCGTCGGAGGCCGTGCTCTACACGCATGCGGGCCCGGAGGTCGCGGTCGCGTCGACGAAGGCGTTCCTCGCGCAGGTCGTGGGGCTGCTGCTGACCGGCCTGCACCTGGGACGCGTGCGCGGCACGATCGCCGACGATGCGATCCGCGAGGTCACGGACGCGCTCGAGGCGTTGCCCGACCAGCTGCGCACCCTCCTGTCCGAGCAGGGCGAGATCCGGCAGCTCGCGCAGTGGATGAGCGACACGCGCTCGGTGCTCTTCCTCGGCAGGCACGTCGGCTACCCCGTCGCGCTCGAGGGTGCGCTGAAGCTGAAGGAGCTCAGCTACATCCATGCGGAGGGCTTCGCTGCCGGCGAGCTGAAGCACGGACCGATCGCGCTCATCGAGCCGGGGCAGGTCGTGTTCGTCGTCGTGCCGAGCCCGCGGCACCAGCAGGGGCTGCACGCGAAGGTCGTGTCGAACATCCAGGAGATCCGAGCCCGCGGCGCGCGCGTCATCGCGGTCGCCGAGGCAGGCGACTCCGCGGTGCTGCCGTACGCGAACCAGGTGCTGCGCATCCCGCTGACGCTGCCGCTGCTCGAGCCGGTGCTCGCGGTCGTGCCGTTGCACGTGTTCGCGCTCGAGCTCGCGACGGCGAAGGGCCTCGACGTCGACCAGCCGCGCAACCTCGCGAAGTCCGTGACGGTCGAGTGATCGTCGGGCTGGGCATCGACGTCGTGGATGTCGCGCGCTTCGAGCGTGCCGTCACGCGGACGCCCGGCCTTGCCACGCGCCTGTTCTCCGATGCCGAGCTCGTCGTCGACGGCACGGAGCGACCCGTGCGCTCGCTCGCCGCGAGGTGGGCGGCGAAGGAGGCTGCGGCGAAGGCGCTCGGCACGATCGACGGGCAGCGGTGGCGCGACCTCGTCGTCGCCTCCGATGCGGCGGGCGCGCCCGAGCTGCTGCTGGGTGGTGCGTGGGCGGCGCTCGCGGCATCGCGTGGCGTGACGAGCGTGCACGTGTCGCTCACCCACGACGCGGGCGTCGCGGCCGCGGTCGTCGTCGCGGAGTCGTGATGCGCTCGTCGGGCGCGGTGCAGGTGGATGCGTCGGCCATCGCGCAGAACGTCGCGGCGATCGTCGCGCGCACCGACGCTCGCGTCTGCGGCGTCGTGAAGGCGCAGGGCTACGGGCACGGCGCCGTCGTGGCTGCGCGGGCCATGCTCGACGGCGGCGCGCGGTGGCTGGGGGTCGTCGACGTCGCCGAGGCGCTGGCGCTGCGCGGTGCGGGCATCGAGGCGCCGATCCTCGCGTGGCTGCACGCGGCCGAGCCGGGTCTCGCGCCCGCGGTCGCCGCAGGCGTCGACGTGGGCATCTCGAGCCTCGCGCAGCTCGAGCAGGCGGCGCTCGTGGGGGCGACGGTGCACCTGAAGGTCGACACGGGGCTCGGCAGGAACGGCGTGCCGATGCACGAGTGGCCGGCCGTCGTCGAGCGCGCTGCGGCGCTGCAGGCGGCCCGCACCGTACGGGTGCGCGGCATCTTCTCGCACCTGTCGGGCGCGAGCGCGCAGTCGGACGCGCGGCAGCTCGAGGCGTTCGCGGGGGCGTGCGCGCTCGCGGCGGTGCTCGAGCCCGAGCTGCGGCACCTGGCCAACTCGTCGGCGACGATCGGCCTCGCGGGCGCCGGCCACGACATGGTACGCGTCGGCATCGCGGCCTACGGCATCCACCCGGACGGTGACGACGCGGTGGGCTCTGCTGCTGCGGCCGCGGGGCTGCGGCCGGCGATGCGCGTCGTCGCGGTCGCGGAGGGTGGCCTGCTGGGCATCGGCGCACGCCACGGGCTGCTGCCCGCGGCAGGCGCGCCCGTGCTCGTGGGAGACCGGGTCGTGGAGGTCGCGGAGGTCGGCGCGACGACGACGCGCCTGGTCGAGCCCGTCTCGGGCGACGCGGTGCTGTGGGGCGATCCGGCGCGCGGCGAGCCCTCGGCGATCGCGTGGGCGATCGCGGCGGGCACCATCGGGTACGAGGTCGTGACGCGGATGGCGGCGGCATGAGCGGCGAGGGCGTCGGTCGGCTCGCGCCGCGCCGTGTCGCGACCGTCGACCTGCACGGTCGCGTCACGCGACTCGTCGGCGAGGTCGTGTCGGTGAAGCGCGTGCCTGCCGGGCACGGCGTCTCCTACGGCGGCGAGCACGTGACGGCCGCCGAGACGACGCTCGCGCTCGTGGCGCTCGGCTACGCGGACGGCGTGCCGCGCACCGCATCCGGCGCTCCCGTGACGGTCGACGGCGTCGCGCATGCGATCGCCGGTCGTGTCGCGATGGACCAGGTCGTGCTCGACGTCGGCGACGCCGCCGTGCAGCCGGGCGCGGAGGCGGTGCTGTGGGGCGACGGCGGCACGGACGTCGTGGCGTGGGGTGCTGCTGCACGCGTGCCCGCCGCGCTGCTCGAGGCGTTCGTGGGTCCGCGCGTCGAGACGGTCGTCGAGGACGTCGTGGTCGACGCCGACGCGATGGAGGCGCTGGGGCGCAGGCTCGCGGGCATCCTCGGCGCAGGCGACGTCGTCGTGCTCACCGGCGAGCTCGGCGCGGGCAAGACGACCCTGACGCGCGGCATCGGCGAGGGGCTCGGCGCCGTCGGCACCGTGCAGAGCCCCACGTTCGTCATCGCGCGCACGCATCGCACCGCGACGGTGCCGCTGCTGCACGTCGACGCGTACCGGCTCGGCGACGAGGCAGAGCTCGACGACCTCGACCTCGACGTCGACGCGTCGATCACGATCGCCGAGTGGGGGTTGCCGCTCGTGCACGCCGTCGACGCGTGGCTGCACGTGGAGATCGCGCGCACCCGCGGCGGCGACGACGACGACGAGCCGCGCACCGTGCGGCTCACGGCACACGGCGAGGCGTGGCCGTCGGGCCGACTGCTCTCGCTCGTGAGGGGGACCGCATGATCCTGGCCATCGACACCGCACTGGGCACCTCGATCGCGCTCGTCGACGGCGACCGCGTCGTCGCTGCGCGTGACGAGCACGACACCCGCAGGCACGCGGAGGTGCTCGACGTGCTGCTCGCCGACGTGCTCGGCACGCACCGCAGCGCCGTGACGCGCGTCGTGGCCGGGCTCGGGCCCGGCGCCTTCACGGGCCTGCGCATCGGCATCGTCGCGGCGCGCACCGCAGCCCTCGGGCTCGGCGTGCCGTGGGTGGGCGTGTGCAGCCACGACGCCGTCGGCGTCGGCGAGGCCGGGCTCGTGCAGGTCACGACCGACGTGCGCAGGCGCGAGCGCGCGTGGAGCGTCTACGACGGGGGGCGTCGCATCCAGGGCCCCGCACTCGCCCCCGCTGCCGACGTGCCGGTCGTCGAGGGCGCGCGACGCGTCGACGCGGCGTGGATCGGCGCGGCGGGCCTCGTTGCTGCGCTCGCCGCCGGCGCCCCCACCGGACGCGACGCGATCTACCTGCGCGAGGCCGACGCGGTGCCGACGGCACCGAAGCGGGTGACCTCGTGATCGCGCTGCGCACCGCCGTGGCAGACGACCTCGACGCCATCATGGCGCTCGAGCAGGCCTCGTTCGCCCTCACGGCGTGGTCGCGGCAGACGATGGCGAAGGAGATGGCGAGCGAGTGGGGCCGCTACGTCGTCGCCGTCGACGACGCGGGCGACGTCGTGGGATACGTGGGCCTGCGCGCCGTCGGCGTCGAGGGCGACATCCAGACGATCGCCGTGGCAGCCTCCGCGCGCGGCGCGGGGCTCGGCAGACGTCTGCTCGCCGAGGCGCAGCAGGACGCGAGGATGCGCGGCGTACGGGAGCTGTTCCTCGAGGTGCGCGAGGACAACGCGCCGGCTCGCAGCCTCTACGCATCCGAGGGATTCGAGGAGATCGGCGTGCGTCCCGGCTACTACCAGCCGGAGGACGTCGCCGCGATCGTCATGCGGAAGGAGCTCGCATGAGACCGCTCGTGCTGGGCATCGAGACGAGCTGCGACGAGACGGGCGTCGGGATCGTGCGCGGCGACGAGCTGCTCGCGAACGTCGTCGCGTCGTCGATGGACCTCCACGCTCGCTTCGGCGGCGTCGTGCCCGAGATCGCCGCGCGTGCGCACCTCGAGGCGATGGAGCCCACGATCGTCCGCGCACTCGAGGAGGCCGGCGTCACGATCGACGAGCTCGACGCGATCGCCGTCACGGCAGGGCCGGGCCTCGCTGGCGCGCTCATGGTGGGCGTCGGCGCTGCCAAGGCGCTCGGCGTCGCCGCAGGCAAGCCCGTGCACGGCGTCAACCACCTCGTGGGCCACGTCGCCGCCGACGCGTTGGCAGGCGGCCCCATCGAGGAGGAGACGATCGCGCTGCTCGTCTCCGGCGGCCACACCTCGCTGCTGCACGTGCGCGATCGTCTCGCCGACGTGCGCACGCTCGGCGAGACGATCGACGACGCCGCGGGGGAGGCCTTCGACAAGGTCGCGAGGCTCCTGGGGCTCGGCTATCCGGGCGGGCCGTCGATCGACGCGGCCGCTGCCGACGGCGACCCGCGCGCGATCGCCTTCCCGCGTGGGCTCACGCAGCCGAAGGATCGCGCGCGGCATCGCTTCGACTTCTCGTTCTCCGGGCTCAAGACCGCGGTCGCTCGTCACGTCGAGCGGGCAGAGGATGCGGGCACGCTGCACGTGCCCGACGTCGCGGCGTCGTTCCGCGAGGCCGTGGTCGACGTGCTCGTGACGAAGGCGCTCGACGCGTGCGCCGACACGGGCGTGCCGAGGCTGCTGCTGGGCGGGGGCGTCGTCGCCAATCGCAGGCTCCGCGAGGTCGCCGCCGAGCGCTGCGCGGCGGCAGGCGTGGCGCTGCGCGTGCCGCCGCTGGCGCTGTGCACCGACAACGGCGCGATGATCGCGGGCCTCGGCGCGAGGCTCGTGGCACGGGGCGTCGCGCCGAGCGCACCCGGATTCGGCGTGGAGTCGACGCTCGACGCCGGCGTCATCCAGGTGGACTGAGCGGGCTCGGAGCCGAGACCGGTCGCGGGGGTCGCTCGCGCGGCAGAGGCGTCGCACAGGCTCGGCTGCCAAGGTGGATGCGTGACCATCGCACCGCCGCCCGCAGCAGCCTTCGCGTCCGCACCGCAGGAGGCGCCCGATGCCGCCGCCTACCGGGCGCCGGCGACCGACCTGCTCGCGATGCTCGCGATCGGCGCGAGCGCCGCAGGCGTCACGCTGCTGCCGCTGCTGGGCTCCATCGCCGGCATCGTGCTCGGCGCCGTCGCGCTGCCGCGCATCCGTCGCACGGGCGCTGGCGGGCGGCCGCTCGCGCTCGCGGCGATCGTGCTCGGCGCCGTCGGACTCGTCGCGGTCGTCGCGGGCGTCGTGCTCTTCGCCGTCGGCATCGGTGCAGCGGTCTCCCAGTTCCAGCCATGACGTCGTCCAGGCCGCGGTGCAGGGGCGTGCGGTAGCGTGAGCACGTCGCGTCGCACCGTTCTTCGTGACGACCGTGACATCTGCCTGCGAGACAGGCGAGCATCCCAGGAGGCACCATGAGCGACCAGTTCTCCCAGCAGGGCGACGAGCGACGCTTCGCACCGTCCGACAACCCCGAGCAGCAGCCTGCGCCGAGCTTCGGCCAGGACGCGCAGCCGCCCGCCGAGCAGCAGCCCGCGCAGCCGGAGCAGCAGCAGTGGAGCGCGTCGAGCGACTCCTCGGCAGGCTCGTGGGGCCAGCCGGAGCAGCCCGCGGCATCCGCGCCTGCCTACGGCCAGCCCGAGCAGCCCGCGCCCTACGGTCAGCAGTCGTCGACGCCCGCGTACGGCCAGCAGTCCGAGCAGCCGGCGTACGGCCAGCAGCCCGAGCAGGCGGCGCCCGCATGGGGCCAGCCCGCGTCGACGCCCTCCTACGGTCAGCAGCCCGAGCAGGCGGCGCCGGCGTACGGTCAGCAGTCCGAGCAGGCGGCGCCCTCCTACGGCCAGCAGTCCGAGCAGGCGGCGCCGGCGTACGGTCAGCAGCCCGAGCAGGCGGCACCCTCCTACGGCCAGTCGACGCCGTCGTACGGCCAGCAGCCCGGCTACGGCCAGCAGTCCGCCTCCGCACCCTCGTACGGGCAGCAGGACGCCTCGTACGGTCAGCAGCCCGGATACGGGCAGCAGCAGTCGTACCAGCAGCCCGGCTACGGGCAGCAGCAGCCCGGCTACGGCCAGCAGCAGTCGTACGGCCAGGCCGAGAAGCCGGCCCGCGGCAAGCTCACGGGTCTCACGATCGCCGCGATCGCCCTCGCGGCCGTCGCGCTCATCGTCACGATCGTGTTCGCACCCGCGAGCGGGCTCTTCAGCATCGGTGCCATCGTGACCGGCTTCCTCAGCATGCGTCGCGCACCGCAGAACAAGCCGTGGGGCCTCATCGCCATGCTCGTCGGCATCGCCATGCTGCTCGTCGGCATCGTCGTCACGATCATCTACGCCGTCGTGTGGCTGCCGTACTTCGCAGCAGGCGGCTCGCTCTAGCGAGCCCACCGCCGCATCGCACGAACGCCCCGCCTCGGCGGGGCGTTCTGCGTGCTGCGAGCGCGACGGCGGCGCGAGTCAGGCGCGCTCGGCGAGGATCGCCCGATGCCTGCCGTCCAGGCGCGTCGCGACGAGCGTCGCCGATGCGTCGCCCTGCAGCCGCAGGCGCCTGCGCAGCCGATCCGGGTCGACGTCGGCGCCGCGCTTCTTGATCTCCAACGTGCCGATGCCGCGGCTGCGCAGCTCGCGCTGCAGCGTCCGCTCGTCGAGCGGCAGCGTCGCGAGCACGCGGAAGCGCTGCGTGAACGGGCTCGTGACGTCGTCGTCGGTCGTGAGGTACGCGATGCGCTCGCTCACGGCGCCCGCATCCAGCGACGACGCCACGGCGCCGATCAGGCGAGCGCGGATGACGGCGCCGGCCGGCTCGTGCAGCCACGCACCCAGCTCCCGCACCGGCACGTCGTCGGCATCGGGGGAGCCGGCGAGCTCGTGGGCGCCCGACCCGTCGAGCACGAGCGCCGACGTCGCGACGCCTGCGCGAGCCAGCGCACCCGTCCACACGACCGCCTCGACCGTCTCGCCATCCACCGTCACCCACTGCGTCTCCGCGTCAGCGGGCAGCAGCTCGCGGTCGATCGCGGGGCCCAGCTTCACGCCCATCGGTCGATCCGAGGCGAGCGACAGCAGCCACGGCAGGGGAGGCGACCACGACTCGACGGGCAGGCGCGTGCCGGTCGCGTCCCTGCGCGCAGGGTCCGCCCAGATCGCATCGACGCCGTCGAGCGCGACGTCCTCGGCCCGCGCATGCGTCACCGACGCCTCCGGCAGGGGTGCCAGGTTGAACCCGGCGACGGCGGCGGTCACCTCGTCGGCGTCCACGGCGCGCACCGTGCAGCCGGCGCCCGCGATCGCGAGGGCGTCGCCGCCGATGCCGCAGCCGAGGTCGGCGACCGTGTCGATCCCCGCATCCCGCATCCTGCCGGCGTGCAGCGCGGCGACGCGCAGCCGCGTCGCCTGCTCGAGCCCCGCCTCGGTGAAGAGCATCGATCCGGCGAACTCGCCGAACTTCGCCACCGCCCTGCGACGCAGCCGCGCCTGCGTGAGCACCGCGGCGACGAGCGTGGCATCGTGGCCCCGGCGCCGCAGGGTCGCGACGGCCTGCACCGCCCCGCCGAGATCGTCGAGGGACGAGGAGACCTCGTCGAGGAGGCCGAGCCCCTCGCTGGTGAGCAGCGCGCGCAGGGCGATGGCATCCATCCCCCCATCCAAGCAGCAGCGACGACGGCATCCGCTGGCACTCATGTTGACCGAGTGCCAGCGGCTCGCGTACAGTCGACCTGGCACTCGGCGACGTCGATTGCCAGCAGACTGTCGACTCAGGAAAGAGGCAACCGTGTCGGTCTCCATCAAGCCGCTCGAGGACCGCATCGTCATCCGCCAGGTCGAGGCGGAGACGACGACTGCCAGCGGGCTCGTCATCCCGGACACCGCCAAGGAGAAGCCCCAGGAGGGCGAGGTCGTGGCCGTGGGACCGGGTCGCATCGACGACAACGGCAACCGCGTGCCCGTCGACGTCGCCGAGGGCGATCGGGTCATCTACTCGAAGTACGGTGGCACCGAGGTCAAGTTCGGTGGCGAGGACTTCCTCGTGCTGTCCGCGCGCGACGTGCTCGCAGTGGTCGTGCGCTGACGCACACCGCACCACCACCGTCGACGGCGGCGCCCTGCGTGGGCGCCGCCGTCGTCGCGTTCGAGGAGGCATGATGCGGGAGTCGAGGCGCGGTCTCGCGCTCGCGATCGGCGCGTACGCCGTCTGGGGCGTCGTGCCGATGTACGTCGTCCTCATGCAGGGCATCGGTGCCATCGAGCTCATCGGCTGGCGCGTGCTCGCGTCGCTCGCCGTCGCCGCGATCATCGTCACCATCGCCCGCGGCTGGCCGACGCTGCGCGCCGTGCTGCGCGACCGCCGCAGCCTCGCCTACCTCGCAGCGTCCGGCGTCGCGATCCTCGTCAACTGGACCGTCTTCGCCGCCGCAGTGCTGTCCGGCCACATCATCGAGACGAGCCTCGGCTACTTCCTCAACCCCGTCGTCTCCGTCGTGCTCGCCGTCGTCGTCCTCCACGAGCGGCTGCGGCCGGCGCAGTGGGTCGCCGTCGGCATGAGCGTGCTCGCCGTCGTCGTCCTCGTGGTCGGCTACGGATCCTTCCCCTGGATCGGCATCGCCCTCGCGCTCGCGTTCGGCGTCTACGGCCTGCTGAAGAAGCAGGTGGGCGCCAAGGTCGACGCCATCACCGGGTTCACGCTCGAGACCGCAGCCACGGTGCCGTTCGCCATCGCGATGCTCGTCGCATCCACGATCGTCGTCGGCCCCACGATCGTCGAGGTGTCGCCGCTGGTGCAGCTCGCCGTCGTCGGCTTCGGCATCGTCACCGCCGTGCCCCTCATGCTCTTCTCCGCAGCAGCCCGCCGCGTCTCGCTCGCGACCCTCGGGTTCACGCAGTACCTCGCACCCACGATCAGCCTCCTCTTCGGCTGGCTCGTCATGGGCGAGCCCATGCCGCCAGAGCGGTTTGCGGGATTCGCGCTCGTGTGGGCGTCGCTCCTGGTGCTCATGGTCGACCTCGTCGTCGCCGAGCGTCGTCGTCGCCGCTCACCCGTCGTGCCGACGCCCGTGCCGTAGCGGTCCGCGGGCCCTCGAGTGGACCGTGACCGTACCGGGATCAGACCGTTACACGTTCGTCACGAAACCGAGGCTTCTTCGGTTCCTCCCGCACCTAGGGTTGAGCCCAACCCGGCGCGGCCGGGCGTACCCTGAGGACTCCCAAGGAGCACCATGAAGGCATTCCTTCGTCAGCGCTCGCGCACCACCGCCGTGCTCACGGCCGGCGCGATCACCGCCCTGGCGCTCGCAGCCTGCTCGACCGGTGGCGGCGACGCCGGCGGCGGCGGCGACGAGAGCGACGAGACGTTCCACGTCGGCACGATCCTGCCCCAGACCGGCAACCTCGCCTTCCTCGGCCCGCCCGAGTTCGCGGCCGTCGACCTCGCAGTCGCCGACCTCGACGCGGCGGACTACCCGTGGGAGGTCGAGCAGACCACCACCGACTCCGGCGACCTCACGACCGACATCGCCATCCAGTCGGCCGGCGAGCTCGTCGACGCGGGGGTCGACGTCGCGATCGGCGCCGCATCGTCGGGCGTCTCGTTCTCGTTCATCGACCAGTTCGTCGACGCAGGCATCGTGCAGATCTCGCCCGCGAACACCTCGCCCGACTTCAGCGACTACGACGACGACGGCTACTTCTGGCGCACCGCCCCCTCGGACGTGCTCCAGGGCCGCGTGCTCGGCAACCTCATGGTCAACGACGGCGCCGCGAACGTCGCGTTCATCTACATCAACGACGCGTACGGCATCGGCCTCGAGGCCAACGCCACCCTCGCGATCGAGGCAGCAGGCGGCGCGGTCGTCGCCTCGGTGCCGTACAACCCGGGCGACACGAACTTCTCGTCGGTGGTGTCCGAGATCCTCGCGGCAGGTCCCGACGCCGTCGGCATCCTCGCATTCGAGGAGACCGCCAACATCGTGCCCGAGCTCATCTCGACGCAGGGCTACGCAGCCAGCCAGGTGTACTTCGTCGACGGCAACCTCTCGAACTCGTACGAGTTCCCCGAGGGCACCCTCGAGGGCGCGCAGGGCACCCTGCCCGGCAACCCCGCCGACGACACGTTCCAGGAGCGCCTGCTCGAGGTCGACCCCGACCTCGAGGACTTCTCCTACGCACCCGAGTCGTACGACGCCGTCATCCTCGCAGCGCTCGCGGCAGCTCAGGGTGGCTCGCCCGACTCCGACACCATCCGCGACAACCTGCAGACCGTCTCCGAGGGTGGCACCGAGTGCACCGAGGTCGCGGAGTGCCTGGAGCTCATCGCCGACGGCGAGGACATCGACTACACCGGAGCCTCCGGCCCCATCGAGTTCGACGACAACGGCGACCCGACCGCTGCCTACATCGGCATCTACCAGTACGGCGCCGACAACCGCTACACGCTCAGCACCACCGAGTTCGGTGAGCTGACGGACTAGCACCACCCGATCTCCACGAGATCACAGCACAGGACAGGGGTCCCGGGTTCGCCCGGGGCCCCTGTCCTCGTGCGTGCGCGGGGTGCGTCGAGGAGGGCTGGGCTGGGCCTCGGTGAGGACTGCGGGGTGCTGCGCGATGGGGGCGCTGCGCGAAGGGGATCGCCTCGCGTCGCAGTCCCCCGCCGGCTAGCGCCGGCTCCCGCCAGGCCCGATGCCTGCGACGC
>NZ_CEEDMM010000019.1:0-50749 GCF_979255995.1 Agrococcus sp. AC640b
GGTCACGACCGGCGGGGGCGGCGGCGGCGGGCAGTTCTCGAGGTTGAGGGCTCGGTCGCTGATGGAGCTGCCGCCGCCGAGGCCGATGATCGTGCTCACGTAGCGGCGGTCGCGCTCCTGGCGGAGCATGCCGGCGACGGCGTCGTTGCACTGGCTGGGCGCGAGGAACAGCGG
This sequence comes from Agrococcus sp. AC640b, assembly GCF_979255995.1. Taxonomy (NCBI): domain Bacteria; kingdom Bacillati; phylum Actinomycetota; class Actinomycetes; order Micrococcales; family Microbacteriaceae; genus Agrococcus; species Agrococcus sp. AC640b. Next base: position 175 of record NZ_CEEDMM010000019.1, read on the forward strand.
GAAGCCGCGCACGGCCGCGAAGCTCGCTCCCGAGAGGGCGTCGGGGAAGTTCTCGCCGCTGGCGAGCACCATGGTCTCCTGCGCAGCCCACTGGCTGAACTGGTTGTGGATCGCGACCGCCGTCTCGTACCGGTTGGCGCCGGAGTAGCGCCACACGCCTGCGGCGCCGGAGTAGCGGATGCGCTGCTCGACCCACGACGACACCGACGAGCCGCCGCCTGCGATGTTCACGCCGAGACCCTGGAAGTAGGGCTGCACGCGGCTGACCCATGCGGCGCTCTCCGCGTCGGAGGCGCCGTGCCAGTCGAGCAGGATGCCTGCCCGGTTGCGGCCTGCGACCGAGCCTGCCACGAGCGCGTCGGGGAACGACCAGCCGGAGACGACCCACACCTCGCTGATGGCGCCGGACTGCCGGAGGCGGTCGAGCAGCAGCATCGAGGTGTGCACGCGGTCGGTGCCGCCGATGCGGGTCACCTGCACGCCGAGCGTGCCGTAGATCTGCCAGAGCACGTTGTCGGAGATCGTGGCGGCGCTGCCGACGAGCACGACCTCGCTGGGGCGCAGCCGCTGCAGCTCGGCCATGACGCTGCTGGGCACGCTCGTGGGGTCGGTGAGCATGAAGTGCGCGCGCTCCGCGGCGGCGACGGGGGCGGCAGCGAGCGCGTCGGGGAACGACGTCCCCGAGGCGAGGAACACGGTGTCCCCACTCCAGGAGGACCACTTCGAGACCTCGACCGAGGTGCCGTAGCGGTCGGATCCCGCGATGCGGATGGTGGCGTGGGCCTCCGCCGTGCTGGCAGGTGTGGCGACAAGCGTGCCGGTCAGCGCGATGGCGGCGGCGGCGACGGCAGCGACGAGACGACGCATGGTGCTCCGAGGGGTCGTGGGATGCCGACGAAGCGCGTCGGACGGCTCACCATACGACACAGCATGTGTCACTCGGAAGGGTGCGTGACCCAACTGTTATGAGACGTCCTCAGTTCGCGCAGCCGCGTCGCGCCTGCGTCGTCACGGCGTGTGCACCGTCCGCGCCACCCGTGCGTGCGCCCAGCTCGCGAGGGCGTCGAGGAGCGCTGCCGTCTCGGGCAGCGCCGCATCGAGCTGCCAGGAGTGCCCGCACCGCTGCGCTGGCTCGAGGTGCGTCGTGACGGCGTGGCCGAGCGCCTCCGCGGCGCGCACGAAGGCGAGGGATGCGTCGCGGAAGAAGTCGCACTCGCTCGTCGCGACGAACGCGGGCGGCAGCGCCGCGCCACCTCGCAGCAGCAGCACGGGGTCGTGGGCGTCGAGCCCTCGCCACCCGTCGCTCGTGTCGCCGCCGCACAGCGTCGACGCGTAGTCGGCGAAGCGCTCGCGCTGCTCGTCGTCGGCCGGATGCCGCAGCACGTCGAGCGACAGCGCCCCGCACAGCGACGCGACGCCATCCACCTCCACGCCCGACAGCGCAGCGAGCATCGCCGCGTGCCCGCCTGCCGAGTCGCCGACGAGCACGACGCGGCCGTCCCAGCCCCCGCGCGCGGGCAGGTCGGAGGCGCGCAGCCACCGCACCGCCCGCGCGATCGAGTCGACCATGTCGGATGTGGGATCCGGCTGCCGCTGCGCGTACCCGATCGCGAGCGCGAGCACGCCGCGCGCGGCGAGACCGTGCTGCACGGAGCGTGCGAGGTCGCGAGACCCCGTGCGCCACGCGCCACCGTGCACGACGATCGCCGCCGGCGTCGCCCAGCCGGCATCGGCCGGCTGGGCGACGTCGAGCACGTGCGCCGTGTCCGGCCCGTAGGCGACGTCGGCACGGCCGCGCGCGACGCTCATCCCTTGAGCCCCGTCTGCGCGAGGCCCTCGACGAACTGCCGCTGCGCGAGCACGAACACGACGAGCACGGGCAGCGCCGTCATGGTCGCGGCGGCGAGCTGCGTGTTCCACATCTGCCCGCCGTAGGCATCCGTGTAGCGCGTGAGCGCCTGCGGCAGCGTGAACAGCTCGGGGCTCTGCAGGTACACGGTTGGCTCGAGGTACAGGTTCCACGTGTGCAGGAACGTGAAGATCGCCACCGCGCCGAGGGCTGCGCGCGCGAGCGGCATGGCGATGCGCCACCAGATGCCCACGCGGCCGAGGCCGTCGAGGCGTGCGGCCTCCTCGAGCTCGACCGGCAGCGTGACGAAGAACTGCCGCATGATGAACGTCGCCAGCACGCTCGGCGCCCCGAACGTCGTGACGAGGATGAGCGGCCAGTGCGTGTTCACCATCCCGAGCGTCTGGAAGATCTGGAACAGCGGCACGATCGTGACCTCGGACGGGATGAGCAGCCCGATGAGCACGACGACGAACAGCGCGTTCGCGCCTGGGAAGCGGATGCGCGCGAACGCGTACCCGGCCATCGAGGCGAACAGCATGGTCGCGAGCGTCACGACGACGGCGATGTAGAGGCTGTTGAAGTACTGCAGCGCGAACGGCTGGTACGTGAACGCGTCGATGTACGGCTGGATCGTCGGCTCGGTGGGCCACAGCGTCGGCGGGAACGCGAAGATCTGGCTGATCGGCTTGAACGACGACGCGATCATCCACCACGTCGGCATCACGAACGGCACGGCCATGATCGCGAGCGCCACCACGAGCGCGACGCGCGACAGGCGCCTGCGGGTCTCAGGCCTCATGGAACACCCACCTCCTGCGCAGCTGCCACTGCACGATCGTGAGGACGAGGACGATGAGGAACAGCACGATCGCGAGCGTCGAGCCGTAGCCGAACGCGTGGAAGTCGAACGCCTGCTGCACGAGGTAGTAGACGAGCACCGTGGTCGAGATGCCCGGCCCGCCCTGCGTGAGCACCGCGATCTGCGCGAACACCTGCAACGATCCGACGATCGTGATGATGAGCGTCAGCATGATCGTGGGCGAGATCATGGGCATCGTGATGCGCGTGAAGCTGCGCAGCGGCCCGGCGCCGTCGATCGAGGCGGCCTCCGTGAGCTCGCGCGGCACGCCCTGCAGCGCGGCGAGGAACAGCACCATGTTGAGGCCCACGTTCTTGAACACCTGCACGACGATGACGGCCGCCATCGCCGTCGGCCCCTCGCGCAGCCAGTTCGGGCCGTCGATGCCGACGACGCGGAGGAGGCCGTTGATGCCGCCGTCGTCCTGCAGCAGGAAGCCCCACACGATGGTCCAGGCGACGAGCGAGACGACGACGGGCGAGAAGAAGATGGTGCGGAACGCGGTGACGCCGCGGAAGCGACGGTTGAGCAGCACGGCCAGCAGCAGCGCGAGCACGAGGTTGCCGACGACGAGGCCGACGGAGAAGGTGGCGGTGGCGCCCAGGACCGGCCCGAGCGACGGGTCGGCGAGCAGTCGTTCGACGTTCGCGGTGCCGACGAAGGTGAAGGTGCCTGCGAGCACGTTCCACTCGTGGACGCTGTAGTAGAAGATCAGCCCGAGCGGCACGACGACGAACGCGACGACGCCGAGCACCTGGGGTGCGACGAACGCGTAGCCGACGAGGCGGTCGCGTCGGTCGAGGGGCCGGCGTCGAGGCACCCGCCTGGGTGCCTCGACGCCGGCCGTCATGAGGCGCTGGCTCACGGCGCCTCGAGCAACGGTGCGATCGCGCCGCACGCCTCGGTCAGGGTGCCTGCGACGTCGGCGTCGGCGACCCAGAGGCCGTCGAGCGCTGCACGCACCTGCTGCTGGATCTCGGCGGAGTCGGTGTGCGACGGGCGCACGTCGCCGCTCATCGCCGGCACGACCACGTCGGCGAGCTGCTGCTCGCTGAGGACGGGATTGGCGGCGGCGAGCGTCTCGGCGTCGATCTGCGAGTCACGGGCGGGCGGGAAGTACTGCGCGAGGCGCTCCGACTGCTCCGGCGCCGTGAAGTACGCGAGGAACTCCGCGGCAGCGTCGGCGTGGTCGCCCTGCGCCAGCACGCCGAGGCCTGCCTGGCCGACCATCGCGTACTCGCCGGCCGGCCCCTCCGGCAGCGGCAGCAGCTCCCAGGCCTGGATGCCCGAGTCGGCCAGCAGCGACGCTCTCGAGATCTGCGTCACGGTGAACGCCGCCTCGCCCGCGAAGAAGTCGGCGGTGGTGCCGGGTCCTGGCATCGACTGCGACACGAAGGCCGCATCGTGGAGGAACTCGAACGCCTCGACCATCTCGGGCGAGTCCATCTCGCACGTGGCGCCGTCGTCGCTCCACGGCTGCGCACCCCATCCGTTCCACACGGTCGAGAGCAGATCCCACGTCGTGTAGTCGAAGTCGCGGATGACGAAGCCGTCGGTGCCGGTGGCCTGGTTCACGGCGGCGCCGGCTGCCGACACGCCCTCCCAGGTCCAGGTGCCGTTCGCCTGCATCTCCGCGGCCGTCGGCTGCCCGGCCGCCGTGAGCAGGTCGTCGTTCGCGAAGACGACGAATGGGGAGGTGGAGAACGGATAGGCGACGAGGGCGCCGTCGTCGTTCCTCCACAGCTCGGTCGCCGACTCGCTGACGTCGTCGAGCTCGTAGCCGTCGGTCGCCTCGAGCGTCTCGTCGAGGGGTGCGAGCGCGCCGGAGGAGACGAAGTCGGGGGCGGCGTTCTCGAGCACCCAGGCGAGGTCGGGGGCGTTGCCGCCTGCGATCTGCGTCGTGAGGGTCGAGGTGTAGCTCTCGAAGTCGAGGGGGTCGAACGTGATCGAGGCGACCTCGGGATGCTCGGCGATGAACTCGTCGGCGATCGCGTCGAACAGCGCCAGCTGCTCCTCGTTCGACGTCCACACGGTCATGCGGAGGTCGATGTCGGCGTCCTGCTCGCCGCCTCCACCGCCGCTCGCGCATCCGCTCGCCACGAGCACGGCGCTCGTGGCCAGGGCGGCGAGGGTCAGCGTCCTTGCTGCTCTCATGGTGGTGCTCCTGTTCGATCGGTGGGTCAGTAGCCCTGCACGTCGGGCCAGTGCAGCTCGACGCCGGCTCGGGTGAGGTGGGTCTGGAAGTCGCGCAGCTCGCGCTCGCTCGCGCGCACCGCCGCGGGCTCGAGGCCGCGGTCGAGGGCGTACGCCGCGAGGGCTCCTGCGGCCTCGCCGATGTTCCACTCGACGGGGTGCAGTCGGTATGCGCCGTTCGTGATGTGCGTCGTGCCGATGGTCTTGCCGGCGGCGACGAGGTTGCGCATGCGCTGCGGCAGCAGTGCGCCGAGCGGGATCTCGAACGGCGCCGATGGGATGTCGAGGTAGTTGTCGCCGCCGGTGGAGGGGTGCAGGTCGATGCGGTACATGCCGACGCCGACGGTGTCGTCGAAGGTCGCGGGCCGGCCGTGGCCGCGGATCGCGACCGAGAGGTCCTGCTCGACGATGCGCGTCTGCGCGAGGATGCGACGCGACTCGCGGATGTACGGCGCCTGCGCGAGGCCGTCGCGCGAGCCGGTGACGTCGCCGCGCAGGCGGAGGCCCGGCCATCCGGTGCCGCCGTCGGGGCGGGGCGCCTCGGTCTGCAGCCAGTAGAGCATCGCGAGCGACTGCGCCTTCGCACCCGCCTTGTGCGTCGCGGCGTCGTCGCCGGTGAGGGTGCCGCCGAGGTAGTCGATCATCGGCCAGTTCACGAGCACGAGGTCGCTGTCGAACGCGCCAGGCGCGTAGAGGCGCTTGGCGAGGATGCGGCGGAACGTCCACAGCTCGCGGTCGCCTCCGGAGGCGCGCTGGTCGGCGACCTGCGCGAGCGGGTCGTCGTCGATCGTGGGCGTGAACGTGCGGGTGACGGTCTCGAGCGTGCGCGGGTCGGGCCCGGTGAGGGAGATCATCGGCGCACCCCAGTAGTCGGGTTGCACCGTGCGCCACACGTCGTAGTCGGCTGGCCGGTCGATGGTGTGGTCGCCGTCGACGTGCTCGACGACGAAGCAGTGGCTGATGGCCTGCTGGTTGTCGGGCTGCGCCGTCTCGGGCGCGCTCGGCTCGCCGGTGTCGTGCCGCGACTCGAAGCCCGTGACGTGCTCGGTGCCCGTGAGGGGCAGCAGGTCGCCGAGCTCGGTGGCGTCGAGCACGACCTGCGCCTCGATGGTGACCTGCGCATCCTCGTCGAGGCGCTGCAGGGTGACGGCGCGCACGACGTCGCCGTCGACGTCCGCCGCCACGGGGATCGCGGGCTGCACGAGACGGATGCGGCCGGAGGCGAGGTGCGGCGCGAGCATGCCCTCGAGCACGGCGACGGCCGCGCGCGGCTCTGCGCACATGCGGCTCACGAGGCCCGCGCCGGGGTTGAAGGTGCGTTGCGCGCGCGCCTGCGCCGTCAGCGGGTACCAGCGGCGGTAGTGGTCGCGGATGCCGTCGCGCAGGCTGCGGTAGGTGGCGGTGGCGCCGAACTGCTCGATCCACGTGTGCTCGTCGAGCGGCACCGCCTGGCTGGTCAGCTGTCCGCCCAGCCACGCGTACTCCTCGGTGAGCACCACGCTCCTGCCTGCTCGGGCAGCGGCGAGCGCGGCGGCGACGCCACCGAGCCCTCCGCCGACGACCAGCACGTCCGTGCGCATCTGCGTCATTCCTGCGTCTCCTTCGTCGCGAGGGTGGAGCCCGAGATGGTCGGGCAGTCGATGAGGGTGCGCAGCTCGGCCTCGGCCAGCGGCTCGCCGGCCGCGAGGATGCGCGAGAGGAGGGCGACGGCGCGGGCGCCGAGCTCGGTGCGAGGCGGGTCGAGCCTCGTGAAGTCGGCGGCGCGCTCCTCGGGGCGCGTCGGCGCCGAGAGCGCGATCATGCCGAGGTCGCCGGGCACCGAGAAGCCGACGTCGAGCGCGCGGGCGCGCAGCTCGGTGGCGCGGGCCGACGACTCGACGATGAGCAGGTCGGGCCGGTGCTCGACCACGAGCGCCCAGTCGTCGTCGACCGTCGCGCCCATGGGGGTGCTCACGAGGTCGGCCCCGCGCGCGCCCCGCTCGACGCCGGCGAGACGGTCGCGCACGGACTCGCCGTGGCTGTCGACGTGCACGTAGAGGATGTCGCGGTGGCCGCGGGCGACGGCGTCGGCGACGAGCGCTGCGGTGGCGGTGGCGTAGTCGATGCCGACGTACGGGATGCCTGGCACGTCGCGGCGTCCGACGGCGACGGCGGTGAAGTCGCCGTCGACGAGCCTGCGCAGGTCGTCCTCGACCATCTCGACGCCCAGCAGCAGCACGCCGTCGGCGAGCCGCACGCGGTTGCGCTCGTGGAACAGCCGACGGGTGCCATCGACGACGGGCGCGCTCGTGAACATGAGCAGATCGCTGCCGATCTCCTCTGCGGCGGCCTCGATGCCAGACAGCAGCGGCGTGTAGAAGTCGAGCGACTCGAGCGGGAAGGCGGGCTCGTAGGTGAAGACGCCGATGATGCGGTTGTCGAGGCCTGCGAGCCTGCGCGCCGCGGGGTCGGCGACGTACGTGGTCTGCGCGATGACGTCGAGCACGCGCTGCCGCGTCTCGTCCGCGATGCGCACGGAGTCGTCGGTGCGACCGTTGAGCACGAGGGACACGGTCGCCTGGCTCACGCCTGCGAGCTTCGCGATCTCGCGTTGGGTCACGCGGTGCGGCCGGGCGCTGCGCTCGTCGTTCGGCATCGAAGGCCCTCTCGTGGTCTGTGGGCCGCTGCGCCACGCCGGGTCTCCCCTCTCGGGGGTTCCCAACGGTGCTGATACGCATTAGCCTCGCTGCCAGGCCACGCTAATGCGCATTAGCGCCGAACGCAAGCACGATCGCACGCTGACGTTCGCATGGCCGTGGAGCGGCAGCGACGGCGCTGCCGCAGAGGAGGAATCGCATGCGAAGTCCCATCCCCCGGCTGCTCGCCGCAGCCGCAGCCGCGGCCGCGCTGCTGGCTGCGCCACTCGTCGGCGCGGCACCGCCGCAGGCCGCGGCTGCCGACGAGCTGCCCGTGTTCACGAGCACCGGGCCCGTCATCGATCGGTTCACCGAGGACACCTGGAACCCCACGGAGGAGTTCATCTTCCCGTCGGTGTTCCACGCCGGCGCCTACCTCGACGACCCGATCGCCGAGTGGTACCTGTACTTCGCGCCGCACGATCCGCCGGGTGGCATCAACCTCATGACCGCCGACTCCCTCGAGGGGCCGTGGACGCCGTACGCCGACAACCCGATCGTGTCGAACGTGTGGGAGGGCATCTACGACGTGAGCCACGTGTCGGCGCCCGATGCGATCTGGAACGAGGAGGCCGGCGAGGTCTTCCTGTACTTCCACGGCGAGAACACCACCGACCGCTACGCGACGTCGACCGATGGCGTCGCGTTCGAGTACGGCGGCGAGGTGATGACGACGCAGCAGTTCGGCCGCGACGCCACCGAGGTGTCGTACAACCGCGTGTTCGAGCATCCGGATCCGACCAGCGAATGGTCGTACGGCATGTTCTTCATGGTGAACGACTCGTCGAACGTGCGACGCATCGCCCTCGCGCTCTCACGCGACGGCATCGCGTGGGAGGCGCAGCCGGGATGGGTGGTCGACCCGGGCGCCGCGGAGGGCACGAACGTGTCGGCCGCGGACCTGTGGGAGTGGCAGGGGCAGCTGTACGTGATCTACGGCGCGAGCGCAGGCGCGATCTTCGCCCGCCCCATCGACGCGACGCTCACGCAGGTCGGCGAGCCGCAGGTGCTGTTCGTCCCGCAGTCGGCGCCGCCGGAGGGTGGGCGCGCGACGTCGCCGCAGATCGTCACCGCCGACGGCGAGACGCACCTGCTGTACGAGGGCGGAGGCCGCAGCGAGACCACGATCATGCACGCGGTGCTCGACCCCGACGGCGTGCGCGATCCGCTCAACACGCGGCCCGACGATCCGATGTACGCGCTGTGCACGGGCGCGGGCTCGGACGAGTTCGACGGCGACGCGCTCGGCGAGGCGTGGAGCGTGCTGCGCGACGACCCGGAGCGGGTGCGCGTGACCGACGGCGCGCTCGTGCTGACCGGCCCGATCACGGGCCTCGACGGCGCGCCGATCACGCAGACGCCGCTGCCGGCGTCCGAGACGTGGGAGGTGACGACGCAGCTGCGCTTCGACCCGACGCAGCGATTCCAGCAGGCCGGTCTCGTGCTGTACGGCGATGAGGCGAACTCCGCGCGCGCGATGTGGGTGCTCTCGACGCAGGGCGTGCGGTTCGACGTGACGCTGCGCGACGACGGCCGCGAGCGCTTCGACTCGTGGACGTGGCCCGACTCCGTCTTTCCACCCGCCGACTTCGGCGACACGTGGCAGGTGCGGTACACGAACGACGGCGAGTGGATCACGACGTCGTACTCGATCGACGGGCAGACGTTCCAGCGCATCGGCCGACCGATCTCGGTGGAGGCGCTCGGCGCGACGCACGTGGGCATGACGGCCTACCGCGGCACGGCGGGTGCTGCGGCGATCGACGCGTCGTTCGACTGGCTGCGCTTCACGCCGACGGATGCGGAGCTCGCCGCGTGCGAGCCCGTCGTCGAGCCGGAGCCCTCGGTGCCGCCGACCGATCCCGGCGTCTCCGTGCCGCCGACCGATCCGGGCGCCTCGCCCGACCCGACGGATCCCACCCCGTCGTCGTCCGACTCGGCCGCGCCGGGTGCTGGCGGCGCGGGCGGAGCGAGCGGCGGTGCGAACGGTGGTGCAGGGGCGGGCAGCCTCCCGCAGACGGGTGGCACGCCGTGGCTGCTCGCCGCGCTCGCGGGCGCCATCGCGCTCGTCGGCGGCGGCGTGCTGGTGGCGCGCCGGCGCCCGAGCGGGGCGTAGCCCGCGCGATCCACAGACGATCGGCCGGGCTCCTGGCGGAGTCCGGCCGATCGGCGCGCACGAGGCGGTGCGTGCAGCACCCCGTCGGCGCAGTCTGCCGGTGCGGACCCTCGCATCGGGATCGCTAGTGTGCTCGGGGTGACCCAGCAGCAGCCCCAGACCGAGTCGAGCACCCTGAGCATCGCGAGCCTCGTGATCGGCCTCGTCTCGCTGCTGATGCAGTGGACGTTCGTCGTGCCCGTCGCGGGCATCGCCGTCGGGCTGCTCGCGAAGCGACGCGAGCCGCACGCGCAGCGACTCGCGAACTGGGGCATCGGCCTGTCGGCGGCGATGCTGCTCGGCGCCCTCCTGCTGTGGATCCTCGCCGGCGGCATCATCCTCGCCGCCGTCGGCCTGCACGGCGTCTCCAGCTAGCCGCCGCTCCCGCCTCGGGGCGTCGAGTCGCCCTCCGAGGCGCCGCCGCACGGCCGTCTACGACCTTCGGATGAGGCGCGAGATCCCTCCGTTCGGCCGTCGCGACGCTCTCGCACCCGTTCGTAGCGTCGTGATCGACCAGTCACGCGCACCGAGCGGAGGCCCCGACCATGACTCGCACCGACCGTCACGATCCGACCCGAGACGATCCGACCCGAGACGAACCGACCCCGACCGATCCGACCCCGACAGGAGGCGGCATCGGCGGCCTCATCCGGCGCCACCCGCTCGTCGCGTTCTTCACGCTCGCGCTCGGCATGAGCTGGCTGGCGTGGACGCCGTGGATCCTCTCGCAGGACGGCCTGGGCGTGCTGCCCTTCTCGTTCCCCACCGTGCTCGGCAGCACGCAGATCACGGGCATGCTCTTCGGCGCCTACCTCGGGCCGCTCGGTGCTGCGTGCATCGTGACGGCCGTGACCGCCGGACGCGCGGGCCTGCGGGTGTGGGTGGGTCGGCTGCTGCGGTGGCGAGTCGCACCGCGCTGGTACGTCGTCGCGCTGCTCGCCGTGCCGATCTCGGTGCTTGCGCTCGGCGCGCTCGCGTCGGGCGGCACGGTGCAGGCGCCGAGCCTCGCCGCGCTCGGCCTCTACGTGCCGATGCTCGCGTTCCAGATGCTGACGACGGGCCTCGCCGAGGAGCCCGGATGGCGCGACTTCGCACTGCCGCCGCTGCAGGAGCGCTACGGCCCGCTCGGCGCCGCAGCGATCCTCGGTCCGCTGTGGGGCGCGTGGCATCTGCCGCTGTTCCTCTCGGCGGATTGGGGTGGATGGCCCGCGGTCACGTGGGTGCAGGTCGTCCAGTTCGTCGCGTTCAGCGCGCTGTTCAACGTCGCCGTGATGTGGCTGTTCAACCGATCGGGGCAGAGCCTGCCGATCGTGATGCTCTTCCACGTGAGCCTCAACACCACGGTGTCGGTGCTGTGGGCGGAGATGTTCCCGACCGTCGCCGACGCGATCGGCGTGCTGCTCATCGGATCGGCCGTCGCGGCCGCTGCGATCATCGTGCTCACCCGGGGGCGACTGGGCCTGCCCCGATCGACGCCGCTGCTGGGCGAGCGCGGGGCGCGATCGGAGAGGATTGCGGCATGACCGCATCCCGTCGCCTGCCGAGCGTCACCGACCTGGTGGTGGCGCTCGGCTGCGGCGTCGTCGCCGTGGGGGCGTTCGTCGCCGCGCCCGCGCTGCTCGGCCCCGACCTCGTGCTGACGCTGGATGCGGTGGGCTGGTGGACGACCATCGGCGTGCTCGTGGCGCAGGCGGTGCTGCTGTGCGTGGCACGGCTCGCACCGCGCACGGCGCTGCTGGGCGTCGCCGCGTCGGCGATGCTGGTCGGGCTCGCGCTGCCGAGCGGGTTGACGAGCCTGTCGCATGCCGCAATGATCGTGGCGGTGCTGCGCACGACGTCGCTGCTGTCGCCGCTCGGCCGCCTCCTCATGCTGCCGATCGCGGGGCTCGCGGTCGCCGTCGGCCACGCCTCCGACCTGCTCCGCTCCGAAGGCATGGAGCTCGCACCGGCGATCGCCTCTGGCCTGCTGCAGGCCGTCGTGGTGGTCGCGCTGCCCGCGATCGGCGTGCTCGCCGTCACCGCCCGCCGCGATGCGACGCGTGCGCGCAGCGGCGAGTCGGCGGCGATCGAGCGCGAGCACGACGCTCGCGTCGAGGCTGCCGTCGCCCGTGAGCGCACGAGCATGGCGCGCGAGCTGCACGACATCGCCGCGCACCACGTGTCGGGCATCGCGGTGATGGCGGCGGCGATCGAGCGTCAGATCGACGCGGATCCGGATGCCGCGAAGCGCTCGGTGCGGCAGGTGCGCGTGCAGAGCCGCGCCCTGCTCGACGACCTGCGTCGCCTCGTCGGCCTGCTGCGCGACGCCGACCACGTCGACCGGGTCGAGACCGTCGACGCCATCGAGCGGCTCGTCGCCGACGCCCGCGCATCGGGGCGCGAGGTGACGCTGCACGTCGAAGGACGCACCGACGGCGTCGGCCCCTTGGGCCAGCTCGTCGCGTATCGCATGGTGCAGGAGTCGCTGGCGAACGCCGCGCTGCACGCGTCCGGCGCGCCGTGCGCCGTCGCGATCGACGGCAGCCGCCCGGGCAGCGTGGTCGTGACGGTGCGCAACGACGCCGGCGCGTCGGCGGGCGAGGCGCGACGAGACGGCCTCGGGCTGCTCGGGATGCGCGAGCGTGCAGCGCTCGTCGGCGGCGAGGTGCTCGCCGGGCTGCAGGCCGACGGCACGTGGCTCGTGCGGCTCGCGCTGCCGTCGGAGGCGCAGGCCCCCGACGGCCCTGCGCCGGTCGGCGCCGACCGAGGCATGGTGACCCCGTGATCCGCGTGCTCGTCGCCGACGATCAGCCGCTCGCACGCGCCGGCCTCGCCGCGCTGCTCGCGGCGGAGCCCGACCTCGAGATCGTCGGCGTCGCCGCAGACGGCGACGAGGCGCTGCGGCTCGCGCTCGAGCTGCGGCCAGACGTCGCCTGCCTCGACGTGCGCATGCCTGGGATGACGGGCATCGAGGTGACGCGTGCGCTGTCGGACGCCGACGGCGACGAGGCGATCCCCGTGCTCATCCTCACGACGTTCGACGTCGACGAGTACGTCTTCGGCGCGCTCGAGGCTGGTGCGGCGGGGTTCCTGCTGAAGGATGCCGAGCCCGACGAGATCGTGCGCGCGGTGCGGCAGGTGGCCGCGGGCGACGGCACGCTCGACCTCGCCGTCACCCGCAAGGTGCTGCGCGAGTTCGCCAGACGTCGCGGGCTGCAGGCGGTCGCGGCGCGCACCGAGGTCGACGTGCTGACCCCGCGGGAGCTCGACATCCTGCGGCTGCTGGCGCAGGGAATGTCGAACGAGCAGATCGCGGCCGCCCTCACGGTCGAGGTCACGACGGTGAAGTCGCACCTCGTGCGCATCCTGCCGAAGCTGGGGGTGCGGTCGCGGTTGCAGGCGGTCGTGTGGGCCTATCAGAGCGGGGTCGTCGCGCCGATCGGCTGACGACGGTGCTCCGTCTCAGACGGCCGGCACCCGCACCGTCAGCCCGCGGTGCACGACCGAGAGCGCGACGCCGACGACCTCGCCGACGCTGTCGCCGTCGAGCTGCAGCAGCTGCGGCTCGTCGAAGCGCGCCTCGAAGTGGTGGCCCTGCGTGTAGCGCAGCGCTCGAAGGTCGCGGGTGTTGCGCAGCACCCACCTGCCTGCGCGGGATGCCTGGAACATGCCGTTCGTCGTGAATCGCGAGGCGATCTGCATCCAACCCCATGCCCCCTTGGGCTTGAACACGACGACGTCGAGCAGGCCGTCGTCGACCACCGCGTCGGGCAGCAGCAGCAGGTTGGCGGTGAGGGTGCCGACGTTGCCGACGATGATCGTGTGCGCCTTGAGGGCGCGCGGGCGACCGCGGTCGACGCGGTAGTGCAGACCGAACTGCGCGTTGCCGATGATGGAGCGGGCGATGGGGTCGACGTAGGCGCCCCATCCGATGCGTCGCTTGAGCTCGGGGCTCGTGTCGGCGGCCATCCGCGCGTCGAGACCGATGCCAGCCATGACGAGGAACGCCTTGCGCGTGATGACGTCGTCGGCGTCGCGCATCGCGGCGAAGGCGATGTCGACCTGGCGGTCGGTGCCGGTGAACGCGGCGGTGACGGCGCGCGACAGCTGCACGGGCAGGCGGAGGTTGCGCGCGAGCAGGTTGGCGGTGCCTGCCGGCAGCAGGGCCAGCGGGATGCCCGACTCGTGCACGCCCTCGGCGACGACGCGTACCGTGCCGTCGCCACCGGCGACGAGGATGACGTCGGGCCGCTGCGCGACGGCGTCGCGCGCGGCCTGCGCGCCCGAGTCGCTCGCGTCGGTCTCGAACCACAGCGACGGCGCCCAGCCGTGCTGCTGCTCGGCCTTCGCGACGGCGTCGCGCAGCCTCGCGACGGGCACCTTCACCGGGTTGTGGACGATCGCGGCGACACGACCCTCGGGGGTCGGCTTGGTCTCGTCGTGTGCCACGGTCTCGACGCTAGACCGCCGCACATGGGGCGGGGCCTGAGTGGCGCATGTGGCAGCGATGTGCTGCGTCGCCGAGGGCCGGTCGGGCTGGGCGTGGGCGTCGACACCTTCGGCCATGCGACTCAGCAGGATGTGAAGCGCTTTACATGGAACGCTTCACATCGCGACGCATCGCCTGGTGTACTGCTGCCCACGTCGCGTGTCACCGCAGCGGTCGACACGCACCACCGGACGAGGAGGTCCACCCATGCACCACCGTCGTGCGCGGCATGCAGCCGTGCGGCTGGCCGCAGCCATCGCCATCCCGAGCCTCGCGCTCGTCGGATGCGCATCCTCCAACCAGTCGGCCGATGGCGACGCGGGCGGCACGTTGACGATCGCGCTCGCCGCGGCGCCGACGAGCCTCGACCCGGCGAACATGGAGCAGTCGACCAGCCCGTTCGCGCAGCCCGCGTACGACGCGCTCATCCGCGTCGCCGAGGACGGCTCGCTCGAGCCGGGCCTCGCGACCGACTGGGAGTTCACCGACGACGAGAATCGCGTCTTCGAGATCACGCTGCGCGACGACGTCACCTTCTCCGACGGCTCCGCGCTCGATGCGGACGCCCTCGTGGCGAGCCTGACCCACTTCGACACCGGACGCAGCAACGTCGCGACGCTCATCAACGGCGGCACCTACGAGGCCATCGACGACGACACCGTGCGGATCACCTGGGAGGAGCCGCACCCGATGGCGCCGCAGGCCTTCACGCAGCAGTGGGTCGCCGGCATGGTCATGTCGGCAGAGGCGCTCGCCGACGACCCCGAGGCGCTCGCGACGTCGACCGCGGGAGCAGGCCCGTACGTGCTCGACGGCGACGAGACGATCGCAGGGTCGCGGTACGTCTACACGGCCCGCGACGACTACTGGGATCCCGACGGACAGCACTGGGACGAGATCGTCATCGAGGTGATGGAGAACGCCGAGCAGCGCCTCAACGCGCTGCGCACCGGCGAGGTCGACTACGCGCTCGGCGACCTCACCACCGCCGACGGCGCCGAGTCCGAGAGCATGCAGGTGCTGTGGGCGCCGACGATCGTCTACGGCCTGAGCCTGCTCGACCGCGAGGGAACCCTCGGGAGCCCGCTCGCCGACGTCCGCGTGCGGCAGGCGATCAACATGGCGCTCGACCGCGACACGATCGCCGAGGCGCTGCTGGGCGAGTACGGCTCGGCGACGACGCAGACGATCGTGCCGAGCGAGCCCGGCTTCGTCGAGGCGCTGCAGGACGAGTATCCCTTCGACGTCGAGGCGGCTCGGTCGCTGCTCGCAGAGGCCGGCTACCCCGACGGCTTCACGATCCCCGTCATCGGCAGCACGTCGTCGACCGCCGCGACGCTCTCGCAGGTCATCGTCGAGCAGCTCGCCGCCGTCGGCATCACGGTCGAGCTCGACGCGCGGCCCGGGCCGGACTACTTCGAGGCGATGACGTCGGGCCAGTTCGCAGCCGCGGTCATCGGCTACGGCTCGCAGCCGCTGCCGATGGAGTACGACGGACTGTTCGGACCCGAGGCGATCTTCAACCCGCTGGGCTCGACGAGCGAGACGATCGAGTCTGAGATGGCGGCAGCGCTCGTCGCCGACGAGGAGACCGCCGCCGGGCACTACGAGGCCATCGTCACCGAGCTCGTCGACGAGGCCTGGTTCGCGCCGGCCGTGTACGCGCCGGTGTTCTACTTCGCCGGCGACACGATCGCCGAGCTCTCGGTGACGGAGGCGCGCCCGCAGACGCCGATCACCGAGATCGTCCCCGCCGGATGATGCGAGCGAGGGCGGAGCCGGCAGGCTCCGCCCTCGCGAGCCCTCCCATCCCCTTCGATCGCTAGGAGTGCCCGTGCCACCGCTGCTGCGCCGACTCGCAGGCTGGCTCGTCATGAGCGTCGTGCTGTTCTTCGTCATCTCGGCCCTCACGTTCGTGCTGATCTCGCTCACCCCTGGCGACGCGGCACGCGCGATCGTCGGCCCGACCGCATCCGCAGAGCGCTACCAGGAGGTGCGCGCGGAGCTCGGGCTCGACCTGCCGGTGTGGGAGCAGTACGGGCGCTGGCTCGCCGCGCTCATGCAGGGCGACCTCGGCTCGTCGATCGTCTCTGGCGTGCCGGTGGCGGACGTGCTCGCCGATCGCGTCGAGCCGACGATCGCGCTCATCGTGTGCACCTTCGTGTGCGCGTCGATCCTCGGCATCGTGCTCGGCGTCATCGGCGCCTCGCGCCCCGGCGTCGCAGGCAAGGCCGCCGACGTCGGCAGCGTGCTCGGCATGGCGGTGCCGTCGTTCTGGATCGGCCTCGTGCTGGCGGCGATCTTCGCGGTGCAGCTGCGATGGCTGCCGACCTCCGGGTACGACCCGTTGGTGGATGGGCTGTGGCCGTGGCTGCAGCACATGATCCTGCCGATCGTGACCTTGACGATCGGCGGCACGGCGCTGCTGGCGAAGCAGACGAGAGACGCCGTCGCCGAGCAGCTCGCGCAGCCGTACATCACGCTGCTGCGTGCGCACGGCGTCAGCGAGCGACGCATCCTCTGGCGACACGCGCTGCGCGGCGCCGCCGTGCCCATCGTCACGATCCTCGGCATGAAGATGATCGGCCTCACCTCGGGCACCGTGCTCGTCGAGAGCGTCTTCGTGATCCCGGGGCTCGCCGGCTACTCCGTGCAGGCGACGCTGCTGCACGACTACCCGGTCGTGCAGGCGATCACGCTGATCTTCACGATCGTCATCATCATCACGAACCTCGTCGTCGAGCTGCTCTACAGCCGGCTGAACGTGAAGGAGAGCGCATGAGCCCCGACCTCGCCGGACCCGTCGACGCCGCAGGCGAGACGCCGGTCACGGGGCAGCGCGACCTGCGCTCGGTGCGTCCGCTGTGGCGACTGCTGCTCGCACGCGGCCAGTTCGTGACGTGCCTGGCGCTGCTCGTCGTCATCGTGCTCGCCGTCGCGCTCGCTCCCGTCGTCGCGCCCTACTCGCCGCTGACGCAGGATCTCGCGAGCACGCTCGCGACGCCGTCGCTCGCGCATCCTCTCGGCACCGACGACCTCGGCCGCGACGTGCTCTCGCGCCTGCTGCACGGCGGCGGCGCGACGCTCGTCGGCGTGCTGCAGGCGCTCATCGTGTTCCTCGTCGTCGGCACGACGCTCGGGCTCGTCGCAGGCATGTCGCGCGGCATCGTCGACACCCTCATCGTGCGGCTCGCCGAGGTGCTGCTGAGCGTGCCGTCGTTCATCATCCTGCTCGTGATGCTGTCGATCGCTCCCGGCAACCTCACGCTCGCGATGCTGACGATCGGCGTGCTCACGAGCCCGCTGCTGCTGCGCGTGGTGCGCGCGACGACGCGCGCCGTACGCGGCGAGCTCTTCGTCAGGGGCGCTCGGGCGCTCGGGCTCACGGAGGCGCAGATCACGGTGCGCCACGTGCTGCCGCGTCTGGCCGGACCGATCATCGTGCAGGCGAGCATTTTCTGCGGCGCCGTCATCATGACCGAGACGGGCCTGGGCTATCTCGGCTTCGGCGTGCGGCAGCCGAACCCGTCCTGGGGCAACATGGTGCAGGTCGCGAGCGAGAACATCTCGCGCGCACCGTGGCTGCTCGTGCCCACGGGTGGCGCGATCATCGTGACGGTGCTGGCGCTCACGTTGCTCGGCGACAGCCTGCGCGACGCCGTCGCCGAGCGGTGGACGGGCACCACGCCGTCGCGTCGGCGCCGACGCGTCACCGTCGCGGCCGAGACGCTCGCCACGGCGTCTGCGGATGCGTCGGTCGACGCCGAGCGGGCGGTGCTCAGCGTCGAGGGACTCACGGTCGTGCTCGACGGATCCGATGGCGTGAGCACGATCGTCGACGACGTCTCGTTCGAGCTGCGACGGGGCGAGACGCTGTGCCTCGTCGGCGAGTCGGGCTCCGGCAAGTCGGTGACGGCGCTCGCGCTGCTGGGGCTCAGTCGCGGACCGCGCGTCGCCGGCGGTCGCATCGTGCTCGACGGCGTCGACCTCGCCACCCGCTCCCCCGAGCAGCTGCGCTCGTTGCGCGCCAGCACGTTCGGCTTCATCACGCAGGATCCGCAGCCGTCGCTCGACCCGTCGATGCGCGTCGGCGACCTGCTGACGCAGCTGGTGGTGCTGCACCAGGGCCTGCGCCGCAGCGAGGCGCGCGCCGAGTCGCTGCGGCTGCTCGAGCGCGTGCAGATCGTCGACCCGGCCGCCGTCGCCCGCCGCTACCCGCATCAGCTCTCCGGCGGCATGGCGCAGCGCGTCGTGATCGCGGCGGCGCTGAGCGCGAAGCCGAAGGTGCTCGTCGCCGACGAGCCGACGACGGCGCTCGACGTGACCGTGCAGGCCGAGATCCTCGCCCTGCTGCATGCGCTGTGCGACGACGACGACTCGATGACGCTGCTGCTCATCACGCACGACTGGGGCGTCGTGGCCGACATCGCCGACCGCGTCATCGTCATGCGCGACGGCAGGCTCGTGGAGGAGGCGGCGGTCGACGAGATCTTCGCAGCACCTGCGGCGGCGCACACCAAGGCGATGCTCGCGGCCGACCCCGCGCTGCTGCCCACGCATGCCACGCGCGAGACCGAGTCGGCGCTGCTGCGCGTGCGCGACCTCACGATCGCCTACCCCGCTCCCGGGCGTGGGATGACGACGGCGGTGCAGGGCGTCGACCTCGACCTCGGCCGCGGCCGCACGCTGGGGCTCATCGGCGAGTCGGGTTCGGGCAAGTCGAGCGTCGGCAACGCGATCGTCGGGCTCGTCGAGGCGACCTCCGGCAGCATCGAGCTCGAGGGCGAGCAGCTCGTGGGCGCCTCGCGCACCCGACGTCGCGAGCTGACGCGCCGCATCCAGGTGATCTTCCAAGATCCGTACGGGTCGCTGAACCCCGTGCGCACGATCGGGTCGACGCTCGCCGAGCCGCTCACGCTCGCGCACGGCATGAGCGGCGCCGCCGCGCGGGAGGCCGTGCGCGTGGCCCTCGATCGCGTGTCGATGCCGGCGAGCGCCGCCGACCGCTATCCCGCGCAGTTCTCCGGCGGCCAACGGCAGCGCATCGCCATCGCGCGCGCCATCGTGCTCGAGCCCGACCTCATCGTGTGCGACGAGCCGGTGAGCGCGCTCGACCTGTCGATCCAGGCGCAGGTGCTCGAGCTGCTGCAGGAGCTGCAGGACGAGCTGGGGCTCGCCTACCTCTTCATCTCGCACGACCTGTCGGTGGTGCGGAGCATCTGCGACGAGATCGCGGTCATGCATCGCGGGGCCATCGTCGAGCACGGTGCCACGCAGCAGATCATCGAGGCCCCCGCGCACGCGTACACGAAGGCCCTGCTGGCGGCGGCACCCGTGCCCGACCCGACCGTGCAGCGTGGCCGCTCCGCGACCGTCGAACGGTACGTGGCCTGATGCGCGCCGTGACGATCCACGACGTCGCGCGCATGGCCGACGTGTCGATCGCGACCGTCTCGAACACGATGAACCGGCCGGGCCGCGTCGCCGCCGCGACGCGCGGCAAGGTGCTCGCCGCCGCCGACGCGCTCGGCTACGTGCCGCACGCGATCGCCGCGCACCGCGCACGATCGGCGGTGCGGCGCGTCGGCATCATCGCCCCCATCACGACGTATGCGTCGTTCGCCGGCCGCGTGCAGGGCATGCTCACCGAGCTCGGCGACGACATCGAGCCCATCCTCATCGACCACCCGTCGGCGAGCCGCTCCCCGTCACCTCGGCTCGCGACCCTGCCGTTCTCCGGCGACCTCGACGGCCTCGTCATCATGGGCGTGCCGATCGACGAGCATCTCGCCGCGCGGCTCCTGTCGCGCCAGCTGCCGACGGTGCTCGTCGACTCGAGGCATCCGGGGTTCACGAGCGTCGTGCTCGACGACGAGCTCGGCGCGGGCCAGGCGGCCCGCCATCTGCTGGAGCGCGGCTGCACCCGCTTCGTCTACGTGACCGAGGGGCAGGTGTCGAACGACTACATCTCGCAGGGCCGGCGGCGGCTCACGGGGTTCGTGCGCGCGCTCGAGGAGGCCGGCGTCGACGGCGCCGCCGTGCACTGCATCACGGCGCGAGCCGGCGACGTCGCGGCGGGGCGCGCAGCGGCGGATCCCGTGGCGCAGCTCGCGCGCGACGCGAAGGTGGGCGTGCTGGCGGGGCACGACACGCTTGCCGCGGGGGTGATCGCGGGCCTGCGCGACCTGCGGGCGGAGGTGCCCGATCGCATCGGCGTCGTCGGCTGGGATGGCGGCGACATCGTGCAGGCGCTGGGGCTCACGACGCTGCGGCAGCCGTTGCGCGAGTCCGGCCGGGTGGGCGCGCGTCGCCTGCTGGCGCTCATGGAGGATGCGACGACGCCGATCGAGCGCACGGTGCTCGCACCGCGCCTCGAGGTGGGGACGACGACGTGACCGGTGCGCTGCCCGGCGACCTCGCGTGGCTCGTCGCCGCGCTGCGACGCGAGACGACGACGCCCTCGAGCGAGGCGCGCTTCGCCCCCGAGCCCGGCGAGGATCGGGAGGCGTGGCTCGCGGAGGTCGTCGCGGTGCGCCTCGAGCACGACGCGGCGGCGCGCGCATCGCGTGCCGCGCTCGTGCGGCTGCAGCGCGAGAGCGAGGGGCACGACGCTCGCACGCTGCTCGAACTGCCTGCGCAGTCCGCCGACCGGCGGCCGTGGGACGTGCATGTGCCCGTCGGGGGCATGCGTGCGCTCGCACCCGACGTCACCGACGGCACGGGCGCATCGGCGGGAGGCTGCGAGGTGCCGGCGACGCGCGTCGGCGACGGGTCGGGCGCCTCCCCCGTGGTGGTGCGCCTGCATGGCGGCGCGTTCTGGATGGGCGGGGGTGCCACGCGCGACGTCACCGACCGTGACCTCGTCGACGCGCTCGTCGAGCGTCTTGGCGCCGTCGTGATCGACGTCGACCACCGGCTCGTGCCCGAGCATCCGTTCCCTGCGGCCGTCGAGGACGTGCTCGCGACGCTCGACGCCGTGCGTGCTGACGCCGACCGGCTGGGCATCGATCCGGCTCGCATCGCCCTGCTCGGCACGTCGTCGGGCGGCAGCATCGCGATGGCGGCGGCTCGCATCGACGGTCTGCGCCAGGCGGCGCCGCCGCTGGCGGCGCTCGCGCTCGTCGTGCCCTCGCTCGACCTCGCCAGCCTCACGCCGGCGTCGCGCGCGAGCGACGCCGGCGTCGCGGCGCGGCGCCGGCTGCTGCGCGCGTACCTGGGCGACCAGGAAGCGAGCGGCGAGTGGGGGTCGCCCGCGCGCCTGCAGCGACTCACGGGGCTGCCGCCGACGTTCGCTGGCGTCGCCGCCTACGACGAGGTCGCGCTCGGCGGCGAGGAGGCGTGCGCGGCGATCGTGCGCGGCGGCGGCACGGCGCAGTCGCGTCGGTACCCGATGACGCACACGGTGCTGACGGCCGCGACGGAGGCTCGCGTGGCGACCGACGTGTGCGACTTCCTGGAGGCGCAGCTGCTGCGGGGCTGACGCGGAGGCGGACGAGCGCGACACCCTTCGGGCTGGAGCGCAGCTGCGGCAGGGACCGACTAGCCGGCGAGGGCGGCGGTGAAGGCAGCCTCCCACTGCGGCGCTACGGACGGCAAGATGTCGCCACTCACGCGAAGCAGGTAGTTATCGACGATGTAGTGGTATTCAGACCCGAACGCCGGTGACGACGCTTGGATTTCCTGGATGTAGGCGCTACGTGCTGCGGCACCTTCCGCGTCGCCCCAGAGTTCGATGGTCGCGCCGGGGTGGGGCATCGAGCCTGATTGGTGCGTGTGCGGGCGATGTGCTGTTGGGCTGCCGCGGGCGGACGAGCCCGTGTTCAATGCTCGACACGATGGCCGCCCGCTCGCCCCTCACACCCGGAGGTGTGAGGCAGGCCACTCTCAAAGCGTTCGGTCGAGCCTAGCCTCGAGATCTTCCGTAAGCTGATCGATCGCTTCGCTGTAGACAGCGTCGGATGTCGACGTTTCTTGATTCCCCGCGGTCGTGCGCCCCCCATCGTCGACGTCCTTGGCGGCGGTTTCTGCGTCAACTGACGACAGGACTTCGGATGCGGGCTCGACGACTTGATCGTTGGGATCGAACCCTTCGGGCCAGATCGTGGTGTCATCCCAGGTGGCCCCGGCAACCGTGCTTTCGGCCAAGTCCGTAAACGCGAAATTCGCCCCGCGAAGATCAGCCCGCATCAGATTGGAGCGTTGAAGATCAGCGCCGCGTAGGTCTGCTTGGCTCAAATCAGCGAAACTGAGAATAGTCGCACGCAGATCTCCTCCCACGAAGTTGGCTGAGCGCAGGTTGGCTCCGGTGAGGTGGGTTCCCCAAAGGTCGATCCGATGATCCGGTTCAAACAACTGCGAGACGCGAGCGATGACGGCGGCCACAGCTTCAACGTCGACTCTCATCGGTCGGTTAAATTCGTCGGTGGGGACCTCGTTGCGTGGTGACTTCTCCCTCAGAAATGCGGAGAGCACGTCCAGAATCGCTTGACGGTCGCGCTCAGAGTCCTTGGCGATCCGCTCGAGCGCATACGCCCCGCCGAGCCGTACGGCGACGCTCTCCTCATCGCCCAACTGACCGATGGCCTCGGTATAGCGCGATGTGAGGTTCGCGTCGGTTTCGCGCTCGGCCTGGGCATCCGCCAGGGCGGCCGCGCGAGTCGAGAGGACCAACCGACGCCACGTGAAGAGCAGCCCGATGATGGCGATCAAGCCGCCAGCCGCCCACAAGATCGCCTGCCTCGCCGCACTTACGTCACTGCCGGACCTCGCACCCATGGCCTGGTCCGAAGCCACAAGGAACGGCGGCAGAATCCACACGGCCACTACAAGCCCAAGCACGAAGAGGACGATTGCAGCACCCAGCAGTGGACGCCATGTGGCTCTCCAAGTACGTCTCACAAGCACCCAAACAACGCGCGCGCACTCGGCGACCTTCGACACAGCTAGTCCGTCCCCATTACCGGGATGCGATAGTCACGGAGTGTCGCATCCTCCCTTTCGGCTCAGGCTACGGCTTTCGCTCCCGAAGTGAGGCGCCCAAGAGCTCTCTTAGTTCCCCAACAGCATCCAGCGGCAGCACGTGCGCCACGTACTGATCGGGCCGCACGAGCACCATCGCCCCATCGCGCGACAGCTCGCGCGCATCGAAGATGTCCGCGTCGAAGTCGGTGCCGACCGCCATCTTCGGCGCCGCCGGCTGGCAGTCGCGCGGGGCGATCGCGGCGTAGACCTTCTCGTAGTCGGTGAGGCCCAGCGCGCCCGTCTTCGGCAGGAAGACCGGCGCCACGGCGCCGAGGTCGACGTCCTGCCACGCATCCTGCAGCACGACCTTCAGGTCGAAGACCGCATCCACGTCCGCGCCCTCCGGCGTGAAGCGGGCCACGACATCCGGGATCTCGGCGGCGAAGCGCGCGAGCGCCTCCCCCGACGCATCCGCGAACGCATACAGCCGCCACCGACCATCGGCGCGGTGATGGTGCCCGAGCTGCACGAAGTTCGCATCCGCCACCCTCGCGACCGGGTACGACTTAAAGCGCTTGCCGATGGGGAAGCCGGCCGCGAGCGCCTGATGCTCGGCCGTACCGGTGATCATCGACGGCTCGTACGTGGTGCGGAATCCGTAGAGGAACTCGGCCTGGTCGACGTAGAAGCGCGTCATCTCGTCGGGGTCAGCGAGCTCGGCCGACTTCTTCGCCATGAGGCTCGACCACTGCTTGTCGTAGTCGATGAGGTTCTGCGCCACCACCTGCCGCTCGGCCGAGTACGTCGCGAGCAGCGCCTCGGGGCTCTGGCCGGTGAGCACGGCGCCGAGCTTCCAACCGAGGTTGAAGCCGTCCTGCATCGACACGTTCATGCCCTGCCCGGCCTTCGCCGAATGCGTGTGGCACGCGTCGCCCGCGATGAACACGTGCGGTGCGCGCTCGGCACCGTGCTCGTCTACCCCATCGTCGAAGCGGTCGCAGAGGCGGTGCCCCACCTCGTACACCGAGTACCACGCGACGTCCTGCACCTCGAGCGTGTACGGCGAGAGGATGGCGTTCGCGCGCTCGGCGGTCTGCTGCACCGTGGTGGTGCGGATGCGGCCGGCGTCGTCGGCGGCGACCTCGCCGAGGTCGACGTAGAAGCGCACCAGATGCCCGCCCTCGCGAGGGATGAGCAGGATGCTGCCCGCCGCCGACTGGATGGCGCACTTCATGCGGATGTCGGGGAAGTCGGTGGTGGGCAGCACGTCCATGACGCCCCACGCATGGAACGCCTGGTCGCCCTGCAGCGTGCGGCCCATCGAGCGGCGCACGCCGCTGCGGGCGCCGTCGCAGCCGACGACGTACTTGGCGCGGATCTGGCGGGTCGGGCGCTCGTCTCCAGCACCGCTCGTCGCCCCAGCACCGCTCGCCTCCCCAGAACCGCTCGCGGTTCCAGAACCGCTCGTTGAGGAGCCGACGGAGCTTGCGGAGTCGGCGTCTCGAAGCGAGCCCGCACCGGACTCATCCACCGCAGCCTCGTTCACCGCCAGCCGCGCCGCCTCCGCCTCGAGTCCGGTCGCGGCGGCGAGCGCCGCATCCTCGGCCTCCTTCGTGGCACCGGAGTCGCGGATGGTGACGAGCACGGGATGCGTGGGGTGGTCATCCCGTTCCTGCGAGACGAACTCGATGCCGAAGTCGGGCTCGATGCGCCCGGGCCCGTGCAGCGCGGCCTCGGCGAAGTAGTCGAGCACGCGCGCCTGGTTGACGATGAGGTGCTCGAACTCGCTGATGCCGTTGGGGTCGTCGTCGGTGCGCTTCGTGCGGTGGATGCTGCCGGGGTCGTCGTCGCGCGGCCCCCAGAAGCTCGTCGACGTGATGCGGTACGCCTCCTGCGTGATGCGCTCCGCGAAGCCGAACGCCTGGAACGTCTCGACGCTGCGCGCCTGGATGCCGTCGGCCTGCCCCACCTTCAACCGCCCCGCGCGACGCTCGATGATGCGCGTCGTGACGGACGGGTACTGCGAGAGCTGCGCCGCGAGGAGCATGCCGGCCGGACCGGAGCCGACGATGAGGACGTCGACCTCGTCGGGAATCTCGCTCGGACGGTCGATCCCCGTGCCCTGCGCGGGCTGGATGCGGGGGTCGCCGGAGACGTACCCGTCGTGGTGGAACTGCATCGGTCCTCTTTCGACTGCGCTGTCGAGCCGAACCGTCTCGTTCGATATGCGAACGACACGTTCTGCTTCTGAGTCGACGTTAGCGTTGGCACGCCGCCACGGCAAGAGCGACGACGTTCGCTTGCACCGGTAACGCGAGTGATATCACGTAGTGGTAGCGTGGCGTCATGGCTGACATCTTGGTGCGCGCGATCCCGGAGGCGGACGCGGTGCGCATCGCGGCGAATGCGGCCCGAGCCGGGCTCTCGCAGTCGCAGTACCTGCGTCACATCATCCACGAGGCGGCGCAGCACGAGGCGCAGCCGCTGGCCGCGATCGCCGGCTCGGCGACGGGAGCGTTCCCTCGCGAGATCCTCGACGAGCTCGACGAGGAATGGGCGGAGTGAACATCCTCGATGCGAACGTCGTGATCGGGTTCCTCGACGCATCGAACGCACACCACGATCGAGCCGTCGAGCTGCTGCAAGCCCGTGAGGGCGAGCCGCTGGCGATGCATCCCGTGACGATCGCCGAGGTGCTCGCCGGTCCCGCCCAGACCGATCGCGCGACCGCCCAGCGCGTCTGGGCGAGCATCTTGCAGATGGGGGTGACGGAGGCGGCGCCCGACGCAACGCCGCTGGACGTCGCAGTGCTGCGCGCGACGACCGGACTGCCGATCCCGGACTGCCTGGTGATGCTGAGCGCCGGTGGTCCGGCTGTCGGCAACCCCATCCTCACGTTCGACGAACGGCTTGCGGCGAAGGCGCGAGAGCTCGGCTACGCCGTGCTGCAGTAGCCGCACATCCCTGACGACACGCGGGACACCGCGTGACGTGCGGCCTACGCACCACCGAGCAGGACCTTCGCATCCACGTGCGACGCGTCGCTGCGCTGCCGGTCGGCAGCGCGCATGCGACCGAAGCCGGCGCCGGGGAGAGGCCCGAAGGAATCCGTGGGTCCATGGTGGCGCTGAACGTGGCACGCCATCCACCTCGTCGGGGGCGATCAGACGTTCGAGGCAACGCCGCCGTCGAGCGTCCGGTCGCCACGTGCCCAGTGCGCTCCCATCGCCTCGGTGTGCTCGGCGAACTCCTCGGCAGTCATGCGGCGTGCGTCGCGGCCCGGGTCCACCTGCCACCCCTCCCCGTGTCGGCAGAAGCGGATGCGGGCGATGCGATGGTTGTCGGAGGCGACCGGCTGCCAGCCCTCGATGTCGTTGACGATCGCAGGAGTCGACCAAGCCCTCCCTGCGCCGCGCGCCTCGGAGCGATGCAGGTGCCAACCGCTCACCAGCCTGCGACGACGGATGCGGTCACCCCCGCGGTTCGCGTTGCCGACGACGAGCAGCTCGAGGTCATGGATCTCGCCGGGATGGGCGTTGCGCACGACGACGGCCCACTCGGACCCGCTCGTCGCCCAGGTCGCCGTCACGCGTTCGGCTGCCTCGCGGTCGCGGCTGATCGCCTCCGCCCGATCACGTCGCATCTCGAGCCGCAGGCTCCACCACGCGAACACGACCGCACCAGCGGTCAAGATGGTTCCGATCGCCATGATCCAGTTCGGTACCGCCGTACCCCAGAAGTCGTTCATGCGACGATGCTGCGCCGCGATGCTGAGTGCGGGCTGCCGGGAGCTCGCATGGCGACCAGCGGCACGGGCGGTACGCGGCCCTGCAGCACTGCAGTCTCGACGGCGAGCCTGGCCGACGGGAGAGAAGCGCCTGCGACGAGGTGCAGCTCTCCGCACTGCTGACGAGATGATCGATCGCAACGAGCATCTCGCTAGCTTCGAGCAGCGAGCTCGTCAGCGCGCCCGCGCGAGTGGCCTTCGGAGACGCTCACGGAGCGCGGGATCGACGACGTACACGTACGTGCCGCGCATCCCGCGCGTCAGCAGCACCGTGTAGACGTTGCGGACGAACTCGAGCAGATCGG
Organism: Agrococcus sp. AC640b; assembly: GCF_979255995.1. Taxonomy (NCBI): domain Bacteria; kingdom Bacillati; phylum Actinomycetota; class Actinomycetes; order Micrococcales; family Microbacteriaceae; genus Agrococcus; species Agrococcus sp. AC640b. The sequence goes on from NZ_CEEDMM010000019.1 coordinate 27,430, forward strand.
CATCCGAGTAGGTGATGCCGAGCTTCGGGTTGTTCTCGGCGCCCTTCCTGTCGAAGTAGCGTTCACGCACGAAGGTCACCCGACCGTCGCCAGACAGGCGCACCTCGGGGCCGATGATGACGCCCGCGTAGTTCAGGTCGTAGCCCTGGACCGTGTGGATCGAGCCAACCTCGTCGCGTGACGTCGGCGAGTTGATCCAGTCCGTCGCCGTGACGTTCCACCGCATCCGCTCGCCGTCGAGCTCGATGTCGAACGCTGCCGGATCCTTCTTCGATGCCCACGGCCACGCGTAGCCGGCGACGAGACGCGCGAGCCCGAACTCGTCGTCGCGCTCCCTGATCTCGCGACGCATGACGCCGAGGTCGTCGAAGAAGCGCAGGTCGTACCCGGCGAAGGATCGTGGAGCCGGAGGCTCGTCGCCCAGCAGGCTGCGCGCGAAGCCCACATAGTCGTCGCCTCCCGCCACTCGCATCTGCGACGTCAGCGGGTAGAGGCGATCGTCGCGCCTCGCCTCGTCCACGAGTGCCATCGTCGCCGATGGAGGAAGATCGGCCGGTCGCACGCTCTGGCCTCGATCGAGCATGAGGATGACGTGCTTCGCCTTCGCGCGAATCCAGTCGAGCTGCGTCTTGGTGACGTCATCGACGCCGAAGAGCCGTTCGGTGATCTCGGCGAACTGCTTGTTCTGCGGGCCAGAGGGCTGGTTTGCACGCTGGTTGAGTCGATGAGCCTCGTCGACGACCAGGATGTCGAAGTCGACGGTGCTGTTGCCGACCTGGAACGGGGTCATCACCATGCCCGGATTCAGGCCGGGCGTCTTCTTGAAGACCCGTTGCACCGAGACGCGGAGCGACTGCTGCGGGATGACGAACCCGATCCGGCGGTGCTCGAGATCGTCGGCATAGCCCTCCGCGAAGAACTCCGCGAACATCGAGTCCCGATCGAGATCCTCGGCGCGCGGGCGATCGGCGATGTCGCGCAGCAGCTTGATGAGGTAGATCGCGACGATGGTCTTGCCCGTGCCCGGAGCACCCTGGACGACGCTCATCGTCCGTCGATTCGAGCCGAGGTCCGCGAACAGGCCCTCGAGGATGTCCTCGACCGCGATCGCCTGCTCCTGCGTGAGCGACTTGAACGGCGACAGCTTGAAGAGGTCGCTGTTGCGAATCTCTGGAATGCAGCGCTCGAACAGGCCGTCGCGGCGCAGCTGCTCGAAGATCTCGCCGAACGTCTCCTGGTATCGAGCCCGCTCGTAGTAGTCGGCGTCGATGATGCCGTCGTTGCGGTTGAGGACGCTGTACCTGCCATCGCCACTGAACAACCCGATCAGGTAAGACTCGAGATCGAGGCACACCGACTTGTTGAACGTTGGATCCATGACCACGCGCATGGACTCGAGGTGCTGCTTCTCTGGCGCTGCGCGGTGCTGCTTCGCCCGATTCGCCATGTTGAGCGACTCGCCGACGTACACGTCGCCGCCACCGTTCAGCGCATAGACGACGGGCCAGTTCGCAGCCTTCGGGTGCGCCTTCGCCCACGCCTGCACCTGCTCGTCGACGAACGGCAGACGCTCGATCTCAAAGCCGGTCATGCTTCGTCATCCGCCCCTTCGCGAGGTCGACGGGATACTTCGCCTTGGTCTTCTCGAGCTTCTCGAGCACGATCGCGTCGGCGTCGAGGCCGAGTCGATCCGCAAGCATGAGGCAGTAGGTCAGCACGTCGGCGAGCTCGTCCTGCACCTCCTGCGCGTCGGAGGCAGCGCCCCATTGGAAGCACTCGAGCAGTTCCGCAGCTTCGATGGAGACGCTCTTCGCGAGGTTCTCGGGCGTGTGGAACTGCGCCCAGTCGCGCTCAGCGACCATGTCTCGGAGCGCTTGCGTCACGGAGTCCGAAGCCATGGCCCCACGGTAGGGCACGGTGCAGCGTGCCCTCTGAGACTGCGGGCCCTAGCCGGCCGCGTCCTGCACGGTCGCGCCACGACCGATCGCCCAGGCTCGAAGCCCCGTATCCTGGCGGCCAGGCTTCACCGACGAGGAGACGCACGCCGATGAGCACGCTCGACCGACTCACCGCCGCACAGGGCTCCGCCAAGCGCGACGTCGCCGCCATGACGACCGCGATCGCCGACCGTGACGCGGACGCACCCGTGCGCGCCGTCTTCCGCGAGGACCGCTACGGGCTCTTCGAGTACGCCGGGACGGTCGCGACCGTCTCCGACGGATCGCGCCTGCTCGCCGCCCGCGCGTTCGACTCCGGCACTGGCAAGCCCACGTCGCCGCTGCGCGCGTTCGAGGGGCTGACCGAGCTCGGCGAGCTCGACGGCGACGTGGTCGCCGCGACCGACCTCGCCCACGGCGACCTCGCATCCGCCCGCCTCGACCACTCGCTCTACGGGCAGTTCGACGTCACCGGCGTCGCGCTCCAGACGCCCGACGGCAGCCGCACGCTCATCGGCGAGTGGATCGTCGCCGACGCCGGAGCCGCCGCTGCGACGGTCGTCGAGGTGCGTCGCATCGCGAGCGCCGGCGACCACGACATCGCCGTGCCGGCCCAGCTCGCGCACGTCGAGACCGACGTGGTCTGACGCTCCACCTCGCAACGCCTCGTCAGCCTGCAAGACGAGGAGAGACAGTGAACTCGCACGTGCAACGGACGCGATGGGGAGCCCACCGGTGACACTGACTCTCGGCCCCTTGCTCCTCGACGCCGGCATCGACCTTGCCGACGCGATCGTCATCCGCCACGCCTACGTGCAGGAGCACGAGGACAGCGGCATTCGCGGCATCCATGCCGACTCCACCGATGCGGAGATCCTCGCCTACACGAACAACCAGTCGGCGAATCCGCGACACTTCCCCGCCGTCGCCCCGCGCCACTGGATCGTGTTCGTGCGCGAGGGCGGTGACCAAGCTCGCCTCTGGGCGGTGATGGAGAACCGTGGGGAGATCGTCAACGATGGCGAGCGTCGAGTCTTCGACCTCGTGGAGTCAGAGCGCATGGCTGATCTGCGACGCCGACTGGTCATCGGGTGGAGGCTGCCGCGCCGATGGTGGATGTACGGCGCGACCGCAGCGCCGTACCCGGTGCAGGGCATCGCCGATGCGGAGCCGATCCCGTTCCCCGGGTTCGACAGGCTCGTGCTCGACCATGCCCGGCTCCAGGCCGTGATGCGCGAGCACCGGTATGCATCGTGGCGAACCGCGCTCGCTGCCGTCGTCGGCGTGTATCTCATCACCGACACTTGCGACGGCCGTCAGTACGTCGGGAAGGCCGACGGTGTCGAGAGCATCCGTCAACGCTGGAGTGCGTACGCGACGAACGGTCACGGCGGCAACGTCGAGCTGCGCGGGCTCGACCCTGCGAGCTTCCGCTTCTCGCTGCTGCGCGTCTTCGATCCGTCCACACCAACATCGACGATCGACGCGGCCGAGAGCCACTTCAAGGTGGCGCTCGACACTCGGCGGCACGGGTTGAACCGCAACTAGGTCCGCCGACCTCGCCGTGCGTCGGTTCGCCGGGCGTCGAGTCGACCGGCATCGTCTGACACCAGCCACCCGCTCGACGGCCCCGCGGTAGCCGAAGCCGCGGCTCCGCCTGCGGAGGCAGCGGCGCACGACGTTGCCATGGCGAGCCCAGCGAGCCGCGCCCACTCCTCGCCTCGCCGGCCGAGCCCCGCCGCGCGCCGACGCTTGGGGAGAGTCGCCCACGCCCAATCTCAACCAGCGCTACCCTGCTCGCAACACGGGTTACCACGAGGAGCGACGATGGCCCATCCTTCCCACTCGCGACCGCTCGCACGCTGCGAGCCCGACAGGGTCGCGTGCGCGTACGGCACACCCGCCACGGTGGGCTGAGCGTGACGTCGCTGCGTCACTTCAAGGGCCTCGGCTTCGAGCTCTCCACGGGGCCCATCCGCGTCAACAGCGACGAGCACTACGTGTTGTCGCTGTGCGAGAAGATCGTGGGTCGCAAGGCGCTGCGCCAGCACACGTTCGACTGGTTGCGAGCCGATCCGGATGCGCGGGGCCAGCGCAGGAGGCTGCCGGTGGATGCGTACTGGCCCGAGCTCTCGATGGTCGCGCTGTACCGCGAGTCGCCTCCGCGCGCGCCGATCGTCGTCGACGACGGCCCACCGTCACGGGCGATGCTGCGCTACATCTACGACGAACGGCGACGCACCGAGGTGCGCGTGTGGGGCATGGGACTCATCGACGTCTGCAGCGACCAGCTCGCGCACCGCGGCACGAGGCTGCTGCGCGACTACGAGCACGACTACGGCGTGCTGCAGCCACTCGTCGAGGCCGCGAAGCCCTGACCACCGCACCGGCCTGCGCGGGGCACGCGGCCCCAGCCACGATCCCCGGTGCGACCGCGGCGGATGCGAGGATCGAGCCGTGCTGGGCGTGACGGATCTGGGCGGCTACCTCGTGGGGTTGGTCGTCATCATCCTCATGCCCGGACCCAACTCGCTCTACGTGCTCTCGGTCGCCGCCCGCCGCGGCATCCGCGCCGCCTACGCCGCCGCAGCCGCCGTCTTCCTGGGCGACGCGGTGCTCATCGTGCTCGCAGCACTCGGCGTCGCATCCGTGCTCGCCGCCAACCCGATGCTGTTCACGATCGTGCAATGGGGCGGCGCCCTCTACCTCGCGTGGCTCGCGTTCACGTCGCTGCGCGCGGCCTGGAGGCAGTGGCGTGGGCGGCGACTGCTGCGCACCCCTGCCGACACCTCCCCCATCGACGTCATGCGGCTCGAGGCTGCGGGCATCGAGGCGGCCGAGCTCGACGTGACCAGCGGTGCCCTCGCGGCCGAACGCGGGTCGGCGCCAGCCGCATCCGCAGCGGGCGAGCCGCGCGAGCGACGCGAGCGACCGTTCCAGCGCGCGCTGATCGTGAGCCTGCTGAACCCGAAGGCGATCCTGTTCATGTTCGCCTTCTTCGTGCAGTTCGTCGACCCGACGTACGAGGCGCCGCTGCTCACGTTCCTGCTGCTCGGCGGCCTGCTCGAGGTCGCGAGCGCCCTCTACCTGACGACGCTCATCCTCGTCGGCGCTCGTCTCGCCGCCACGGTGCGGAAGCGCCCGCTCATCGCAGCCGCCGGCAACGCAGCGATCGGCACCGTCTTCCTGTGGTTCGCGGCGAAGCTCGTGACGAGTCCGCTGCACTGACGGGCGAGGGGCTCCTCGCGCGAGCGCCGCACCCCTCACCGCACGTACGCGATCGCCCGCTCCACCCACGCCTCGAGGTGCGCGCCCGTCGCCACCTCGCCGTCGCCCGCCCATCCGTGCAACTCGCGACGCCACGCATCCGGGATCGCGCTCGCTCCGGCAGCCGCTCCGGCGAGCGCTCCCGCGATGGCGGCGACCGTGTCGGTGTCGTTGCCGCAGCGCACGGCCAGCACGAGGCGACGCTCGAGCGCATCGGCGTGCGTGATCGCCGACCACGCCGCCTGCATCGCATGCACCACCCAGCCGTTCTGCGGGAACTCCCACGGCATCGACCGCTCAGCCTCGTCGAGCCGCACGAGCCACGTCTCGCGCCGCTCGAACGGGATGTGCCCGATGCCGGGGCGCGCGTCGATGCGTCCGGTGCGGATGGCGTGCCGGATCGCGAGCGACCACAGCACGCACGCGTCACCCGTCTCGGGGTCGAAGTGCGTGAGGTCGCTGATGCCGCGGGCTGCGGCGGCGAGCCGCATCTCGTCGCCGTCCGCGAGGTACGCGAGCGCGACGGGTCCGGTGCGCATGAGGCTGCCGTTGCCGCCGCTGCGACCCGTCTGCTCGTGGATCGTGCGCGCCGCCGCTCTCGCCGCCGCAGCGGTGGTCGCGTCGATCGAGCCGAGCACCGCGCGGATCTGGTTGCCGACGTCCTTCGCACCCGACGCCCACCGCGCCCACGTCGCCACGAGCCCATCGAGCGTCGCCTCGTCGTCGAGCTCGCGCCCGTCCGCGAGGGCGCGCAGGATGGGCACGGCCATCGACGTGTCGTCGGTCCACTCGCCGAGCTCCCAGTCGAACGCGCCACCGGCGCGCATGACGACGTCGTCGTCGCTCGGCAGCGGCGGCTGGAACTCGTACGGCGCACCGAGCGCGTCGCCCGTCGCGGAGCCGAGGACGGCGCCGAGGGCTCGGTCACGGACGTCGGGCTGCATCACGGGTGCTCCTGCTCTGGCGTTCGCGGCGTCGTGGGGCTCGGTCGGGCGCTCGGTGCGGCCCGGCCCAGGTCGGCGCCGTCGGTGGTCGGCGCCGCAGGCACCAGCCGCGGCGTCGGATCCCACGACGGGCGCGGCGGCGCCACGATGTAGCCCTCCGCGACGTCACCGTAGACCTCGAGCTGCGGCGATCTCGCGGCCCACAGCCAGGCGAGGTGCGCGCAGAAGATGCCGTCGATCTCATCCTCGACCGAGCCGAGCGCGGCCGGCCCGGCGGCTCCGTCGACGATGGCGACGATGCGCGACCACTGGGGGCTGTCGGCGAGCCTAAGCTCGGGCACCGCCCCCATGAGGGTGAGCAGTCGCCTCGTCTCAGCGTGCTGCAGGTCGAAGCCCTGCTTCTTGCGCTTGTACTTCACGGTGCGGCCGAGGCGGAACAGCGCGATCATCGCCGGATGCGGGTACACCTCGATCGCCACGCGCTCACGAGTGGGCAGCGACGGATCGATCGTGAGGCCGAGACGGTCGGCGAGCGTCGCGGCGCGCGGCGGCACGAAGTGCGGGTTCGTGGTGTTCGACGGGTAGCCGCCGGCGTCGAAGCGCCCGAACGCCCGCTGGATCTCCTGCTCGCACCGCCGCGAACCCTGCGCGTTCTCCACGACGAGCGGCGCATCGAGCGCGACGACCCCGACAGCGGGCGCGTGCTGCTCGACCCACGCGACGATGTCGTCGTCGGACTGCAGCGTCGCCGAGGCCACGAGCGCACCGTCATCGTCGACCACGGCCGCCCCGGTGCGGCCCCGTAGACCCCATGCGAGATCGAGGCCGACATGCCTGACTGCACGCATCGAGCCACCCATCGTCGCCACCGTCTCTTGTGCGACCGAACCTAGCGGCGCAGACTGCGGGCGACCTCCTCGCCGCCCGGGCCTGGGAGGCACGAGCCTGTGGACAGCCCATCGCGGCTGTCGCCAGGCCTTCGTATGGTCACCGCATGAATCGTGGGAGCCGATGGATGTCGTGGGCGGCGGTGAGCGCGGCGGCGGTGGTGACGCTCGCTGCCTGCGTGGACGGGGATGAGCCTGAACCTTCTGGCAGTCCGCCGTCGCCTTCGAACCCCAGCGACGAGCCGACCGACGAGGAGCTGCTTGCTGAAGCGCGGAGCGTGTACGAGGGCTTCCGGATCGCGGTTGACGCGCTCTACGCATCAGACACACCCGACTACACGCGGTTGACGGACTGGGCGACAGACGAAGTCGCAACAAGCGAAGCGGCCGCCGCTCAGGATCTGCTTGAAGACGGGATCACAACGACGGGTGAAAGTGCGACCGTCGCGTTCGATCTCATCGAAAGAGACGACTCCTTCGATCGCCTCGCCGTTGGAGTTTGCGAGGACGTGTCGTCCACCGCGTTCATCGGGCCCGATGGCGAGGACGTCACGCCTGCTGGTCGCGACCCACTCGTCGATTTGCACGTCGAGTTCGATCGCGGGGATGGCCGAGACCTGCTGGTGTCTGCCGTCGGTCCTTGGAGTGGCGGAGATGGTGCCCCGTGCAGCTAAATCCGACCCTGGCTGTCGCGATCTCGGCCATCGTGCTCGGCGCAGTTCTACCGGCCTTGCCCGTGGCGACCTCTGCAACCTGCTCGACTGCTCAGCAGCGAGCGGGCCTGTGCACAACGAACATGAGCCAAGAGAATCTCGAAGTGACGGCGGTGCTGACGGCCTCAGAATCGACCCAGAGCACAGGATCAAGCAGCGCAAGCGCCCCAGCCCCACGCCGCCCCGCCGGCCGCGACCTCCGCTGCGCCGCCGGCCTCGCGTCGTGCGGCACTGCGCCGACGGTCGAGGCGAGTGTCGTCGCGCCCATCACGATCGCCGATCTCGCCTCGTTCACCCCAGCCGTCGGCGAGCTCATCGTGCAGCCGGAGAACTGGGGCGTGCTCGGCATCCCGACGAACTTCGTCGCGACGGCCACCGACCACGTGCAGAGCGGCACGCTGCTGGGCCAGCCGATCCAGGTGCGTTGGCGGCCGACGGCCTTCACGTTCGACTACGGCGACGGCACCGCCGTCACCACAGAGGATCCCGGAGCACTCTGGGTCGGCACCGACGACGACTGGACCGCGACCGCGACGACGCACGAGTACCAGTCGAGAGGCGAGTATGCCGCGACCGTCACGATCACGTTCGAAGCCGACATCGCAGCCGACGGCGGATGGTCGTCGGTGCCGGGCACCCTCGACGTCGCCGCACCCACCGAGTCGGTGCGCATCTTCGAGGTGCACACCGTGCTCACCCGCGGCGACTGCATCGACTATCCCGACGACCCCGGCTGCTCGCCGTAGCCGCCCCGCAAGCCCGCAGCCCGATCCCAGCGCGTAGCCGCGAACCTCGGGCATTCGGCGCGATGCGCGATCCCAGGCGTCCAGGTGTTCGAGGTGCAGCTCGTGCTGACGCGGGGACTGCATCGAGCACCCGAGCGACCAGGGTGCTCGCCGTAGGAGTGTGGTGCCCCTTTCGAGGCTCGCTTCGCTCGAACCTCAAGGGGCGGTTTTGGCGAGCGGGCTCAGCGAGTGGGCCTGGCGCGAGGCGGGCCGGGGTTTACACACAGGTAACGCCGCGGGTAGCGCGCACGAAATCGGACAGTGTCCATTATCGGAGCACAGCAATCGTCGCCGACCGGCGACGTCACGCCTCGAAGGAGTGCCCGTGCCCCACCTGCCGCAGCTCGACCCCGGCTCGCCCGACATCCTCGCCGCCGCCAACAGCCCCGTGATGTGGGTCGCAGTGATCGGCGTCTTCGTCGTGATCGCCGCCCAGACCGTCATCTACTTCGTCGCCGTGCGCAGGTCGGCACCCGCCGTCGGCATGACGAGCGACGACGTCACGCGGTCGTTCCGCGCCGGCGCCGTCGCCGCGATCGGCCCCTCGATGGCCGTCGCCCTCGTCGCCATCACCCTGCTCGGCGTCTTCGGCACCCCCGGCACCCTCACGCGCATCGGCCTCATCGGCTCGGCCGCGTTCGAGGTCGCCGGCGCCGAGATCGCCGCCGGCACGCAGGGCGTGAGCCTCGGCGGCGAGGGCTACACGCAGTCGGTGTTCGCCACCGTGCTGCTGTGCCTGTCGATCGCAGGCTCCGGCTGGATGCTCGTCACCCTCATCGTCACGCCGCTGCTGAAGCGCGGCAACGCCCGCCTCGCCTCCGCGCGCAGCGTGCGCGCCGCGGCCGCGATGACGATCATCCCCACCGCCGCGCTGCTCGGCGCGTTCGTGACCTTCGGCATCCAGCAGCTGCAGAAGGGCCTCGCCGCCACGATCGTCACCCTCGCCGGCGCCGCCACCATGGCGCTGTGCCTGTGGATCGCGAAGGCCACCGGCAAGGCGTGGCTGAAGGAATGGGGCCTCGGATTCGCCCTCGTCGTCGCGATCGCCGTGGGCGTCGCGCTCGGATCGGCAGGCATCGCATGAGCACGCGCAGCACGCAGACAGGAGCGGACATGATCGACACGAACGCCACCGCCACCGCCAACGCCGCCTGGGCGCGCTTCGACACGACCACGTCGCGCTGGGGACGCATCACGATGATCGCCGCGCTCGTGCTCATGGTCGGCGGCCCCGCCATCCTCGCCGTGCAGCTGGGCGTGCAGGTGGATGCCGTCGTGCTCGGCGTCATCGCCATCGCCGTCGCATTCGGAGTCGTCTGGGTCGTCGAGCCCTTCTCGTACTTCCCGATCCTCGGCCCCGCGAGCATGTACCAGGCGTTCATGATCGGCAACATCTCGAGCAAGCTGCTGCCGTCGGCGATCGTCGCGCAGTCGGCGATCGGCGCGAAGCCCGAGACCCGCCGCGGGCAGCTCGCCGCCGTGCTCGCCATCTGCGGCGCCGCAGCCGTGCACCTCGTGTCGCTCATCGTCTTCGTCGGCGTGCTCGGCACGATCGTGCTGCAGCTCATCCCCGCCGACGTCGTCGCGTCGATCCAGACGTTCATCCTGCCCGCCGTCATGGGCGCCGTCGTCGTGCAGATGATCGCGAGCAACCCGCAACCGCGCATCCTCGCCATCGCCCTCGGCGTCGGCCTCGTCGTGCAGCTCGTGCTGACCCCGCTCATCCCCGTCTTCGCGCTGTTCGGCGTCGCCGCCTCGGTCGTCCTCACGATCGTGCTCGCGCTCGTGCTGCCCACGCGCACGGCCGCGACGGCGGAGGATGGCACCACCGCTCCCGGCGCGCCCGCCGCCGCAGACCAGACCACCCAGGAAGGAACCCGATGACCAACCCCGAGAGCACGGTGTCGACCGTCGCCCCGATCGTCGACGCCCTCGCGCCCCGCTTCACCCGCCTCAGCGACGAGATCTGGGCCGACCCCGAGCTGCGCTGGGAGGAGCACCGTTCGATGGAGCGGCAGATCGACGCGGCCGAGGAGCACGGCGCCCGCATCACCCGCGCATCCGGAGGCGTGCCGACCGCGTTCAGCGCCGAGTGGGGATCGGGCGCGCCCGTCATCGGATTCCTCGGCGAGTACGACGCGCTCGCATCCCTCAACCAGGCCGCGCACTCGAGCGTGCGCGAGCCCGACCCGGACAGCGAGGCCGACGCCGGCCACGGATGCGGGCACAACCTGCTCGGCTCCGGCTCGCTGCTCGCCGCCGTCGCCACGGCGCAGCACCTCGCCGACGCCGGCCTGCCCGGCACGGTGCGCTACTACGGCTGCCCCGCCGAGGAGGCCGCCGCCGGCAAGACGTACATGGTGCTGGCCGGCGCGTTCGACGACGTCGACGCCGCCGTCACGAACCACCCGGGCGACGCGATGAGCGCCGACCAGTGGAAGTCGCTCGCGTACACGCAGGCGTACTTCCGCTTCCGCGGCGTCGCCGCCCACGCCGGCGGGGCTCCGCAGCACGGGCGCAGCGCGCTCGACGCCGCCGAGCTCATGAACGTGGGCGTGAACTTCCTGCGCGAGCACATGGACGACGACGACCGCATCCACTACGCCTTCACCGACGCCGGCGGCCCCTCGGCCAACGTCGTGCAGCCCACCGCCGAGCTGTACTACATCGTGCGCTCCCCCACGGTGGCGCGGATGCGCACCCTCTACGAGCGCGTCAAGAAGGTCGCGCACGGTGCGGCGATGATGACGGAGACCGAGGTCGAGATCGACTTCGAGGGCGCGTGCGCCGAGGTGCTGCCGAACCGCGCGCTCGAGGAGCGGCTACACGCGAACGTCGCCGCACTCGGCGGCGTGCCGTTCGACGAGGCCGACCAGGAGTACGGCCGACGGATCGCGGAGGGGCTGCCGCCGGGCTCCGAGGCCATGGCCCGCAGCCGCCGCGGCCTCGCACCCGACACGCCCCCGTACTACGACGCCGTGCCGCCGCTCGTCGACCCCGCCCACCGCTTCCAGATGACGGGATCGACCGACGTCGGCGACGTCAGCTGGGTCACGCCGACGGTGCAGATCGTCGCCGGCACCGCCGCGCTCGGCACGCCTGCGCACTCGTGGCAGATGGTGACGCAGGGCAAGAGCCCCGCAGCGCACAAGGGCATGGTCCACGCCGCGAAGGCCATGGCCGCGACCGCGATCGACCTGCTCGTCGACCCCGCGCTGCTGCAGGCGGCACGCGACGAGTTCGAGTCGATCATCAGCGTCACGCCGTACGATCACCCCATCCCCGAGGGCACGATCCCGCCGCCCCTGCGCGAGACCTACCGCCCGGCCTGACCGGGCCGGATGGCATGGCCGGCGCCCTCGACCGCCGTTCGAGGAGGAACGCCGTGCCACGCCCCACCGCTCAGGCCGACCTGCGGTCGCGGCGCGTCGACAGCCGCGACCGCAGGGTGCAGCGCACGCGGGCGAGCCTCGTCGAGGCCTACCGCGTGCTGCTCGACGAGGCGCCTGCGGTGACGGTGTCGGCGGTCGTCGAGCGCGCCGGCGTCACCCGCTCGTCGTTCTACGCGCACTTCGCAGGCCTCGACGAGCTCGCCGTCGCGGCGCTCACCGAGCGCATCGGCGGGCTCGTCGCGTCGGCCCGCGCCGAGGTGCGCGCGGGCGGCTCCACGCGCACCGTCAACGAGCGGGTCTTCCTCGAGCTCGCGCGCTTCCTCGACGCCCACCGCGACACGTACGGCGCGCTGCTCGTCGGCGGCGGCGCCTTCGCCGACTCCCTCGTGCGCACGTTCGCGCACCTCAACCTCGAGACGCTGCACACGCGCGACCAGTTGCACGCCGACCCCGAGGTCACGGCGCACTTCTTCGCAGGCGGCGTCATCACGGTGCTGAGCTGGTGGCTGCAGTCCGACGGCGAGCACGGCGCGCGCACGCCCGAGGACCTCGCCCGCGCGCTCATCGACGTGGCGCCGCGCGACTTCGCCGACTGACGGAGCGGATGCGCGGGGCGGATCCTCGCGCCGCCGAGGATGCCGTCGCCGACCGCCTCACCCAGCACGCGGCGCGCTTCACCGCGGGCGAGCGACCAGACTGACCCGACCCGGAGCCGTGCACGGCCGTCCGCAGCGGCTCGAACCGACCGGCGGCCGAGCGCGATGGCCGCGACCGCATGCCACCCATCCCCCGATCCCGCAAGTCATGCACGAACGTGCACGCCACTTGCGGATCCATGGCATGCTTGCGCGCTATGGCCGAGACCACCACCGCCCCAGCAGCCGACGGCGCCTCGGCGACGAAGCTCAAGCGCGGCATCACCACCCTGCTCCTGTTCTTCTTCATCGTCGGCGACACCCTGGGTGCCGGCATCTACACGCTCATGGGCACGCTGGCGCAAGACGTCGGCGGAGCCCTGTGGGTGCCGCTGATCCTCGCCCTCGTGCTCGCGCTGCTCACGGCAGGCACGTACGCCGAGCTCATCACGAAGTACCCGCACGCCGGTGGTGCAGCCCGCTTCGCGGAGCGGGCGTTCAAGAAGCCGTTCGTGACGTTCCTCATCGGCTTCCTCATGCTGTCGTCGGGCATCACGACCTCCGCAGCGCTCGCGAACGCCTTCGCAGGCGACTACCTGCAGCGTCTCGTCGAGATCCCCACGATCCCCGTGACCCTCGTGTTCATCGCGCTGCTGATCCTCATCAACATCCGCGGCGTGCGCGAGTCGCTCATGGCGAACGTCGGCGCGACGCTGATCGAGATGACCGGCCTCATCATCATCATCGTCATCGCCGCGCTCGTCATCGGCGGAGGCGGTGGCGACATGAACCGCCCCGTCACCTTCGCAGAGGGCGTGCCACCGATCACCGGTGCGTTCGCCGCCACCATCACGGCCTTCTTCTCGTTCCTCGGCTTCGAAGCCGCAGCGAACATGGCCGAGGAGGTCAAGAACCCCTCGCGCTCCTACCCGCGCGCGCTGTTCGGCGCCATCATCACCGCCGGCATCGTGTACCTGCTGCTCGCCGTCGGCGCATCCATCGTGGTGCCCACCGACCAGCTCGCGCAGTCCGAGGGCCCGCTGCTCGAGGTCATCGACGCATCCGGCTTCGCGTTCCCGACGTGGCTGTTCTCGCTGATCGCACTCGTCGCGATCGGCAACGGCGCGCTGCTGTTCATGGTCATGGCGTCGCGCGCCACGTACGGTCTGGCGGAGGCGAAGCTGCTGCCGAGGATCTTCGGCTCGGTGCTCTCGGGCCGCAAGACCCCGTGGGTCGCGATCCTCGCAGTCGGCATCGTGACGATGGCGATGTCGTTCGTCGGCGACGTCGGCACCCTCGCCGACACGACCGTGCTGCTGCTCGTGCTCGTCTTCATCTCCGCGAACATCTCCGTGCTCGTGCTGAAGAAGGACGAGGTCGCGCACAAGCACTTCTCGGTGCCGCGCATCGTGCCCGTGCTGGCGCTCATCGCCTCGATCGCGCTGCTGACGCAGCAGTCGCCACAGACGTGGCTCATCGCGCTCGGCTACATCGTCGTCGGCATCATCCTGTTCCTCATCGCCCGCGCCGCACGTCGCCGCTCGTACCGTGAGGGCACGGCGGAGCCCACGCGAGCCATCAAGCTCGAGTGATCGCATCCGCGTGAGCGGACGAACGCGGATGGATGCGGGGCGGGCCTACGGGCTCGCCCCGCTTCTGCGTGCGGGCGGGATCGGGGTGGCGCTGCGCTCGACGGTGGTCGATGGTGGTCGCAAGGACTGACCGATCACTGCAACCCGTGACCAGCAGGGCGCCTCAGACCAGGCCGTGCCGCACGAACGCGTTCCAGATGCCGTCGTCGAGCACACCCGTCGTGAACTCCGACGCCCGCTCACGCACCTCGACCACCGCACCGGCCATGGCGATGGCCACGCCGCACACGTCGAACATCTCGACGTCGTTCGACGAGTCGCCGATGCCGATGGCCCGGTCGGCGGTGAAGCCGAGCAGCGGCAGCACGTGCTCGATCGCGGCACCCTTCGTGACGCCGGCGCGACTCACCTCGCCGCTCGCCGATCCCAGGTTCGGCATCGTGCCGGTGATGACGTGGAAGTCTGCCCCGAGCGTCTCGGAGATGCGCGCGAACAACCCCAGGTCCTCGCCGATGAACATCGCCTTCGCGATGCCCTCGGTCGGCAGCGGCTCGGTCTGCACCAGCGGCGCGACGCGCGGATGCTCGTGCGGCTCGATGCCGTCGAACGACTCCCCCGCGTAGCGGCGCAGGTACTCGGCGTAGCGCAGGTGCACGTGCTGCGTCGGGTACACGCCGTCGTACGACTGCAGGTAGTAGTCGACGCCCGCATCCTCGAACACGGCCACCATGCGCGCCGTCAGCTCGGCATCCATCGTGCGCTCGAGCACCCGCTCGCCGCCGATCGACGCGTATCCGCCGCCTGCGGTGATCGCGCCGTCGAAGCCGATCTCGGCCACGTGGCTCGGCACCTCGCCGGGCGCGCGACCCGTCGCGAGCAGCACGGCGTGCCCGTTCGCGCGGGCGCGGCGCACCGCCTCGATCGTCGAGTCGGCGACGCGCGCCGCCTCGTCCATGATCGTGCCGTCGACGTCGAGGAACACGACGCGTGCGTCGGATGCGTGCGACATGGAGGCCCTCCGGGCTGCGGATGCGGGTGGCGGCGGATGCGAGCCCACCGCATCCATCCCACCACCCCCAGGCGGACGGCGACGAATCGCGCCCGGTCACGACCACACCGATGGGAGGATCTCGGCCGCTTCTCACCTCCGAAGCGGCCGAGATCCTCCGATGCTCGGAGGCTGCGCCCGGAGCGCGCCGGGCCGACGGGTCAGAGGAAGAGCTGCGGGTCGAACTCGTCGATCGGGATGATGCGCACACGAGGCAGCCGCGAGCGGAACGCGAGCACGTCGTACTCGAGGTCGAACGACTCGACGCCGGGCACCGCGCGCAGGCTCGAGGCCATGAACTCCGCGAAGCCCACGATGCCGACGCGGCGCGAGCCGTCGGCGAGGGCCGTCATCTGCGGGGCGAAGTCGCTGTCGTGGCTGACGAGCATCACGTCGGCGTCGCGCGTGCGCAGCGCGTCGGCGGTGCGCTGGATGGCGATGTCGACGACCTTGCCGTCGCCCTGCAGCGGCACGGGCGTGTAGCCCATCGCGAGCAGCGCCTGCACGAACGACATCGGCAGCGTCTCCTGCACCGCCAGGAAGAACAGGCCCTTCACGGGCTGCTGCCACGCCTGCTCGGCATGGTCGAGCACCACGTTCCAGCGCGGACGCTCGTGCGGGTCGGGGCGGCGCCCCAGCACCGACTGGCCGAGCGTCGCATCGATGTTCTCGCCGTCGACGAGGATGTACGTGGTGCGCTCGGTCATGATCCGACCGTACTGCCCTTGACGAGCGCGAGGCTGCGCGTCATTCGAGCAGCACGCCCAGCACGAGCGGGAACAGCGTCGCGAGCGTGTTGTGCACGAGGTGCGTGAGGAAGCCGGGCCAGATCGATCCGGTACGCCGGAACAGCAGCGCCGTGACGATGCCGACGATGAACGCGGTCGGCAGCACCGCGTTGACGCCGTGCGCGATCGCGAACAGGGCGGCGCTGACGGGCACCGAGACCCACACGGAGAACCGACCGAGCGCGTTCGCGACGACGCCGCGGAAGAACGCCTCCTCGCCGAGCGGCGTGAGCACCGATCCCAGCAGCAGCGTCGCGACGAACGCGAGCGCCCCACCGGCGGCAGCCGCCTGGTAGTCCGACTGGATGTTCTCCGGCGGCGCCTCCATGACCAGGCTCATCACGACGCCCACGGCGAGGCCGAGGCCGAACGTGACCACGCCCCCGGCTGCACCGAGCGCGAGCCAGCGCCCAGACGCCGTGCGCACCCCGAGCACGTCGAGGCGGCGGATGCGCACGACGTACGCGGCGGCGAAGCCGAGGAGGCCGAGCGTGCCCGAGATGGCGTACTGCAGCAGGCCGGCTCCCACGCCCTCCATCGGCACGAGCGTGAACAGCAGGAAGGTGCCGCCGAGCCCGAGCAGGAACGCGATGGCGCCTGCGACGATCTCGGGCACGCCGGGGCGCGCGATGGGGGTCGTCGGTGCGAGTGCGGTGTCGCTCATGACCCCAGTGCACACCGTGCCCTCAGGGCACGGTCAAGCGGGGCGTGCGAGCGATCGGTCGGGAGCGGGTGGGTGCGCGGCGAGGCTCACGGCTCGACGCCGGCAGCGGCGACGACGATCTCGCCCGCCACGACGCCACGGGCGACCTCGGTGAGCGTCGCCCTCGTCGACCTGGCATGCCTGCGGAGCCGGTCGAACGCGAGCTCGACGTCGATGCCGTGGCTGAAGGCGATGACGCCCTTCGCCTGCTCGATCGCGACCCGGCTGTCGAGCGCACGCGACAGCTGCTCGCGGACGACGTCGCCCTCGGTCTGCGCCCACTGATGCAGCACGCCGATCGTCGCCACGTCGGTGAACGCACGCACCACCGCGAGATCGTCGGCGTCGAACTCGCCCCGCTGCGCCCGAAACAGGTTGAGCGACCCGATCGTCGTGCCGCGCAGCCGCATCGGCACCGAGCAGGATGCGTGGATGCCGAGCGCGAGCGCCTGCTCGCGGAACCCCGACCACGCCGACGCGACCGCGGCGACGTCGGGCACGGCGACGACCTCGCCCGTGCGCAGCGCCTCGACGCACGGACCGGCATCCTGCCCCAGCTGCATGAGGTCGATGAGCCGCGCGTCCTCGTCGGTCGACGCGAGCACCTCGACGCGGCCGGACGCGTCGGCCAGCAGCACGCCGGCGGAGACGGCATCGAACAGCGCGGCGCTGCGATCGACGAGCAGCTGCATGAGCTCGACGACGTCGTAGTCGGCCACGAGCGTGTCGGAGAGCTTCACGAACGTGTCCAGGAGCTCTCGCTCGCGGCTGCGCGCAGTCATCTCGAATCCTCTCCGCCCGCCTCGATGGCTGTGTCTTCCGGATCGAGGAAGCGCGATCGTCCCGCAACGATATCGGCGGCAACCTGGGCGACGGGAAGCCCGAGCGAGAACGCGTGCGCCTGCAGCAGCGACAGCGCATCCGCAGGCGGCAGCCCGAAGCGGGCGAGCACCATGCCGGTCGCCTGGTGCACGATGCGCCGCGAGCGCGGGTTCGCGCTCACCTCCCTGCCCGCCTCCGAGACCGCCTCCGACATGAGCAGCATCGCCGTGACGCGCGTCTGCGCGACGAGCACGTCGACGACCAGCGCGTCGAGGTCTCCAGCCAGCGCCGCATACGTCGTGACCGCCCCGATGCTGACGCCGCCGAACGCGACCGGGAAGGCGTGCAGCGCGCCGACGCCGAGCGGCAGGGCAGCGTCGCGCAGCATCGGCCACCGCTCGTCGCCGTCGAGGCGAGGCGCGTGCTGCACCGTCTGTCGTCGCACGGCATCCCATGCGGGGCCGACGCCGAGGTCGAGCTGCAGCTCGTCGATGCGGGCAGCCGTCGCATTCGACGCCGCGATCGTCTCGGCGCCGGCGGTCGCTCCGAAGGACGTGATCGACGCGCCGTCGAGGCCCGTCGCGTCGACGTACGGTGCGCACAGCGCCCTCGGATCATCCACGACGTTCGTCATCGCTCGCCTCTCGGAACGATGCCGGGCAGGTCGGGCGATCCGACGCGAGTATCGCTGCTGTCGACCCTAGCCGTGCCTCTCCGGTGTCGTTCCGGCGAGGAACGTCGCACCCGCGTGCGCCACGCCGGGCGGGTCGAGCGCGACGGAGACCCTTGACGAGGCGTCCTCAGCAGTCGCACTCTGGATGCGCATCGCCACCCGGACCCCGTGGCCACGAACGCCACGCAGTCACGATCGCGTCAGCGCACGCCGACCGACTGCACGCGCAGTCCGGAGGACCGATGAGCACGACGCGCCATGGCGCCCCCGCCGCCTCGACGTGGCGCGGACCCGCACGGACGACCGCGGCGACGCACGCATGAGCGGCATCGTCGCCTACGCCGGCAGCCACCCGGCCGCGTGGCGGCTGTTCGATGCGCTCGGCCTGCTCGAGCAGCACGGCTACGACTCCGCGGGCATCGCGATCTGGCACGACACCGACGACGTCACCATCGCACGAGCCGTCGACCCCGACAGCCAGCTCGGCCGACGCATGCTCGCGCTCGGCTCGGTCAGCAGCCTCGGACGCCGGGGAGGCACCGGCGGGAGGATCGGCATCGGCCACACCAGCACCGGCGGAGGCGGACGCGTGCGCGAACGCAACGCGCACCCGCTCGTCGACTGCACCGACCGCGTCGTCATCGCCTCCGAGGGCATCGTGCGCAATGCAGACCGGCTGCGCCGCGAGCTCGAGGACGACGGGCACGTGTTCCTGTCGGACGCCGACTCGGAGGTCGTCGCCCATCTCGTCGAGGTCGCGCTCGAGACGGACGGCACGCTGCTGCACGCGCTCGAACGCGCGCAACGGCGGCTCGATGGATCCTGGGCCCACGTGGTGCTCGATGCGCGCACCGGCGAGCTCGCGGCCTCCGCGCACGGCGTGCCGCTCGTCGTGGCGAGGAGCGACGACGGCGTGCTGCTCGCCAGCGACGTCGCCGTCGTCCGACGCACGACGAGCAGCTACCAGCCGCTCGACGACGGCGCGATGGTGGGGATCGCGCGCGACGGCATCCGCTGGCGGCGCGACGGCTTCGACGCCGACGAGCCCCGCGCGCACCTCATCGGGTGAGGCGGGCGCGGTTGGCGTGGCCTGCCAGCCGAGCGACCGCCGGCTGTCGCCTCGCGGCGAGCGCCGCGCGAGGTGACGCTCAGCGGATCGGCACCTGCCATGTGCAGCCGCCATGCCGCTCAGCGTCACCTCGCGCGCAGGCACGGCGTCTGCGGTCGCACCGTCGCGCCGCGTCGCCGCCACCTACCCCCGAGGGCGGTCGGAGGTCGGCGCGACGCGCGTCGCGAACCCCTCGTAGTCCACCACGACGCCGTCGGCGTCGACCGTGAGCTCGAAGCCGCCGTGCGCGGCGTCCGCGTACCGCCACGCGTCGAGGCCGCCTCGAGGCTCGAGCCGCGCGTAGACCTGCTGCACGCGGTGCACCGCCAGCGATGGCACGTCGATCCACGCGACGTCCATCACCGCCTCCTCGCCGACCGCGAGATGCCCGAGGCGGCGGATGGGGATGGTGTTCGTCAGCGGCGTCGCGGCGACGTCGAGGTCGGTGACGCCGTCGAGCTCGGGCCGGTGCCGTCCGTCGACCGTCCACCGCCACCCGTCGGTCGTGAGCTCGACGACGCGCGATCCGGCCGCCGAGAACGCGCGCACGATCGCACGCTGCGGCCGCGACTGCGCCGTGACGTCGACCGTGAAGGTGCACGAGACGGGCTGCGGCGACGCGAGCACCTCCGAGCCCTGATACCTGCGGCCGCCCTCGATCGCCGACACCCTCGCGACGCTGTGCCCCACCGACTCGTCCACCCGCTGCCATGCGTACATGCGCATCCCGACCTCCTGGCGTCAGGCCTCCTCTGACGCGACCGTACCTCTGCGACCGCGACCGCCGCATCTCGGCCCGGCCCGCATCGCGGGCGAGACCCGCTGCGAGCAGGTGCCAGCGTCGCTGCGAGACGCGTCGGATGCCTCAGCCGCGCACCCGCCGCGCACCCTCGCCGAGCGAGGCGAGCTTCGCCCACGCGATCTGCTGGTGCACGCGCCCGCCGAGGCCGCAGTCGGTCGATGCGATGACGCGATCCGAGCCGACGGCGTCCACGAAGCGCTGGATGCGCTGCGCCACGAGGTCCGGATGCTCGACGACGTTCGTCGCATGGCTCACGATGCCGGGCGTCAGCACGAGATCGTCGGGCACGGCGTCGCCCAGCTCGCTCCACACCGTCCACTCGTGCTCGTGGCGCACGTTCGCCGCCTCGAACGACAGCGACCCCACGTTCGCGTCGAGCACGACCGGCAGGATGTGCCGAAGCTCGATGTCGGTCGTGTGGGGTCCGTGCCACGAGCCCCAGCACAGGTGCAGGCGCACGAGCTCCTTCGGCAGGCCCGCGATGGCGTGGTTGAGCGCCTCGATGCGGATGCGCGTGAAGCGCTGGTAGTCCTCCACGGACGGCTCCGGGCGGATCTGGTCGAAGTTCTCGGCGAGCGACGGGTCGTCGATCTGCACGACGAGGCCCGCGTCGGTGATCGCCTTGTACTCCTCGCGCACGGCGTCGGCCCACGCGAAGATGTGCTCCTCGTCGTTCGCGTAGAAGCGGTTGCCGACGCGTGCTGCGCTGCCCGGCGAGATGGCCGTGAGGAAGCCCTGCTCCCCCGGCTGCAGCGCGGCCTTCAGGTTGCGGATGTCGGCGTCGACCTGCGCCTTGCCCGTGAAGCGGATCGCATCGGTCGTCGTCGGGAACGCCGTCGCCTGCTCGCCCGTGCCGATGCCGGCCGACGGGTCGGCGTACGCCTCTGCGAACGCCGTGAAGTCGCGGCGGTCGAGGAACGCCGTGAGGCGCACGTCGCCGGGGCTCGACAGCACGGGGTCGGGCGTGAAGAAGTCGGTGTCGGTGAGCGACAGCCCCGAGTAGCGCTGGAACGAGTACGTCCACCACGCGCCGTAGTCGATCGCGGCCCGCATCGTGTGGCCGTACTCGCCGTCGCCGACGAGCGTGATGCCCGCGTCGCGCTGCCTCGCGACCACGTCGACGACGGCCTGTGCGACCGCATCCTCGTGCTCGCCGGATGCCTCGAACGTGAACCCGTCGTCGGAGAGCGTGCGGGCGCGGTTGGCCTCGAGCAGCTGCGGCGTGCGGGGCAGGCTGCCGGCGGTGGTGGTGGGGATGCTCATGGCCTCGACCGTAGGTCGCGGCGGGCGCGCGCGGCGAGGCCGGCTGTCGCGGTTCGTCACGGTGGGTGCGGTCGCGCGGAGGGCGGTTGGGTCGGCGGCTGCCACCCCTGGGCGGGCGGCTGCTGCGGTTGCGATGCCGGCCAGCCCTGCGTGGGCGGCGGCTGCGGCTGCCACCCCGGCCCGCCCCATCCGGCACCCTGCACCCGCTGACCCGTAGGGACGACGACGGGCCCGGGCTGCTGCCGCGCACGCCGCATCGTCGGCAGGTCGACGGTCGCCGACGCCTGGCCTCTCCACGCATCCGAGGCGTCCTCGAGCCGGCAGCACAGCACCGTCGCGACGGGGAGGGTGAGGTACAGCACCGAGATCGTCGTCGACTCGTCGTCCATGAGCTGCCCCATGGTGCGCGACACGATCACCGATCCGAGCACCGCCATCTGCACCGCGAACGGCACGACGATCGCGCGCGCATCGCCCTCCTTCGTGCCGGTGCGCGGCACGCCGAGCAGCAGCAGGCCCGCGAGGCTCAGCACGACGACGAGGGCCTGCTCGAAGTCGTCCTTCCACACGCCGGGCAGCAGCTGGCCGGCGTGCATCGTGAGCACGGGCACGAGCGCGAGACGCAGCAGCAGGTGCCGGTCGACGACGTCGCGGCGGCGAGCCGCACCCCAGATCGCGAGCGCGAGCACGGCGACGAGGATGACGAGGGCGACCTGCGACGGCGACGCCGCGAAGCGTGGCCACGGCAGGTCGAGGTCGAGCGAGGCGATGAGCCACAGCTGCAGCGGCACGGCGACCGCGACCGCGACGAGCGCGCCGACGCGTCCGGTCGACCGGCGGAACCAGGGCACGAGCAGCGGCACCAGCAGCACGACCACCACGACGAGCCCCGCCATGTTGCCGTTCGTCAGCAGCAGGTTCGCGAACGCGTCCGCCTGGTCGATCGACGCCCCCGCGACCGCAGACACGAGGTACACGATGAGGAACGACACGATCGCCATCCCCGCCATGACCGAGAGCACGACGATGACGAGCACGTGCCCGCGCGAGCGCAGCGGTCGCCGATCGGAGCGCGCGACGAGCCAGACGATGAGGGCACCCACGAGCACGGCGTGCGGCCATGACGCCGGCGGCCCGAATCCCCACAGGTTCGCGTCGAGCTCGCCGAAGAGCGTCGAGAGCGGACCCATGCGCAGCAGCACGACGGCCAGCGCGAGCGAGGTCGCGACGATGGGCACCCAGCTCGCCAGCAGGATGCGCCTGCCGACGCGGTCGGCACGCGCATGCACCTGCTGCGCGTACACGGCCACGGCGAGCACGGCGATGGCGAAGATGATGACGAGCACGGGGAACGCGAGGTTCGTCCACGTCGTGAGGAAGACCCACTGCGTCGGCTCGATCATCCCCACCCACGTCACGAGGCCCCATTGGAGCGCGAGCGTGAAGGCAGCCCCCACGGCGAGGTGCACGCGCGGCGAGGGCAGCAGCGCCGCGAGCACGGCGAAGGTCGCCGCGAGCAGCCCCGTCGCGGCGACGCCGGCGATCCACCCCAGCCCCTGGCCAGGTCCACTCGTGACCATGCTCAACGTGACGGCGGTCGAGACGACCGTGAGCGCCACCGACGCCCACCGCCACCAGGGCTTGCCGACCTGCAGCAGCATCGTCGCCGACGCGAAGCCGAGCCCGAAGGTGATCTGCAGCGCGAACCATCCGACGACGTCGTGCGCCCAGTCGCGGCTGGGCACCTCCCCGGGGAACGGCATGACGACGCCGGGGGTGAGCAGGATGTCGGCGAACAGCACCCACGCGGCGAGCAGCACGGCGGCGAGCACCACGGCCGTCCACGGCACGCCGCGCGGCACGAGGCGGCGAAGCCGGCCGGCCCACCACGCGCGCAGCACGCGGGTGAGGGTCGTGCGGCCCTCGGGCGCGCGGTGCTGGGGCGGGGAGCCGTGCTGCCA
>NZ_CEEDMM010000020.1:0-27398 GCF_979255995.1 Agrococcus sp. AC640b
GCGGGGGTCGGCGCCGCGCCGGTCGCGGGTTCCCGAGGCGCACGGTCGAGCACGAGCATGCTCACGCCCGCGATCGTCAGCGCACCCGCCGTCGCGGCCGCGATCATCGCGGCGCGGCGCCTGCCTCGCCTGTCCATCCCTGCCTGCCCTCCGTGCTCGTGCTCGTGCTGGTCGACGTGCGATGACCGGGCCCCCGCGCTGGGTCGCGGGAGCCCGGTCGGTCGCTGCGTCAGCGCTGCTGCGCCGCGATGGGCGCGGTGCGGCGCCACGCCACGATCGCGGCGATGCCGAGCACGCCGGCGATCGCGAGCAGGATGCCGGCGAGGCCGCCGTCGCCTGCCGCGCCTCCGAGTCCCGAGGGGACTCCGGCCGGTGCGCTGTGCGCCTCGACCGTCTGCACGGCGAGTGCGAGCGTGCCGTCGTCGGCGCTGCCCCACGCGGTCACGATGGTGTTCGTGCCCTCCGCGAGCGTCAGGTCGGCCGGGCCGATCACGACGTCCTCGGTGCCTGCGAGCACGACGTCGGCCGAGACGGTGCCCGCTGCGGTCACGAGCGATGCCTCGCTCGGGTTCTCGATGGCCTCCACGACGACGGCGCCGCCAGCACGGACGTCGACGGCGGGTGCCGCGGCGAGGTGTCGCACCGTGAGGCGGGCCTCGCCGGCGGCGACGGGCGTCGTGTCGTTCGCGAACGCGCCGAGCGACGGCGTGCCGTCGGCTGCGAGGTAGGCGACGAGCGTGACGTTCGCGTTCGCGGGCACCTCGACGCCGGTGGCCTCGATCGCGGGCGTCGCCGTCGCAGGGTCGTCGCCGTCGGCGAACACCTGGATGTCGTACGCGCCGGGCGCGAGCATCATCGGGTCGGTGAGCGTGCCGGGCTCGAAGTCGGGCACCGTCTCCGCACCGTTCACGTACACGTCGACCGTCAGGCCGGGGACCGCGTGCAGCACCGACACCGTCGCGTCGCCCTCGGCGGCGAGCGCGGGCGCTGCCCCCAAGGCGGACATGGCGAGGATGGCGGCGCCGCCGATCACGAGCTTGCCCTTCATGAGCGTCTCCTGTCTCTCGGGCAGCGCCGGACGCGCGACCCCTTCACCCTCGTATCGGGATGGGGGTGCGGATCGGTTGCAGCGATCGACGGCACGTGCACGCTCGGGCGTGTCGTCCTCGGTGCATCGAGGGGTGACGCCGGGCGTTCGCGCTCGCGTCAGCGCTGGCGCAGTGCGGCCGCCGCCTGCTCGTGCGCTGCCGCGAGCCTGCGCAGCTGCGCGTCGGCGCGGGTGACGAGCGCGGCCGCGTCGATCCCGTGGCCGATGCCCGAGACCTCGAGGGTGCGCCAGTGCGCGCGCTTCGCGCTCACCATCGTCAGCAGCCCCTCGAGCTCGACGACGTCGGTCGTGGGGGAGCGGCGCAGCACGGCGCCGTTGCCCTTGAGACGTCCGAGACGCTCGCCGACGGTCGCGAGCGGGCCGGCGATGCGTCGACGGCGGACTCGCAGCGAGCGCAGGATGCGGTGCTCGGTGCGCAGGTCGTCGCGGATCTGCTCCGCCAGATGAGCGAGGTCGCGACCCCACGGCCGCGACCGGTGGCTGCGTTCCGCGCGTCGGAACGCGCGCAGGCCGGCCTGCGCTCCCATCTCGTGATCGCGGAGGTAGACGGCGACGGGTCGGGAGGTTCGCATGATGAGAGTCCATCGTGCCGCGGCGGATGCCGCAGGGGCCTTGCGAGTCCGCGTCGACGTCCGAGGCTCGTCGGGGTCTGCGCGGACGCGGCGTGAGCGTGCCGGCGAGGGTGCATGCCGCTCGAGGTCGCGCTCACGCCGCATCCCGACGGGCGTCACGCCTCCACGGTCTCGTCTCGTGTTCGTGCCGTGAGGTAGAACCGATGCGCCGTGATGACGAGCGCGAGCCACGCGAGGCCGAGCACGAAGCCTGCGAGCACGTCGGTGAACCAGTGGTGGCCGAGGTAGACGCGCGTGAAGGCGATGACGACGACGTACACGAGTGCGCCGAGCCCGATGGCGACGCGGGCGCGCACGCTCGTGCGGCGCAGGATCACGAGGTACGCGATGATCCCGACGATCGCGACGGCGTTGAGGGTGTGCCCGCTCGGGAACGACTCCGACAGCTCGAGCGGGGGCACGGCATCCGAGTGCGGCGGTCGCACGCGGTCGATGAAGCGCTTGCCGACGATCGTGAGCAGCACCGACACGGCGCCGGTCGTCGCGATGAGCACCACCGGCGTCCACGAGCGGCGACGCATGGCGAGGATGGTCATGGCGGCGAGGGCGACGAGCGGCATCCCGATCGTGCCGGCCGTGGACGTGACGGCCGTGAGCGTCGCGTCGAGGGCGGGGGAGCGCAGCGTCAGCAGATCGTCGAGGAGCGGGCGGTCGACGCCGGCGACACCCCGGCTCGTCGTGATGGATGCGTAGATCCAGATCACGAGGGCGGTCGCGACGGCGATGACGACGATGGCGACGCCGAGCGCCACGGCGAGCGCGGCATACGGTCCCCGCTGCCTCGCGATCGCATCGGCGCCCTCGACGGTCGCCTCGCCGACGCGACCCGGCCACCGCGTGAGGTCGACCGCGCCGATGCGCGTGTCCTGCAGGCGCTCGCCGCGTGCTCCGGCCTCGTCGGGTGTCGGGGTCATCGCGGTGCGGGCGTCCATCGGCTCAGCATGCGACATGAGGCCGCTGCTCGCCAGGTGCGAGCATCGCCCTTGACGCGGCGGCGGCGGCGGCGGCAGCGCAGCCGGGCAGGGCTCCCAGTGCCATCCTCCCTTCCATGCTTCAGTCATGCGTGATATTCATGACGGATGAACTCATTCGCGACCCTCGCCGATCCCGTGCGGCGCCGCATCGTCGAGGTGCTCGCCGACGGCGCCCGGTCCGCCGGCTCGGTCGGCGCCATCGTGCAGGACGAGTTCGGCATCACGCAGCCCGCCGTCTCGAACCATCTGCGCGCGCTGCGCGACGCGGGCGTCGTCGAGGCCGAGCCGCACGGCGCGCAGCGCATCTACCGCCTGGTCCCGGGAGCGCTCGACGACGTGACCGCGTGGGTCGAGCGCTACGCGGCGCTGTGGCCGCAGCGGCTCGACGCCCTCGAGACCGAGCTCGCACGCGGCCGCCGCGCGGATCGCGCATCCGGGTCCTCCGCACCCGCAGCCACGCCCGAGGAGGCATCCGCATGACCGACACCACCACCATCGGGTTCGCACGCGCCCTCACCGGCTCGGGCGACCGCCCCGTCGTCGACGTCGAGCGCCGCCTCGCCATGAGCCCCGCCGAGGTATGGGACGCGATCGTCGACCCCGCGCGGCTCTCGCGCTGGCTCGGCACGATCGAGTCGGGAGAGCGCCCGAGCGTCGGCTCCGCGTTCGGCTTGCGGCTCGGCGACGCGGCCGACGACCGGGCCGACTGCCGACTCCTGACGTGCGGGCCCGAGCGCGGCCTGGCGATCGCCTGGCAGTGGGCGGGCGAGCCCGACTCGGTCGTGCACCTGACGCTCGAGCCCCACGAGGGCGGCACGGTGCTGCGACTGCGGCACGAGCTCGTCGCACCGCAGCCAACCGCCGACTACGGCGCCGGATGGGAGGCGCACCTCGATGGCCTCGCCGACGCGCTCGCGGGCCTCGCGCCGCGCCCGTTCGCGATGCCGACCCATGCGGCGTGGACGCGCATGGCCGACGGCGTGCTGCACGTCGAGCGCGACCTGGACGCCCCGGTCGACGCCGTGTGGGCGGCGTTCGCCACAGCCGAGGGACTGCGCACCTGGTGGTGGCGGCACTGGGCCGACACGACGATCGAGGCCGACGTGCGACCGGGCGGATCGCTGCGCATCGCGGCGCCTACGGCAGGCATCGTGCTGACGGGCGAGGTGCTCGACGCCGACGCGGATGCGCACCACCTCGCCGCGACGTGGACATGGGCGGATGCCGACGGCACGAGCGTCGACGAGGCCTTCGACGTGCGCCTCGCCGCCGTCGGCGACGCGACGCGCGTCACGGTGCGGCACTCGGGACCGTGGTCCGACGCCGCGCCCGCCGGCTCGTACCTCCAGGGCTGGGAGTTCGTGCTCGGCGAGCTCGCCGAGGTCATCCGCCGCTGACCGGCCGCACGCCGGCGGGTTCCTCCCGCGATGGCGATCGCGTCGTCAGGAGAACGCGCCGCGCCACACGCTCGTGCCGCTGTGCGCCGGGTCGCCGTCGAGCGGCTCGAGCGACACGTCGACGATCGGGAAGCCGGCGAGGTCCACGTCGGCGGGCAGCGACAGCTCGGTCGATGCGCCGTCGAGCGTGCCGAGATGCACCATGCCTGCAGCGTCCTCGTCGAGCAGCCAGACCTCGAGGGAGGCGTTCGCAGGCGTGGTCACGTCGACGGCGTCGACCACGAGCAGGCGCTGCCCGGCCCGCTCCACGATCCAGGCCGTCGCCTCGCCCTCGACGTCGCCCATGGGCTGCAGCGCGATCGCCGGGCCGTCGACGCCGGCAGCGGCCCGATCGAGCATCCACGACGTCGCACCCACGGCGCCCACCGAGGCG
This sequence comes from Agrococcus sp. AC640b, assembly GCF_979255995.1. Lineage (NCBI taxonomy): Bacteria > Bacillati > Actinomycetota > Actinomycetes > Micrococcales > Microbacteriaceae > Agrococcus > Agrococcus sp. AC640b. Next base: position 4,545 of record NZ_CEEDMM010000020.1, read on the forward strand.
AGCGCCGTGACGACGCAGGCCGCGACGATCGCCCACGGTCGTCGCGCCCGTCGCGCAGCCACCGCATCCGAGATCCGCGCCCACAGGCCACTCGGCAGCGGCGTCTCCTCGACCGCGGGCGTCGCGGCGACCAGCCTCGCCAGCTCGTCGGCGCACGGCGGGCAGGCCCGCAGGTGGCGTCCGTGCTCGTCGTCGTCGACGGTGCGCAGCGCGGCTCGCCAGACGAGCTCCTCGTGCGGCACGTGCGACATGGGGCTCCTGACGGTACGGAGCCGCGCCGCGGATGCGACGACAGCAGGGGCTCCTGCACGTCGTTCGCGCTCGACGGGCCTCGCGGATTCCGCCACGCGGAGCAACGCCATCGCCGGCTCGCCGCTCGGCGCCCTGCGGGACGCGCTCAGGTCGCGCTCATCGCGGCGCGAGCGCCGCGTCGAGCAGACGGCGCGCGCGGCGACGCTGGTCGTCGAGGTCGAGCGCCAAGGCGCCCGGCGAGCTCGCCCTGGCCGTGAGGTCGGCGAGCATCGAGATCGCGGCGAGCACGTCGGATGCCTCCACGTGCTCGCCGACGAGACCGACCGCGCGGTCGCGCGCGACCAGCACCTCGGCGATCGTGCGCACGCGGTCGCCGAGCGGGGCGACCCGTGCGTCGTGCTGGTGCTGCCACATGAGGTCGACGAGGGCGGGCGCCATCCCGGCCTGCTGCTCGACGAGGTCGAGGAGGCTCGACACGCTCGTCGAGGCATCCGCCACGACGGCCTCGACGGCGTCGAGGTTCTCGTCGAAGACGGCGACGGCCAGCGCGAGTCGGTCGGGGAAGTGCCGGTAGAGGCTGCCCTGCCCGACGCCCGCGTCCTTCGCGATCGTGCTGAGCGGCACCGAGAGCCCGTCGCTGGCGAAGCGCGCCCTCGCCGCGACGAGGATCGCGAGGCGGTTCGCGGGGCCCGCGCTCGGCCCACGATTCGCCTTGGCTCGCTCGTCGGTCACCGTGCTAGCGTACCGAACGACCGGACAAGGCTGTCCGGTTTCGACGAGGGAGGCTCGGATGAGCGCGGATCGACTGACCGGCGACGACAGCATCAAGGCATGGCTGGCGCACCCCACGGGCGGCCCCGTGCTGCGCGAGCTGCTCGCGCAGGGCGGCCAGAGCGCCGACGCGCTGCGGCCCGTGAGCCGGCTCGCCATCAAGCGGCTCGTCGGGCTCAGCAAGGGAGCGTTCCCGCAGGAGGCGCTCGACGCCGTCATCGCGCAGGCGAACGCCGCGACGCCCGCCGACCACGTCGGCGACGGGTCGGATGGGCCGGAGGCCGGCGCCGACGCCGAGCCGCAGCCGGCCGCGGCGGCAGCCGAGCAGCAGCCCTGGGTCGAGCGCATCTCGCAGGGGCGCTTCGCCGACCGCACCATCATCGTGACGGGCGCGGGCTCGGGCATCGGCCGCGCCACCGCATCCCGCATCCTCCGCGAGGGCGGCAGGGTCGTCGCCGTCGACGTGTCGCAGGAGCGGCTCGACGCGCTCGTCGCCGACCACGAGGGCGCGGACGTCGTCGCGCTCGTCGCCGACATCACCGACCCCGCCCGCGTCGACGACATCGTCGCGGCGGCAGGCGAACGCGTCGACGGCCTCGCGAACGTCGCGGGGATCATGGACGACATGAGCCCGGTCGGCGAGGTCAGCGATGCCGTGTGGCAGAGGGTGATGCGCGTGAACGTCGACGGCACGATGCTGCTGACGCGCGCCGTCGTGCCGACGATGCTCGCGCAGGGCTCGGGATCGATCGTGAACGTCGCCTCCGAGGCTGCGCTGCGCGGCTCCGCGGCGGGCGTGGCCTACACGGCCTCGAAGCATGCCGTCGTCGGGCTCACGAAGTCGACGGCCTTCATGTACGCGGGTCGCGGCATCCGCTGCAACGCCGTCGCTCCCGGCCCCGTCATCACGAACATCGAGGCGTCGTTCGCCTCCGAGCTGGGCGCCGAGCGCGTGCAGCTGGCGATGACGGTGCTGCCGGATGCGGCGGAGGCCGAGCAGCTCGCGGCATCCATCACGTTCCTGCTCAGCGACGACGGCGTGAACGTGACGGGCGTCGTGCTGCCGAGCGACGGAGGCTGGTCGGCGACCTGATCGCCGCCGACCCTCCGGTGCGGGTCAGACGGTCTCCTCGGGCGCGCCCTCGTCCTCCTCGGGCTCGAAGGTCGACTGCTCGCCCGTGTGCCCCACGCCCACGCCGTCGGGGGCGTCGGGGATCGTGCCGTCCTCGCCGAGACCGCCCTGCTTCGGCGTGCCCTGCTCGTCGCGTGCGTCGTGGTCGCTCATGATCGCTCCGTTCGTCGGTGCATCGCACGCTACGGGCCGACGCGACGAGACGGGAGGCCGTTGACACGGTGGCACGCGCGCCACGGCCGCTGCTAGGACGAGCCGAGCGCCCAGCGCCAGACCTGCTGCGCGTTCGCGAGCCGCCACTCCCAGTCGGGCGGCGCCAGCGCGTCGTGCGTGCCCACCCGCACGTCGAGCGTCTCGCCACCGACCTCGACCGTGATCGTGCCGCCGGCCTGCGCGCCCACGAGCACCTCGTCGGGCACGACGACGACCGCGTCGATGGGCGTCGAGCGCCACACGACGACCGCGAGGGTCGCCTTCGCGTGCAGCTGCAGCACGGCACCCCACGGCGCCTCGTACGACGCGATCGGCGTGCCCTCGGCCACGACCTGACGCTCGACGACCTGCTCGGCGACGCTCGTGACGAGCGACGCGATCGCCGCATCGCGGTCCACGCCGTCCTGCACCCCCAGCAGCGCGGCGTGGATGCGCAGCTCGACGCCAGCGACCGTGGCCGTCGCCCCCACGAGCACCGTGCGGCCCGACACGGTCAGGCTGCCGGTCTTCCCGGCATCGATGCCCGCGAGCCCCAGCGATGCGTTCGTGTTCGCGACGACGCCGAGGCCCGGCACGTCGGCCTGCCGCTGCCCGGTGACCTCGCGCAGCACGGGGGAGCCGTCGACGACGTCCATGAGCTGCAGCACGGCTGGGGCCCTGGCCGCGTTGCGTCTGCTGAGCCCCGTCGCGTCGACGACGGCGATGCCGGAGAGGCCCTGGTCTGCGAGCCACGTCGTCGCGGCGGCGACGTAGGCCTCCTGGCTGCCGAACGCCCACTGCGCGAGCGTCGTCGCCGCGTTCGCCGACGACTGCAGCATCGCGGCATCCATGAGCTGGCGCTGCGTCAGCTGCTGTCCGAGCGCCATGGGCATCACCGCGGCGCCGCGCTGCGCAGACGCTGCGAGCAGCGCGAGGTCGGCGTCGCCGATCGTGAGCGTCGGCCCCTGCTCGCCGGGCGCGAGCGGTGCGCGATCGAGCACGACGAGCATCGTGACGAGCTTCGCGACGCTCGCGATCGGCAACGCGCCCGCCTCGCCGGTCGCCCCCTCCGCACCGTCGAGGCCCTCGATCTCGAACGCCGCGGCGTCCACGCCCGCCGGCCACGCGATCGCCGCGGGCTCGCCCTCGATGCCGACGTCGAGCACCGACGGGGCCACGTCGACCGGGGGCGGCGCCGCGGTCGCGACGACGGTCGCACCCGTGCCGAGCCCTGCGCCGACCGCGGCGACGAGCCCGCCGATCGCGACACGCACCAGCGCACGGCGCACGCGCGTGCCGCGTCGTCTCCGCTCGTGCGCCTCGACCATGCCTCCACGGTCCTCCCGCCTGCCGATCGCCGGGAGGACCTGCCAGTACCCGCGAGCCGCCCATGACGAGCCTTGGGATCGACTGTGACGCCGCGCACCCGGTCGCGGGTGCCCGTCGCTATCGCGCACCGACGCCGCGGCGCAAGGCCGAGCACCCCTGCCTCGACGTGCCTAGCGTCGGACGCATGGCACCCCACGACGTCGACCACGCGACGCCGCTCGTCGCCCTCCACGGGCTGGGATCGAGCGCGCGCGCCTTCGAGGCCATGGCGGGGCGGCTGCGCGAGCCCCTCGCGCTCCACGCGATCGACCTGCCCGGCTTCGGTGCGGCGCGCGACGAGCCGTGGACGACGACCGCAGACGCCGTGCGCCGCGTGGTCGCGCTGCTGCGCGCCCGCATCGCACCGCTCGACGAGCCGTGGCTGCTGGCCGGGCACAGCCTCGGCGGGCGCATCGCGACGCTCGTCGTCGCCGCGCTGCGCGACGAGGCGCTCGCCCCCGCCGGCATCGTGCTGCTGGCCCCGTCGCCGCCGTCGCGCGAGCCCATGGACCCCGAGCGCAGGCAGCAGATGCTCGACTGGGCTGCGACGGGCGCGATCGACCCGGCCGCCGCACGCGCCTTCGTCGACGCGAACGTCGGCGGCCCCCTGCCCGCCGACCTCGACCGGCTCGCCGTCGACGACGCCATCGGCAGCGACGCGGCGGCGTGGACGGCCTGGCTCGACGCCGGCAGCCGCGAGGACTGGTCGGCCGAGGTGGGCGAGGTCGACCTGCCGGCGCTCATCCTGTCCGGCAGCGACGACGACGACCTCGGCACCGTCGCCCAGCACCGCCTCCACCAGTCCGTCTACCCGAACGCCCGCTGGCAGCAGCTCGACGGCGCCGGGCATCTGCTGGCCCTCGAGCGCCCGCAGGAGGTGGCCGCGGCCATCGACGCGTTCTGGGCCGAGCTCCGACACGACCCCACCCGACACGCAGACCGAGAGGCAGCACCGTGGACCTGAGGATCGCCGACAAGACCGCGCTCGTCACCGGCGGCGACTCCGGCATCGGCTGGCACACCGCCCGCATCCTGCTCGAGGAGGGTGCGACGGTCGTCATCTCCGACCAGGACGACGAGTCGCTGCAGGCGGCCGCGAAGGAGCTGCGGTCGCAGACGAAGGTCGCGGCGAGCAGGCTGCACGCGTTCGCCGCCGACGTCACGAGCCTCGACTCGCTCGCGGCGCTGCACGAGCAGGTGCAGGAGGCGGTGGGCGACATCGACATCCTCGTGCAGTCCGCAGGCGTCACCGGCGCGCAGGGCCTGTTCCACGAGATCAGCGACGAGGGGTGGGTGAAGACGATCGACGTCGACCTCCACGGACCCGTGCGGCTCGTGCGGCAGTTCCTGCCGTCGCTGCGGAAGGGCGGGTGGGGTCGGCTCGTGCTGCTGGCGTCGGAGGACGCGGTGCAGCCGTACGACGACGAGCTGCCGTACTGCGCGGCGAAGGCCGGCATCCTCGCACTCGCGAAGGGGCTGTCGCGCAGCTACGCGAGCGAGGGGCTGCTCGTCAACGCCGTGTCGCCCGCCTTCATCCACACGCCCATGACCGACGCGATGATGGACGCGCGCGCAGCCGAGCTCGGCACGACGCAGACGAAGGCGATCGCGTCGTTCCTCGACGAGGAGCGCCCGTACATGGAGCTCGGCCGCCGCGGCGAGCCCGAGGAGGTCGCGGCCGTGATCGCGTTCCTCTGCTCCGACCTCGCGTCGTTCGTGAACGGCTCGAACTACCGCGTCGATGCGGGGTCGGTCGCGACCATCTGACATGGGCTGCTGCGCGCGCGGCGCGCAAGGCGTCCCAGCACGCACCGCGCCGCGCATATGGTCTGAGCATGGAACGCGTGATCGCCGACGTGGTGCTGCCATGCCTGGATGAGGCGGGCGCGCTGCCGCGCGTGCTCGGCAGGCTGCCGGAGGGCGTGCGCGCGATCGTCGTCGACAACGGCTCGACCGATGGCTCGCCGGAGGTCGCCGAGCGCCTCGGCGCGCTCGTCGTGCACGAGTCGCGCCGCGGCTTCGGCGCTGCCGTGCACGCGGGGCTGCTCGCGGCGACCGCCGACGTCGTCGCGTTCTGCGACGCCGACGGCTCGTTCGACACGGCAGAGCTCACCCGCGTCATCGACCCCGTCGTCGGCGGCCGCGCCGACCTCGTGCTCGCTCGCAGGCGCCCCGTGCGCTACTCGGCGTGGCCGACGCACGCGCGCATCGCGAACCTCGCGCTCGCGAGGATCATCCGCCGCGCGACCGGGCTGCCGATCCACGACCTCGGTCCCATGCGCGCCGCGAGGCGCGAGATGCTGCTGTCGCTCGACCTGCAGGACCGCCGCAGCGGCTACCCGCTCGAGATGCTGCTGCGAGCGGTGCAGGAGGGGTGGCGCGTCGAGGAGACCGACGCGAGCTACCTGCCTCGCACCGGCAGGTCGAAGGTCACGGGCACCGTGCGCGGCACGATCACCGCCGTCCGCGACATGCGCGGCGTCATCGACCGCGTCGGGCAGGTGCGCGCATGACGACGCTCATCGTGCTCGCGAAGCAGTGCATCCCCGGCAGGGTCAAGACGCGCCTGCACCCGCCGTTCACGCTCGAGCAGGCGGCGACGATCGCGCAGGCGAGCCTCGACGACACGCTCGCGGCGCTCGCGCCCCTGCCGGCCACGCGCCGCGTGCTGTGCTTCGACGGCGACGTCGCTCCCGCATCCGCCGACGGCTTCGAGGTCGTGCCGCAGGTGGCAGGCGGGCTCGACGACCGTCTCGCCGCCATCTTCGACGCCGTCGTCGGCCCTGCCGTGCTCGTGGGCATGGACACGCCCCAGCTGACCGCCGCAGCCCTCGCCCCGCTGTTCGCCCCCTGGCCGCAGGGCGTCGACGCGTGGTTCGGGCCGGCGCTCGACGGCGGCTTCTGGACGCTCGCGCTCGCCGACGTGCCCGCGCGCGGCGACCTCATCCGCGGCGTGCCGATGTCGCAGGACGACACCGGTGCCGTGCAGCGCGCACGCCTGGTCGACGCGGGGCTCGGCGTGCGCGACCTCGAGCCGCTGCAGGACATCGACGATGCCGCAGCGCTCGCCACCGTCGTCGAGGGCATCCCCGGCAGCCGCACCGCCGCGGCCGTCGCCGCGACGGGGGTGCTGGCGCCGCGATCGGCAATCCGCCCGGCAGCGGGAGAACGAACCTTCGACGGGCCCATCGACGGACGGTCGCGGTCGTAGCCATGGACGCTGCACCGGAGGGCTCCGAGGAGGAGGACGGCGTGACCGTGTTCGGCGAAGGTGGACAGGCCCCCTACGAGCGCGCGCTGACCTCTGGCGGCACCGCCGTGCTGCGGCTGCGCGACGCGGAGCGCCCGCGACGAGGCTCGACGAGCCTCATCGACGTGGGGCGCTTCACCGCATCCGCCGACGACGTCGACGTGGCGATCCTCGAGCGCGGCGACGGCCCCGTCATCGACCTCGGCTGCGGCCCGGGACGCATGGTGCGTGCCGCGATCGACGCCGGACGCCAGGCGCTCGGCATCGACGTGTCGTCGTCGGCCGTCGCGATCGCCCGCGACCAGGGGCTTCCCGTGCTGCAGGCGTCGCTCTTCGACCCGCTGCCCGGCGAGGGCATGTGGGGTCAGGCGCTGCTGCTCGACGGCAACCTCGGCATCGGCGGCGACGTCGCGATGCTCGTGCACCGCGCCATCGCGCTCGTGCGCGACGACGGAGCCGTCGTGATCGAGGCGCATCCCAGGCGCAGACGCAACCGCCAGTTCGACGCGGTGCTCGTCGACCAGCACGGTGGCGCGAGCGCCACGTTCCCGTGGGCCGAGATGGGGCGCGACGCGCTCATCGCCGCGGTCCGCGACGCCGGCCTCGTCGTCAGGGACGACTGGACGGTGCGGGGTCGGACGTTCGTCGAGATCGCCACAGGCCCAGCGCGGCCGCGAGCAGCGTGACGGCGGCGACCGCCACCCACAGCAGCACGAGGTCGCGCACGTAGTCGCCTGCGAGCACGCTGTCGTTGCGCGCGCCGCGGGCCTGCGAGATCACGAGCGGCACGGCGAGCAGCGTGAGGCAGACGCCCACGCCCCACGCCATGCGGATGACGGTGCGGGTGCGCGCAGGCAGGCGGCGGCCGACGCGGTCGAGGCCGCGGGTCGTGAGCGTCGTGGCGGGGGCGATGATGCCGTCGTGGACGACGATCGCCGCGGCGAGCCACGCCGCCAGCGACAGCAGCTGGTCGAATCGCTGCGTCGTGAGCAGCAGGACGATGCCGAAGATCGTCGCCACGGCGCCCGCGCCGACGAACGCGAGACGCGCGAGCCTCATGAGAGCACCTCGATCTGCGTGAGCCACTTCGTCTGCAGCACCCCGGGTCGGCCGGGCGCGATGATGCGCGCCGGGTACCCGTGGTCGAGCGAGAGCGGCTCGCCGTTGAGCTCGAGGGCGACGAGCGTCGTGGGGTCGTCGACGAACTCCGGGCCCATCTCGGTCACGCGGTAGTTGCCGCGCGGCTGCAGGCTCGTGAGGCGCACGCCGCGGTGCGGCTGGCCCGTGGCGGCCACGAGCTCGAGCAGCCGCACGCCGCGCCAGTCGGCGACGGTGCTCCACCCCTCCACGCATGCGATGGGCAGCCGCGAGGCGGTCTGCCCCTGCCCGAGCAGCTGCTCGCGCGTGAACGCGAGCGTCGAGCCGCCTCCGCGCACGATGAGCGCCCATGACGATGCGGTGGCGAGGTCGAGCACGCCGGCCTCCTCGGCCGTGCGGTTCACGGGCACGCCCTGGGGGCCCTCGCCCGCGCGCCGCGGCGCGAACGCCGCGAAGGGCGCGAGAGGCGCGATGGTCTGCCCGGCGGTCACGGCGGTGACCGCGAGGGTCGCGAGGCCGACGCCCGCGAGGAACGTGCGTCTGCTGCGCTCGTCGTCGCTCATCCGGCGACCTCCCGTGGTGGATCGGCGGTGGACGCCTGGCTCGGAGGCGCGGCGTTCGTCGGCACGGCGCTCGCAGGCGCGGCGCTCGTCGGCGCCTTCGGGCGGCCGGTCTCGCGCCTGGACCCGCGCCAGTGCTCCACGATCTGCGGCAGCTTGGCGCCGACGTGCACGGCGAGGGATCCGATCACGACCCACGCGAGCGCGAGGTGCACGCGGCGGAACGAGAACTCCCACGGGTACCACTGCAGCGTGTTGAGGAAGCCGATCGCGACCTGCACGATCGAGCCGGCGACGAGCATCGCGATCGACAACCGCTCGATCGCATGCAGCGGCGAGTCGATCGGCGGCCACGAGAACAGGCGCGGGTAGACGATCCACAGCTTGCCCAGCAGCAGCGGGATCGCGGCGGTGCCGGAGATCACGTGCAGCCCCTGCGTCCACTGGTACAGCTGCACCGGCCGGGTGGGGAACACCATCCACGGCAGCGGATCCTGCAGCGCGTGGCTGTACATGCCGGTCGCGAAGCACACGACGAACGCGAGGCCGAGCAGCCTGCCGACGACGACGGCGGTGCGCGTCGTGCGGGCCGGCGACTCGAGCGCGTCCCGTGCCCACGCGAAGCGCGCCTCGAGTGCTCGCGTGACCACGGCGGGCACGCGTCGCCCCTCTGTTGCGATCGCCATCACTGCAGTATCCGTCGCGCAGGGCCCAATCGGATCGAACGCGCGGTCGCGAACGACGATCGGATCGGCGCGTCGCCGTCGGCATCCCTCCTCGGATCGCGGTCGCAAGCGCGTGCCGCCGGGCGGATGCGACGGCAGACTGAGCGACGACGAGGCATCGACGAAGGTGGGCAGCGTGATGACGACGAGTGGGATCGAGCCGAGGATCGGCGTGATCGGGGGATCGGGGCTGCAGCGCCTCCTCGCAGATGGCGAGGGCGAGGAGCTCGACGTCGCGACGCCGTTCGGGCCGACGTCGGGACCGATCACGGTGGGCGAGCTGCACGGCACGCCCGTCGCGTTCGTCGCCCGCCACGGCCGCGGCCATTCGGTGGCGCCGCACGAGATCCCCTCGAAGGCCAACGTGTGGGCGCTCGCGAGCCTGGGGGTGCGGGCGATCGTCTCCTCGACGGCCGTCGGCGGCCTGCGCCAGGACCTCGCGCCCGGCAGCCTCGTCGTGCCCGACCAGCTCATCGACCAGACGCGCATCCGAGGCGAGGGCGGGCTCGGCGCCGTGCGGCGCGACACGTACTTCGGTGGCGGCGTCGTCGAGCACCTCACCTTCGCCGACCCGTACACGCCGCAGCTCGTGCGCGTCGCGCTCGACGCGCTCGAAGGCGCCGGCGAGCAGGTCGTGAGCCCTGCGACGACCGTCGTCATCGACGGGCCTCGGTTCTCGACGCGCGCCGAGTCGCGCTGGTACGCGTCGCTCGGCGGCGACATCGTGAACATGACGCAGTACCCCGAGGCTGCGCTCGCCGCCGAGCTCGGCCTCGGCTACGTCAACCTCTCGTTCGTCACCGACACGGATGCCGGCGTCGCCTCCGCGGTCGACGACGAGGACGCCGTCGACGCCTCCCGCGTGTTCGAGCGCCTGAGCGCCGCGCAGCCGCGCATCGTCGCGGCGATCGCGGCGATCGTCGCCGCGATCCCCGCCGACGTCGTCGTGTCGAACGGCATCGCTCGCGAGCACGTCGACGCCGTGCTCGCCCTCGCACCCGTGGGGTCGGCATGAGCGACGCGACCACGGTGCTCGTCACCGGCGGCGCCGGGTTCATCGGCAGCCACGTCGTCGAGGCGGCGCTCGCGCGCGGCTGGCGGGTGCGCGTCATCGACTCGCTGCGCGCCGACGTGCACGGCGACGGCACCATGCGGGTGCCCGCGCAGGACGGGCTCGAGCTCGTCGTCGCCGACCTCGCCGACGAGCGGGCGGTCGCGGAGGCCCTCGACGGAGTCGACGTGGTCTGCCACCTCGCCGCGAAGGTGGGGCTCGGCGTCGACTTCGCCGACGCCGCCGACTACGTCACGAGCAACGTCACCGCCACGGCGACGCTGCTGCAGGCCATGCGGGTCGCTGGCGTGCGCAGGCTCGTCGTCGCCTCGTCGATGGTCGTCTACGGCGAGGGCGCCTACCGCGACGCCGAGGGACCCATCGCGGTGCCGCCGCGCCTCGTCGACGATCTCGAGGCCGGCAGGTTCGAGCCCGTCTCGCCGCGCACGGGTGAGCCGGTCGAGCCGCTGCTCGTCGACGAGTCCGCGCCGAGCGACCCGCGCAACGTCTACGCGGCGTCGAAGCTCGCGCAGGAGCACCTCGCGGCAGCGTGGGCGCGCGGCGGCGACGGCGCGGCCGCGCTGCTGCGGTTCCACAACGTCTACGGACCCCACATGCCCATGGGCACGCCGTACGCGGGCGTCGCCTCCATCTTCCGCTCCTCCCTCGAGCGCGGCGAGGCGCCGCGCGTGTTCGAGGACGGCGGGCAGCGGCGCGACTTCGTGCACGTGCGCGACGTCGCCGACGCGAACCTGGCCGCGGCCGACTGGACGGCGAGCGCGGGCACCGACGCGGTGCGCGCGTTCAACGTCGGCAGCGGCACGGTGCACACGATCGGCGAGATGGCCTCGGCGCTCGCGGAGGCCTTCGGGGGTCCTGCGCCGATCGTCACCGGCGACTACCGCCTCGGCGACGTGCGCCACGTCACCGCGTCGTCGCAGCGCGCCGCCGACGAGCTCGGCTGGCGCGCCGCCGTCGGGTTCGTCGAGGGCATGGAGGAGTTCGCGCACGCGCCGCAGCGGCCGCCTGCGACGCAGGGCGGAGCCGAGCGATGACGCCGGCGCCCCCTGCCGAGACCCCCGCGGGGCGCACGCGCGGGGGGCGCGCGCTCGCGGTGCTGCGGCATCCTGCCACGCTCGCGCTCGGCGGCATCGCCGTGACGATCACGATCATGGTGCTCGCGCACGTGCTCGTGAAGGAGTTCGACTGGGACGTGCGCTCGCGCAACTACCCGCCGCTGCACGCGACGTGGATGCCGCGCACGGGCCCGGGCACGCCGCTCGCGATCGCGTCGGCGATCGTGCTGCTGCTCGTTGGCGAGCGGGTCGCGCGCACGTGGTCGTGGCGGTGGCTCATGCTCGCGAGCGCCGCCGCCGCGTTCGTGTGGATGCTGTCGCTCGCGCTCGTCGACGGATGGGCGGGCATCGCCGACGTGCTCGACGCCGACATCGAGTACCTGCAGACGGCGCGGCAGATCGACGACGTCGGCGCGATGCTGCGCGAGTTCATCTCCCGCATCCCCATGGGATCCGACGGGCAGTGGCAGGTGCACGTCGCAGGGCATCCGCCGGGTGCGCTGCTGACGTTCGTCTTCCTCGACCGCATCGGGCTCGGCTCCGGCGGCGCCGCCGGCATCGTCGTGATGGTGCTCGCCGCCTCCGTGCCCGTCGCCGTCATGACGACGATGCGCATCCTCGGCGCCGAGCGGTACGCGCGCCTCGCCGCGCCGTTCCTCGTCGCCGGTCCCGCAGCGATCTGGATGGCGGTCTCGGGCGACGCGCTGTTCGCTGCCGTCGCCGCGTGGGCGACGGTGCTGCTCGCCGCAGCGGCGACGGCGACGCGGTGGTGGGTGCGCGCTGCGCTCGCGATCGCCTCCGGGCTGCTGTACGGCTGGTGCGTCTTCCTCTCCTACGGCCTGCTGCTGCTGGGCCTGCTCGCGGTGGCGGTGCTCGTCGTCGCGCGCGCGTGGCGGCCGCTGCCGTGGGCGATCGGCGGTGCCCTCGCCGTCGTCGTCGCGTTCTGGGCGAACGGCTTCGCATGGTGGGAGGCGTACCCGGTGCTCGTGGAGCGCTACTACGCGGGCATCGCGAGCGACCGGCCCTACGAGTACTGGGTGTGGGCGAACCTCGCCGTCTTCGGCTTCAGCGCCGGCCCCGTCGCGGGCGCCGCGGTCGCCCTCGTGGTCTCCCGGCTGCGCGCCATCCGCGAGGCGGGTCCGCTCGGCGTCCTCGTCGTGCTCACGATCGCAGGCATCGGCATGGTGCTCGCCGCCGACCTCTCCGGCATGAGCAAGGCCGAGGTGGAGCGCATCTGGCTGCCCTTCGTGCCGTGGGTGCTGCTGGGCACGGCGCTGCTGCCCGCGAGGCTGCGCCTGCCTGCGTGGGCGCTGCAGCTGGGCACGGCGCTGCTCATGCAGCACATCGTCTTCTCGCAGTGGTGACGCCGGCGGCGCCGCGAACGGGCGGTGGATTCGAGGCCCGATTGTCACGAAACGGTCACGACTGGAATCCACCCCATCCGCTCCCGGGGGTGGTTGCGAACCCTGGTCACGACGCGGAACTCGCTCCACGAGGAACGCAGAAGGAAGGACTCTCATGAAGATCATGAACAGCACGATCGGCAAGAGCACCATCGGCGTCCTCGCCGCCGGCGCACTCGCCCTCTCGATGGCAGCCTGCTCGACGCCCGCCGAGGAGACCGACGAGTCGTCGGCCCCCGCGACGTCGTCGGAGAGCTCCAACGAGGTTCCCGACCCCACGGCCGTCATCGACGAGCTGGGCGGCGTCGACACGCAGGTCACGCTCGACCAGGGCTTCCTCGACGCCATCACCGGCCTCGGCCTGACCCCGGGCGTGCTCGGTGGCGCGACGCTGACCGATGGCGTCCTCGCCTTCCCGATCACCGGCGGCAACGTCGAGTACTGGGACCCGGACCTCGGCTACCGCCCCTACGTCCAGGGCTCCGTCGAGCACGACGGCTCGGGCATCTCGCTCACCGCTGGTGAGACCGTCGTCGAGCTGACCGACTTCCGGATCGACCCGGGCACGTCGGAGCTGTTCGGCACCGTCACGGCCAACGGCACCGAGGTCGGCCAGGACATCCTCATCTTCGAGCTCAACGGCTCGACGCTGAACCCGCTGCAGGAGGGCCCGAACGGCGAGGCCATCCTCGAGGGCACCGAGGTCTACGTCTCCGAGGACGCAGCCGGTCTGCTGAACGACACGTTCGGCACCGACGCGGTCGTCGGTGGCCGCGAGGTCGGCCTGCTGGTCGGCATCGCGCAGATCACGGCAGCACCCGCCGAGTAATCCCACTCAGCACGCAGGGCCCGTCGCACCTCACGGTGCGGCGGGCCCTTCGTCGTGCGCGGCCGAAGGCGTGATGTCGGCGATCGACGGGTCAGCGTGCGCTGGCGTGAACTCCATGCTCGAGATCAGTCGGCGTCGCGGCAGCTCAGGCTGACAGACAACTGAGAGATGTCTCATCTTTCTTGACGCGTGTATCGAGGACACATACCGTCGCGACCAACTGACGGCGACGAGGCCGTCACGAGAGGGACGAGGACCGCGATGAAGAAGATCCGCTCGCCGTACTACGGCAATGACGGCGCTGGCGACTTCCCCATCGGTAGCCCGCAGACGAGCGGGACCATGTACGCCTTCAACCCAACCGAGGTGTCGTGCAGGATCGCCTGACGCTGCGGGTCATCGCGACTGCGCTCTCGCTGGCGGCCGTCTCTGTGAGCCTCTCTGGATGTGCAGGGAGCGCACCGCCCGCGCCAACTCTGGATCGCTCGCTCGATGCGTACCTCTTCGCACCGGCGCTGGAGATACCCAGCACCGACGACGCGGGCAACGTTCGGGTCGATGCCGTCTATCAGGACGTGCAGCGGATGATCGACCCCGAGAGCGACGTGATCGTTGGCGATCGTGCTGGATGGGTCGTCGTCGCGATCTGCGCACCTGAATCAGAAGAAGGCGATGTGGTGACCGAGCTGCAGGCAGCGCTCATACCTGACGACCTCCTCTCCGCTGAGGTGCGCAGCAGAGCGGAGAGCGGCGAGTTCCTCGGAGCCCTGGACTGCGGAGACGACTGGACCCGTGTTCCGAACTAGACGCCGGACTCGCGTTGCGGTGGCGGTGGCTCTTGGCCACCGCCACCGCGTGTACGCCCGCGCCGCCTGACGATCTATCGACTCTGGTCGGTGGAAGCGTGGCTCGTCTCCTTGAGCACGCACCCGACATGGTCGAGATCGAATTCATCGACGTGCAGGTCAATCTCGAGGAGGACAGTGACCTGCCCTTCCCTGCGCCACCTGCCGCACGAGGATGCGGCGGTGCCACACTGGGGCATGACCTCCAGGCCCGTGCTGCGCGTCGTCGCCGCCCTCGTCGGGCCGGTGGCGCTCACGATCGCAGGGGCGACGCATCCCGCGCACCTCACCGACGAGACGGCCGGATGGTGGCACGACCTGCACGTCATCATGCTGCCGCTGTTCCCGCTGCTGGGGCTCAGCGTGTGGGCGCTGCTGCACCGCGTGCGCGGCGGCATCGACCGCTGGCTCGCGATCGCCGCGCGCACGCTCGCCTTCGTCTACGCCATGTTCTACACGGGGCTCGACGTGCTCGCGGGCATCGGTGCCGGCGCCCTCACCGAGCACCGCAGCATGGGTGGCGAGATCGGCGAGGCGAACTCCGTGATGTTCTTCGAGGGCAACGTGCTCGCCGACGTCGGCACGTGGTCGCTGCTCGTGGCGTTCGCGCTCGTCGGCGCGATCTTCATGCGCCGCGTCGGATGGACGTCGCTCGTGGGCACCGCGGTGCTGCTGGGCGCCTCGGCGTCGTTCACGACCTCGCACGTGTTCTGGCCGCGCGGCGTGCTGACGATGGCGGCGTTCGGCGTGGGCGTCGCGCTGCTGCTGCTCGCCGAGCGACGGGCGTCGCGCGCTCGGCGCGAGCCCGCCGAGGGCGTGCGCGGCTGAGGCCTGGCGTCCTCGCGCATCCTGTCGGCGCCGCCGTCCGCGTCCGCTGCGGCGGCTCCCAGGCACCTCGCCGGTCGTGCGTGCTTGGATCGGCCTCATCGTCACCACTCGACACGGAAGGCACGGGAAGCATGCTGGGCAGGACCCCATTCGACACCGTCATGATCCTGCTCCCGATCTGGCTGCCGGCGCTCGTGATCGGCCTCTCGCTGCAGTGGCTCGTGATCCGCGGCGCGGTGCTCTCGGCGCTGCGGCGGCACGCTGCCGACTCCGCGCGACCCGCGCCAGCGCCCGACATCGCCCCCTGACCCGAGCGGGCCGCCGAACCTGCACGTGAGGGATGCCTCAGGTGCATGGTGCAGATGAGGTCCCGCTCACGTGCGGGTTCGGCGGCGCGTCACGGGCAGAGGGAGTCGCCGCGGCCGCCCGACCACGACCGGCGGCCTATGCCGCGCGCCTCGCCCGCTGCGCCCGCGGGTCGGGCAGCGGCGCCGCCTCGAGCAGTCGCCTCGTGTAGTCGTGCTCGGGGGCGGTGAGCACCGAGCGGCGCTCGCCGAGCTCGACGACCGCGCCGCGATGCAGCACGGCGACGCGGTCGCACAGCGCGTCGACGACGGCGAGGTCGTGGCTCACGAACAGGCACGCGAAGCGGAAGTCGCGCTGCAGCTCGCGCAGCAGCTCGAGCACGGTCGCCTGCACCGACACGTCGAGCGCGCTCGTCGGCTCGTCGGCGATGAGCAACGTGGGCTGCAGCGACAGCGCACGCGCGATCGCGACGCGCTGCCGCTGGCCGCCCGAGAGCTCGTGCGGGTAGCGGGCAGCCCACGACGCGGGCAGCTCGACGCGTTCGAGCAGCTCGCCGACGCGCGTGCGCAGCGCGGCCCCCCGCATGCGCTCGTGCACCGCGAGCGGCTCGGCGATCGAGTCGCCGATCGTCGCGCGCGGGTCGAGCGCCGCCGTCGGGTTCTGGAAGACGACGCCGATGCGGCGCTTCACCTCGCGCACCTGCCTGCGCGACGCCGTCGCGAGGTCGACGCCCTCGATCGTCACCGACCCCGCCGTGAGCGGGGCGAGCCCCAGCACGCTCTTGCCGATCGTCGACTTGCCGGAGCCCGACTCGCCCACGAGCGCCAGCATCTCGCCCTCGCCGATCTCGAGCGAGACGCCGTCGACGGCGCGCACGACGCCGCGGCGCACCTTGTACTCCACGACGAGGTCGCGGATCGCGAGCACCGGCTCCGACGCGGCGGGCGCCGGGCGCGCGGGCGAGCCCAGCTGCGGCACCGCCGCGAGCAGCTCCTGCGTGTACGCCGCCTGCGGCGCGTCGAACAGCGCCTGCACGTCGGCCGTCTCCTCCACGATGCCGCGGCGCAGCACGACGACGCGGTCGGCCATGTCGGCGACGACGCCCATGTCGTGCGTGATGAGCAGGATCGACGTGCCCGTGCGCTGCTGCAGCCGCCGCATGACGTCGAGCACCTCTCGCTGCACCGTCACGTCGAGCGCGGTCGTCGGCTCGTCGGCGATGAGCAGCTCGGGGTCGCACGACAGCGCCATCGCGATCATCACGCGCTGCGCCTGCCCGCCCGAGAGCTGGTGCGGGTACGAGCGGATGCGCTGCTCGGGATCGGGCAGCTCCACCATGCGCAGCAGCTCGAGCGTGCGCTCGCGCCGCTCGGCGCGCGACATCGACGGGCGATGCCTGCGCAGCATCTCGCCGATCTGGAACCCGATCGTGAAGACGGGGTCGAGGGCGTTCGTCGGATCCTGGAACACGACGGCGATGCGGTCGCCGCGCACCTGCCGCATCCGCCCCTCCGGCATGCCGATGAGCTCGTCGTCGCCGAGGCGCGCGCTGCCGGTGACCGTCGCCGTGTCGGGCAGCAGCCCCACGAGCGACAGCGCCGACACCGACTTGCCCGAGCCCGACTCGCCCACGAGCGCCAGCACCTCGCCACGGTGCAGCGTGAACGACGCGCCCCGCACCGCGGGCACGACGTCGTCGCCGACCCGGAACTCCACGCGCAGGTCGTCGACCTGCAGCAGCGGCTCGCTCATCGGTGCTCCTCCTCGGATCCGTGCTCGGCGTCGACCTCGTCGCGGTAGCGCTGCCAGTCGGCGAGGATCTCGCGGTGCCGCCCTGGCAGCCACGCGAAGTAGCGGCGGGCGTTCTCGAGCCGCGTGCGCGGGCCGTCGCCCTGCGGGTCGAGCGCTGCGATGCCCTCGGCGAGCGTCGACTCGATGCGCCGCAGCGACTCGCGCTCGCCGGCGAGGAACGAGCCCCACACGTCGTCCTCGACGCGGAAGTAGTGGCTGCGATCGCCGGGCAGCGACACGGGCTTGATGAACCCGATGCTCAGCAGCGACCGCGTCGCCATCGACACCGCGCCCGCGGATGCGTGCAGCAGATGCGCGATGCGCGCCGACGAGAGCAGCGGGGCATCGACGACCATGAACAGGGCGAGCACGCGGCCGTCCATGCGGGGGTTGCCGGCCGTGCCCCACGCGTACGCGAAGTCCTCGATGAACCGGCGCATGCGCTCGTCGACCTCCATCGGCATGCGCTCGCGGGGATCGATCGACTCGGAGTCGGTCGAGTCTGCGGCGTCGGAGGGGGAGGCGGCGGTCGTGTCGGCGTCGGTCACAACGACACCCTAGGCAGCGCGCCGGCGAGGTCGCCGGACGCGAGCGCGTCGCGCCACACGTCGATGCGCCAGCTCGTCATGCCGCTCGTCGTGAGCGTCTCGACGGCGCCGGATGCGTCGCGACCGAAGACGGCCGGCTCGCCGGTCGCCCAGAACCCCGCGACCTCGTCGGTCGCGAGCGAGTCGGCCGTGTCGGTCACGCGCAGCCGCACGACGAACCCGGCGGGCTCGGGTGCCTTGGGTGCCAGGATCACGAGGCGGCCGCCGAGCGGCACGACGTCCTCGACGCTCCACAGGTTCGCGAAGCGCCCCTCCAGCTCGGCGGCGATCGTCTCGGGCACCGCGACCGACGGGTCGGCCTCGACCTCCTCGGCGAGCGCGAGCGCGAGGTCGACGATGGCCAGCACGCCCGTCGCGATCGTGCCGGCGGGGCCGTCGATCGCGTTCGTGAGCGCCGAGACGACGAGGTCGTCCTTCGGGTCGATCCACGTGCGCGTGATGTGGCCGGGGTAGCCGCCCGAGTGGCCGACGACCTCGCGCGAGCCGATGGTCTCGACGTCGAATCCCAGGCCGTAGTGGCGCGTGACGCCCGCGTGGGTCACGGGCGACTCGGGGCGCTGCAGCAGACGCTTCGACGCATCCGACACGAGCGTCTCGTCGCCGAACGCGTGCGCCGAGCCGTATGCGGTGAGGTCGGCGGCGGTCGCGAACCAGCCCGTCGCGGGCGCCATCGCCGCCGTGTCGACGTGGCGGATGCGGTGCCGGGCGTCGGTCGCGCGCGTGCGACCCGTGTGGCCGCTGGCGAACTCGCCGTCGCGCTCCGCGACCCACTCGGGCCCCATGCTCGTGACGCCGAGCGGCCCCGTGATGCGGTCGGCGACGAACTCGGCGTACGACATGCCCGACGCGCCCTCGATGACGAGGCCGAGCAGCGAGTAGCCGATGTTCGAGTACTTGAAGTGCTCGTTCGTCTCGAACACGACGCCCTCGGCCTGCGCCATCGCGACGATCGCGTCGCGGTCGGGGAAGACGCCACCGCCGCGCTGCCAGTAGTTCGCGTCGGAGCCGTCGCGGATGACGCCCGCCTGGTGGCCGAGCAGCTCGCGCACCGTCACGGTGGCGAGGCCAGAGCCCGCCAGCGCCGGCACCCACTGCTCGAGCGTGTCGTCGAGGCGCAGCGCGCCGTCCTCGACGAGCTGCATCGCCGCGGTCGCCGTGAACGTCTTCGAGTGCGACGCGATGCGGAAGAGATGGTCGGTCGTGAGCGGCGTCTGCGTCTCGACGTCGGCGACGCCCCACGCCAGGTCGAGCAGCAGCTCGCCCTTGTGCCGCACGGCGACCTGGATGCCCGGCGTGCCCAGCAGCTCGCCCTGGAAGGCGACCCAGCGCTCGACGTAGGCGAGCGCATCCCGGATCGCCGCAGCCTTCGCGGCTCCCTTCGGGGTGTGGTCGGCGGTCGTCTCGACCGCCGTGTCGGGCGTGGTCGTGGCGGTCATGTCCTCGGTGTGGGTCATCGTCGTCCCTTCGGGTCGAGTGCGTCGCGGAGGATGTCGCCGAGGGTGATGAGGGCGAGCACCGTGATGGAGAGGAAGAGGCTCGGGAAGAGCAGCATGTGGGGTGCGGAGGAGAAGTACGCCTGCGCGTTCGACAGCTGCAGGCCCCACGAGATCGAGGGGGACTGCAGGCCGACGCCGAGGAAGGTGAGCGTCGACTCGGCGACGATCACCGATCCGACCATGGTCGCCGCGATCGCCATGACGGGGCCGATGGAGTTCGGCACGACGTGGCGCAGCAGGATGCGGGAGTCGGGGATCGCCATCGCCTGCGCCGCCTGCACGTACTCGGTGCCCTTGACGCCGCGGACGGCGCCGCGCACGAGGCGCGCCATCGTCGGCCACGAGAAGAACGCGAGCACGAGGGCGAGCACGACGGGCGAGCGGTCGCCGACGCTGTTGAGCACGACGATCGCGCCCAGCAGGAACGGGAATCCGAGGAACACGTCGGTGAGGCGCGACACGATGCGGTCGACGATGCCGCCGACGTAGCCTGCGATCGTGCCGAGCACGACGGCGATGCCGAGGCACAGCGCCGTCGTGAGCACGCCGATGAAGATCGACGTGCTCGTGCCGTGGATGACGTTCGCGTAGATGTCGCAGCCCTGCAGGTCGGTGCCGAACACGTGGGTGCTGCTGGGCGGCTGCGCCGAGTCGCCCAGCTGGCATGCGCGCGGGTCGGGCTGGCCGAAGAGGCCTGCGAAGACGCCGGGCAGCAGCGCGACGACGACGAGGAGGGCCAGCACGGCCGAGCAGATCCAGAACACGGGCCGCTTGCGCAGCGACGCCCACACGCCGCGCTGCCCGATGGTCGCGATGGGGAGGTCGACGGGGGCGACGGCGCCGGTCATGCGCGGATCCTCGGGTCGAGAGCGGAGTTGATGAGGTCGACGACGAGGCTCGTCGCGAGGAAGATCAGGATGAGCGCGGTCGAGACGCCCACGACCGTCGGGCCCTCGTGGGTGCGGATGCCCTCGAAGAGCATCTGCCCGATGCCAGGCAGGTTGAAGATCGCCTCGATGACGACGGTGCCGCCGAGCAGGAATCCCAGGTCGATCGCGAGGAACGTGAGCACGGGCGCGACGGAGTTGCGCATGACGTGCACGCCGACGATGTCGCGGCGACGCAGTCCCTTCGCGACGAGGGTGCGCACGAAGTCCGACTGCATCGTGTCGATGACGGAGCCGCGCGTGAGGCGTGCGGTCGCGGCGAGGCCGAACAGTGCGATGACGATCGCGGGCAGCAGGTACGACGTCGGCCAGCCGTCGCCCGTGCCTGCGATGGGGAACCATCCCAGTCGCAGTCCGAAGATGAGCTGCGCTGCCGAGCCGACGACGAACACGGGGATCGAGGTGGCGAGGATGGTGCCGACGAGCAGCGAGCGGTCGAGCAGGGTGCCCTTGCGCAGGCCGGCGACGAGGCCGAGCGTCACGCCGACGACGACCTCGATCGCCCACGCCGTGAGGGCGAGGGTGATGGTGACGGGCCAGCGCGCCTCCATGCGCGCCGCGACCGACGCGCCCTGGAAGGTCGTGCCGAGGTCGCCGGTGAAGAGGTTGCCGAGGTAGCGCAGGTACTGCAGCCACAGCGGGTCGTCGAGGTGGTACTGCGCGCGGATCTGCGCCACGACGTTGTCGGGCAGCGGTCGGTCGCCGCCGAGCGCCGCGATCGGGTCGCCTGGCAGCGAGAACACCATCGCGTAGATGATGAACGTGACGCCGACGAACACGATGGCGAGCTCGAGCAGCCGCGCACCGACGGCGCGGATCATGCGGTGCCCTCGGAGGCTGCGCCGTCCGCGCGGGATGCGGCGAGCAGCAGCGACGACGCAGCGAGCGTCGAGGCCACCTGCACGCCCACGAGGTTCGCGATCGGCAGCGCCGTGAGGCCCTCGAGCGACGCGGCCTCGTCGCACCACGCCTCGTACTGGCTCGCGAGGCGCTCGCGCACGCGCCGCAGCCCCGCAGGGGCCGTGCCGGCCTGCACCTCCGCGTCGATCGCGCGCAGCAGGATGCCGCCGAAGCGCAGGCGGAAGCAGCGCACGACGTCGACGTTCGAGAACACCTCCGCGACCGTCGCCTCCCGCCCGTCGTCGATGCGATCGAGGCGCGCGGCCTCCGACGTGCCGATGTGCCCCATGGCGGGCACGAACGCGCGCGAGGCGCGCAGGAACGGCGTCTCGACGGGCAGGTCGGGCAGCGCGGCGTCGAGCGCCGCCTGCAGCACGGCGCCGAGCTCGGTGAGGGCCGCGGCCTTCTCGGCGATGACGTCGCGGTAGGCGCGGCCGCTGCCGGAGGTGTCGGTCGCGTCAGGGTGCGACCAGTACGGCAGCTCGGCGACGAGGCCGAACGTGCCGTGGCGCTCGATGTAGTCGGCCGATCCGCCCCCGCCGACCTCCGTCGCCGGGTCGAGGCCGAGGTCCTCGAGGTAGTCGTAGTGCTCGCGCGACAGGGGCGAGCGGAACACGGCCTGCGCGAGCTGCTCGAGGTCGGGGGCCTCGGGCTCGCCGGCGTCGAGCGGCAGGTCGAGCGCTGCGGGGATGGCGTGCAGCGCATCCACGAGCCCGTCGAGGAGGCGCGTGACGTAGTAGTAGACGCCGCCGAGCTCGGCGTTGTGCAGGCCGACGAGCAGGTCGGGGCTCGTGGCGTCGATGAGGCGCATGAGCGCCTGCGTCTCGGGCATGACGCGGTCGAACCAGGCGTCCTTGTGCGCGAACGGGAACGACCACTCCACCTGCTCGTCGGGAGCGGGACGGTAGAAGCGGCGCGCGTAGTGCACGCGATCCTCGGGGTTCGCGAACCAGCCCTCGTTGAGGCGGGTGCCGTCGGGGTCGATGCACGGCACGAGGTGCCAGGTGGCGTCGTGCGCCGCGCGGAGGTCCGCGTCGGCGACGAGCTCACGGGCGAGGTGCTGGAGGGTGCGGAAGCCGATGGGCTCGTTGGGGTGCACGCCGCCGACGAGCACGAGCTGGCGCGGGCCGGAGCCGATCGCGTACGAGTGGATGGGCTCGCCGAGCCTGGAGGTGCCGATGCGCTGGGCGCGCACCAGGTCGGGGTGCTCGGCGGCGAGGCTCTCGAAGTCGGCCAGCAGGGCGTCGACGGTGGGGAAGTCGTGCACGTCGCGGACGCGCCTCGCCCTGGCGATGGCGTCGTCGAGGGTGCCGGGTGCTGCGGTGGTGGCGGTGTCGGTCACGTCGGTGCTCTCCTGTGGTGCGGCGGGCTGCGGCTGTGCGCTGCGGCCCTGCTGCCTGCGGGGTCCGGCGGGGCGGCCCACCAG
>NZ_CEEDMM010000020.1:27408-34280 GCF_979255995.1 Agrococcus sp. AC640b
GCCCTGGTGGGCCGCCCCGCCGGACGGGGTCGTCGCTCGCGTCAGTCGGCGAGCACGATCTCCCGCAGGGTCGGGTTGCCGACCGGTGAGGTGACGAGGTCGGCGATGCGCTCGCTCGTCACGTACGAGTACGTCTCGTTGAACAGCGGCACCGCAGGGAACTCGGCCTGGATGAGCTCCTGCACGGCGGCGTACGCCGTGCCGTCGCCTGAGGTGTCGGCGTCGGCGGCGGCCATCGCGGCCGCCACGTCGGCGTCGTAGTAGGGGATGCAGTTGTCGCATCCGCCGCCCTCGATGAAGAACACGCGCAGCGTGGCCTGCTGGCTCGGGTACAGCGCGCCCCAACGGCTGAAGTACGGGGCGTCGACGTCGCCCGCCGTGCGGGTGGCGAGGAACTCGGCCCAGTCCGACGACGGGCTCGCGGAGGCGTCGATGCCGAGGTTCTGGCGCAGCTGGTTGGCGATCGCCTCGTACAGCGGGTCGAGGCCGCCGCCACCGGGGAAGTAGATCTCCATGGTGCCCTCGAAGCCGCCTGCCTCCTCGAGCAGCGCGGCGGCAGCCTCGGGGTCGTACTCGCAGAACTCGGCGCAGATGCCCTCTGGCGTGCCGGGCTCGATCGTCGGCGTCCACGCCGTCGCGGGCTCGTAGGTGCCGCCGTAGACGACGTCGATGATCGTCTCGCGGTCGATCGCCATCGAGATGGCCTGGCGCACGCGCACGTCCTGGTAGCGCTCGTCCCACAGCGGCAGGCCGAGGAACGAGATGCCGGGCGCCTCGAACGAGTAGAGACGGTCGCCGAAGTCGCCCTCGGCCTGCGTGAGACGGCTGGCGGGCACGCCGTTGACGTCGAGGTTGCCTGCGAGCACGTCGGTGTAGGCGGTGGCCTCGTCGGTGTACGGCACGAACGAGATCTGGTCGATCGTGGGCTCGTCGCCTGCGAAGTCCTCGTAGGCGGTGACGACGATCGTCTCGTTCTCGACGTAGTCGTCGACCATCTCGAACGGGCCGTTGCCGATCGGGTGGGTGTTGTAGGCGTCGAGGTCGTCGAGCGCCGACTCGGGCATGGGGAAGAAGGCGGTCATCGCCTGCGTGATCTGCAGCGGGAACTGCCCGTCGGGGCCCGTGAGCGTGACGGTGAACGTGAGGTCGTCGACCACCTCGAGACCCGACATCTCCTCGGTCGCCGGCTCGCCCTCTGCGGGGTTGAGGTCGGCGTAGCCGACGATGTTCGCGAGCTGGCCGGAGTTCTCCATGGCGTTCGGGCCGTAGGCGACGGCGTTCCACGAGTCGACGTACGACTGCGCGGTCACGGGGGTGCCGTCGTGGAAGGTCCACCCGTCGCGCAGCGCGATCGTCCAGGTCGTCGCGTCGTCGGACTCGACGGACTCGGCCTGGATGTAGTCGAGCGAGCCGTCGTTGTTGAGGAACGTCAGCGGCGACCACACCGCCATGTTGAGGTCGAACGCGATCGACTGGCGACCGGGCGTGAGCAGCTGGGGGTCGGTGACGCCGTACGTGATGGCGTTCTCGGAGGCGGCGGCGTCGGTGTCGCCGCCCCCTCCCGAACAGGCGGTGATGGCGAGCGCGGATGCCGTGATGGCTGCCGCGAGCGCGAGTCTCGAGCGCTTCATGGGTGTCTCCTGGTGCCGTGGGATGCGGCGACGCCCGACGAGGTGCTGGCTGTCGAGTGCCGTTGGAGAGCAAGTAGACGCCCGCGGATCGTCGCCGGTCAAGCATTTCCTTCAGAAGTTTCACGAAGCAATGAAGGTTTAACGCGTCGGAAACACGGAGTGGGCCACCCTGCGATGTGCGCCGAACGCACCACGCTTCGCTCGCACCTCGAGGCGCGGGCGGACGCGACGAAGGGTCGGCCCCCGCGTCGATGACGCGGGGGCCGACCCGTGGACGCCGAGGCTAGCGCTCGGTGACGACGCGCCCCCGACGAGCGACGAGCGCCGCTGCGCCGCCGAGCATGAGCAGCATCGCCATCGCGAGCAGCGGCGCCGAGGCGTCGAAGCCCGTCACCGGCAGCGAGCCCTGGCCGCCGCCCGCACCCGCACCCGGCGTGCCAGGAGCACCCGGACCGGGAGTCGGGTTCGGCGCGACGGCTGCTGCGACCGTGAACGTCCGCGCGTCGGTCGTCGCGGATCGGTCTGCGGCGTCGCCGGTGAACTGCGTCGCGGTCGCGATGTAGTCACCGGGCTCGAACGTGTCCGAGACCGTCCACGTGCCGTCCTCCTCGACGGTCGCGCTGAGCACGCCGCCCTCCGCGGGGATGGCCGCCGAGGCGTCGGCTGCGACCGGCGGCACGGCGTTCACGGCCGACACCTCCACGGTGGCGCCGGGGAGGCCCGTGCCCGAGAAGGTCACGGTCCTGCCGTCCACGACCGGCTCGTCGAGCGTCGGTGCTGCGAGGGGTGTCGCGACGGGAGCGATGCCGAAGACGATGTCGCGTCCGATCTCAGCCGCGACTCGCTCGCCATCTGCGTCCTCCTGCTGCGTGAACGTGTTGGCGAACAGCTGCTCGGCGGGCAGGTCGTCGAAGTACGCGACGACCTCGAAGGTGCCGTCGTCCTCGACCGTGCCCGTGCCGGCCACCGCGAGGCCACCCTGACCGTCGAAGTACTCGACGACGATCGTGTTGCCAGCCTCGCCGGTGCCGACGTAGGCGACGCCGAGACGCGGGTTCGCGATCGTCGCACCCTCCTCGGGGGTCTCGAGCGTGAAGTCGATCTGCACCGCTGGAGCCTCGGGCAGGACGATGTTCACGAAGACCCCGCCCGGGCGCGACTCGCCGTTGGGGCCCGTCGCCTCTGCCGAGACGCGGATCTCGGTCTCGCCGAAGTTCGCGTCCGAGAAGTCCGTCGTCGGGATGGTCCACGTGCCGTCGGCCTCGATGGTCGTGGTGCCCGCCACGTAGGTGCCGAGTGCCTGGCCGCCGTAGGTCAGGGTCACGGTGTCGCCCGCAAGGCCGGTGCCGGTGAACTCGGGCGTGATCGAGTCGACCGTCGCGCCGTTCTGCGGCGTCAGGACGCGGAACGGTGCAGCCTCGACGGGAGCCTGCGCGAAGAAGATCGTGCGCCCGATCTCACGTGCGACCGAGGCGCCGTCCTGGGTCGTCTGGGCCGTGAACGTGTTCGCGAACATCTGCCCGGCGGGGAGGTCCCGGAACGTGGCGAAGACGTCGAACGTGCCCCCCGCGGTCACCTCGCCGACGCCGGCCTCCGCGAGGCCGCCGCGGCCGTCGAAGTAGCGCACGGTGATGAGGTTGCCCGGGTCGCCACGACCCGTGAAGTGCACGATGTTCAGGAAGTCGTCGCGCGTCTCGCCGTCCAGCGGGGAGTCGAGCTCGAACACGCCCGCTGCGGCCACGGGCGCCGTCGGGAACGTGATCGTGACGAAGAAGACGGTCTCGACGCCGCCGGGCGTGATCTCCGTGACGCGCACGCGGTTCTCGGTCTCGCCGGGGTTCGCGGACGCGAAGCTCGTCGGCCCCGTCGACCAGGCGCCCGCGTCATCGACGGTGGCAGTGCCCGCGGTGTAGCTCGCGAGTTGCTGACCGCTGTACGTCAGGGTGACGGTGCTGCCGGTGGTGCCGAGGCCAGAGAACGTGGGCGTCGTCGAGTCGACGGCGGACAGGTTCGCGGGGCTCGTGACCGAGAAGTCCTGCTCGACGGCGGAGGCGGCGGGCGCAGCGATGAGCGCGGCCGAGCCTGCGATCGCGAGGGACACCCCCATCGCAGCGAGTCGGGTGCGGAGGGAGCGTCGGCTGCGCCGACCCTCCCCGGAGACGGAAGGCATGACCATGTGGAGCTCCCCCATTGGAACGACGGTGGCGTCGCGAGCGACGCTCGACGATCCGCCCACCTCGTTCGACCGTACGGTCGGGCACGACGCCGGGCCGAGGGTGGAAGCCTCCAACGTTGTGCGCGAGACCCTAGAGGAGTAGGGACTCGCCATGCCCGCCGAGATCTGCGGTGCGAGGATTCCGGGGGTTCAGCGCCCGTCGCGAGGCGCGAGGTCGGCGACGAGTGCCTCGACGCGTGCGCGGATCGCGTCGCGGATGGGCCGCACGGCCTCGATGCCCTGCCCCGCGGGATCCTCGAGCACCCAGTCCTCGTAGCGCTTGCCTGGGAAGAACGGGCATGCGTCGCCGCAGCCCATCGTGATGACGGCATCCGAGGCCTGCACGGCCTCGGTGGTGAGCACCTTCGGCTGCTCGGCCGTGATGTCGATGCCCTCCTCCGCCATCGCGGCGACGGCGATGGGGTTGATCTGCTCGGCGGGCATCGAGCCTGCGGAGCGCACCTCGATGCGGTCGCCCGCGAGCGCGCGCACGTAGCCGGCGGCCATCTGCGAGCGGCCGGCGTTGTGCACGCAGACGAACAGGACGGAGGGCTTGGGCGCGGTCATGCCTCCATCATCGTCGGCTGCGGGCGCGGCCGCGAGATCGCACCCGACGCGCAGCCTTCTCGCGCCGGCAACGACCCCGAAACGCCCGCGTCGTAGCGTGGTGCGCACGGGGCGGTCGTCCGCACACGAGCGAGGCTGCTGCGCCTCGTGGAGGTGGACCATGCACACGACCATCGGACTCGTCGCCTATCGCCGCGGCATCATCGACTCGCTGCGGGCCTGGACGACCGCGCTCGACATCGCCTACCGAGCCGACGACGCCGCGTCGATGCGCACCGCGCAGGATGCGCTCGACCGGCTCTCGCACCTGGCGGGGCTCGCGATGGCGCCCGTCGCCGACGAGCGCGACGCCGCCTAGGAGGAGGGGCCCGCGGTCCCGCCTCCCTGCAGCGCGTGCAGCATGCGCTGCAGGGCTGCGAACGCCTGCGCCTGCTCGTCGTTCGTCATGCCGCCCAGCATGCGCGCCTCGACCGAGCGCACCGCGAAGCTCGCCTCCTCGAGGCTGCGCCTGCCGAGCGCCGTGAGCTGCGTGGGGATGGCCTTGCCGACGCGATCCTCGGTGGGTCGCGTCACGAGGCCGTCGCGCTCGAGAGCCTGCAGCAGCACGTGCATCGACTGCCGCGTCACGAACGCGCCGCGCGCCAGCTGCGAGGTCGACATGCCGGGGCGCTGCGCGAGCAGCTCGAGGCACGAGTAGTGGGTCACGGTCATGCCGAGCGTACGCAGCACGCCCTCCATCGCGACGCGCAAGGCGCTCGAGGTCTCCTTCAGCAGGTAGCCCAGCGACGTCTCGAGGTCGATGCCCGCCCGGTCTTGACTCATGTCAGCATTCTGACATACGGTGAGGCGTGTCAGAAGACTGACACACGATCGGAGTACATCATGCCCGCCACCGGCCCCGACTTCCTCTCCCTGCAGGCCCGCGACCTCGCCGCCTCGCAGGCGTTCTACGAGCGCTACCTCGGCCTCGTCCGCGCCCAGGCAGGCCCGCCGCACGCCGTCGTCTTCGAGACGACGCCCATCGCGTTCGCGCTGCGCGACGTCGTGCCCGGCGCCGATCTCGACGCCGTCGCACAGCCCGGCATCGGCGTCGCGATCTGGTTCCACGCCACCGGCGTGCAGGCCATCCACGATCGGCTCGCCGCCGACGGGCACCCGATCGTCGCGGCGCCGATCGACGGCCCGTTCGGCCGCACCTTCACCTTCACCGACCCCGACGGCTACCACGTGACGCTGCACGACCGCGCGTGAGTCGCGCTCTCCCCGAGTGCGAGCGAAGCCGTCCCCTGCCCGCTCCCTGAGGTGCGAGCGAAGCGAGCCTCGAAGGGTGCTGGATGCACTGGTGCTCGGGGTCGCGGTGGTGGTGCCCCGTTCGAGGCTCGTTGCGCTCGCACCTCAAGGGGCGATCTTCGCGCGCACCTCGAAGGGCGGGTGGGGAGGTGCGTCTCCGCTGGAGGGGCGGACGGAGGAGCGCCCCGACACGCGGGCGACGAGGCACGGCCGATCAGCGGTTCACGGCGTCGCCGTCCCACGAGAGGTCCGCGTCCGCCGAGACCTCGAAGGCCTCGAAGGCGGGGTCGGCGAGCACGGCGTCGATGAGCGCAGACGGGCCGGCGACGATCGTCGAGTCCCAGTCGATCTCGGTCGCGACCACCCACGCGTGATCCTCGGGCCACAGCAGCTGCGGCACGGGATGCGGCTCATGCCCCTCCTGCCAGCCGATCCCGGCGTCGAATCCCCATCGAGGATCGGCGAGCTCGGCGAGCGACGTCTCGAGCAGCACGTGCTCGCGGTCCGGGAGCTCGAGCTGCGGCCCGTGCTCGCGGGCCCGCAGGTACTCCGGTGCGTAGGCGGCCATCGTGTGCCGCTCGCTGTCCTGGCGGAGCCGCGCGAGCCCCTCGCGGTCGACCTCGGAGGGTGCTCCGTCGTCGAACATCGTGAAGAAGGTCGTGACGGGGATGCCGAAGCCGACCCAGATCCCGGCGAGCACGTCGTCGGGCGTGGCCGTCTCGGCTGCGAGGTGCGGCGTGAGCGCCGCGAGGAGCACGGGGTCGAGCCAGCCGACACGGCTCTGACCCGCCCGCCATCCATCGGGGAGCTCGAGCGACCGCTCGCCGTCGCTGATCCGCCCCCACTGCACGAGCGGGTGCATGACCTTGCCGCCTCGGGCTGCGACCTCGCGCCACGGCCACGTCGCCTGCTCGACGACCGGGTGCGATCCCCAGCGGTCGGTGGTCGTGAGGTCGAGCCGGTCGGCGCGGACGGGGTGCAGCACGCGTGCGTACCGCGCGAACCCCGTGCCCGCGACGCCGGCGACTGTCGCCCACGCGCCCATCCGGTCGCGCAGCCATGCGCCTCGCTCCACCGCATCCGTGACTCGCATGCGCCCCAGCATCGCGCACGAGCCTGGCGAGATGCGTCGCTGAGCGGCATGCCGACCCCGTCTGCGGGGTCGGCAC